>NZ_CP076456.1:2709875-3010973 GCF_018866305.1 Arthrobacter sunyaminii
AAGCTCGAGAGGTTGCGGGCAGAGGCTTCCCGCGAACGAACACTAATAGCCGTTCTAGATTCCAGGGCTTTGGCCTCTGCTCTCGTCCAAGCGGGGCATTCCGGTGCGCTCGAAGCCGTGCGCCGCGCCCGCCGCTATTCGCAACTCCTGCTCGGTCTCTCAGCAGTCAGCACCCTCTGGGCAGTCTTCGATGAAGCTCGGGTTCTGCTGGACCGCGACGAGGCATCGCAGGCCGGGACTCTCGTACGGCAGGCTCTCACACGGGACGAGCCATCCAGCGATGCGCGGGAAGTCCTCCTCCGGCTACATCTGATCCTCATGGAGGTCAACACTCGGTCAGGTTTTGTTCATGAGAGTCTGAAGTCGGTTGACTCGCTAGCTTCCGAAGCTGCTGTTCTTCGAAGCGTTGCTCCGGACTTGGAATTCATCGTCAAGTATCAGGCTGCGGCGGCCAAGGCAGCTGCTGGCGACTTCGACGCGGCCGAGCATGAATTTACGGCGTTGCGCCACGCCCTGGACGCTGCCGAAGATATGCCGCCGGAGCTCGCTCTTAAGGCCGCCTACGGCCTCGCACGGGTGAGGCAGCATCGTGGAGAGTACTCCCATGCGCTTTCACTCCTCCGTCCGCTGACGGAAGCCGGATCAATGAGTAGGCCTCTGTCTCTGCGGGTACGCCGTCGGACCGCTGCATGCCTCATCAGCCTAAATGAGCATTCAGCCGCTGCTGACGTCTACCGTTCCTGCGCGGAGGACCTAAATACTTGGGCCGGGGACAAGGATCCGGATTACCTGGATATGCGTCTGCTTCAGGCCGACTGTCTGCTCGCCTCAGGACAGTTCAAGCCCGCCCGCAGGATTTACCGCACGCTGTGGGAGGTTCTGCACAAGGACTATGGGGGACGGGACGTTTTCTACATCAGAGCGGTAATGGGAAACGCGACATGTCTGAGGAGATTGAAAGACTACTCAGGTGCCGTGCTCAACTACCGCCGTGTCCACAATCTCGCCGCGCGAACCGAGTACATGTCCCAGGAGCAGACCCTGGAGCTCGAGAAATGGCTGGCTTGGAGTCTGGAAATGACTGGCGCGTTGGCTGATGCGGCCCAGCACTACATCGAAGCAATCCATTTGCTTGGCGAACTGCACCCGGAGCGTGCGGATCTTCTCGAAGACCTCAGATTCCGGGTGCTCTGCTGCAGAGGACAACGCATGTCCATCTCGATCGAACCGGCCGACCAGCTTCATGACAGCTAATTCCAGAACTATTAATCTCAGGTGAGTTACAACATGACCAAAGGGCTTTTTTCAGTAGTCGTTGCGCTGTACGGCGTAGAGGACTATGTGGATACCTTTTTCCAATCCCTGGAGCGGCAGACCTTTCCCTTCGAAGACCTCGACGTCGTCGTCGTCGACGACGAGTCACCGGACGGCTCCTACGAAATCGTGAAAAGGTGGGCGGAAAAGTATCCGGGCGTAATCCGTCATACCACTCAGGTCAACGGTGGCCCTGGGGCTGCACGTAACACCGGGCTCGATATGGTTCGCAATGAATGGGTAACCTTTGCTGATCCTGACGATGCCCTCCAAGCCGACTACTTCCGGAACGTGGCCAACTTCCTTAAACGCGATACACACAATAGTGCCGCGATGCTGACCACGCGCGTGATGATCTGGAACGAGAACCAGCGGCGTGTGACGGATACCCACCCGCTTCGGCGCAAGTATATGTTCGGTGAGCGACTCGTGGATCTACGCAAGGAACCGAACAACATTCAGCTCGGCGGCGCCTCCATCTTCCTGAGGCGCTCCGTCCTCGAAGCGGAGTGCCTCCGTTTCGATGAAAGGGTGAAGCCTACGTTCGAGGACGGCGAGTTCATCGGACGCTATTTGGGGTCCCTTGAAGATCCAATTGTCGGGCTGATTCCCTCCGCCAGATACCTCTATCGCAAGCGTGGAAACGGCACCTCGTTAGTACAGAGCGGCTGGCAGGTTCCCGAACGCTACGATGACATCCTCAGATATGGATATTTGGGGCTCCTCGAAGGTTTGAAACGCCGCCTCGGCGCGGTCCCGGTCTGGGCCCAGAACATGGTGCTGTATGACCTCCAGTGGTACTTTGCGGAGGATCGCAGCATGAACAGCAAGACTGCATGGATTAATCGCGAGCAAAAAGAGATCTTCTTGGCGCTTCTGATGCGTGTCGTGGCCCACATAGACCGCGAGACGATCGACAATTTCGCCGTTGTCCCGTTGGACTGGACCACACGAGAAGCCTTACTCGTGCGTTATAAGGGGCACGGCCTGAGCGTTCCCCGTGTCTTCAAATGGTCTGGGGCGGGCGTATCACCTGCTCAGATCCTCTACACGTACTCGGGCGCCGCACCGTCGGAGAGGTTCCGGGTGAACGGCGCTGAGGTCGAACCGACGCGGACCAAGACAGTCGCCTACAACTATTTTGGTCAGAATTTCTTCATGGCGCGTTCTGTCTGGCTACCCACGGACGGCACAATCGAGGTCTGGCTGGACGGCGAGTTCGTCCCGTTTGAGTCTCCCAAGCGGCCGGGCTGGACGCGTCCCCTTCCTGCCGAGGGAAAGTGCAGACTTGGCCCGATCCGGAAGCCGGTGCAGGGCCAGCTTCCTGTTCTGGGCGCGGTCGGACGACGTGTGCTCGCCCCGGCCAGTTCAATAGCAAAGAAACTGGACAACCGGTTGGGGATTGAGAGCATCGTTTCCGGAGCGGCTAGACCTGCCGCGCTGAGAAACGTGGTCAGCCGCGTCGCAAAACGCAAGGTGCAAAGCACTTTAAGTAAACGGCGTCACCAGGCAGACCAGAAAACCGTCGAATGGGCCCTGTCCCCTGCCAACGCCGCGAAGTTCAAAGACGCCTGGGTCATTATGGATAGAGTCGATCAAGCGGACGACAATGGTGAACATTTGTACCGCCACATCGCGGCCAAGCATCCGGAGGTTAACGCATGGTTCCTTTTGGAGCGGACGTCCTCCGATTGGGCCCGGCTTGAGTCGGAGGGATTCAAACTGGTGGAATACGGCTCCCGGGCGGCAATTGCGCTTGTGTTGAACGCGACTAACCTTATTTCCTCCGACGCGACTGCAGAAGTTCAATATCCGATTGGTCGCGGGCGCTACCCAATGTCTGACGCCAAAATTATCTTTCTTCAGCATGGTGTGATCACTCAGGATCTTTCCCGCTGGGTGAACCCCAAGCCCATATCGCTGTTCGTGACCTCAACACGTCCGGAGTACGAATCTATTGCCGGCGACAACTCGCCGTACAAATTTACTGACCGTGAGACCTGCCTGACGGGCCTGCCGCGCTTTGATGCGCTTCAGCAAAAGGCCCTGGCGATGCCTGTCGCGAAGCGCAATGTTTTGCTTGTCACACCCACGTGGCGTCAGGAACTAAAGACAAAGGCAGGCCTAGCGACGACGAGTGAGGAGCGCCGAACGGTGCTCGAAGCGTCAGAATATGCCCGCAACTGGTTCGGACTGCTCCGGAGTCCCGAGTTGAAAGAGTATGCCGATCGGAACAATCTTGAAATCGTTTATCTTCCGCATCCGTCCTTTGCTGATTTTGGCGAAATAGAGTTCCCCGACTACGTTCGAGTCCACCGGCGCGCCGACGGCAGTGTGCAGGAAATCTTCGCCAGGTCGCGGGTTGCGTTGACAGACTACTCTTCCGTGGCCTTTGACCTGGCGCTCATTGGGTCTCCGCTGGTCTATTTCCACTTTGACCGGGGAGAGATATTTAACGGCAAGCACAATTATCGGAAGGGGTACTTCGAATTCGATCGGGATGGTCTTGGCCCGGTTGCTCTCAGCCCGGACGAAGTGATGCATCATCTGGCGGATCTGGCAGAGCGTAACTTCGAGCGCCATGAGTTATACACCCTCCGGACCAAACAGGCTTTCGCTTATTTGGACGATGGCAACTCGGAACGTGTCTTCCAAGCCATCAAGGCCCTGAACCAGCCGGAATCTGTTAGTCCAGCCGGGTCCGGGAACTGAAAGCGAAGGAAGTAGCGCGCGCTGCTGCCTTTCCGTCATCGAGGGCTGCAAATGCCCTCGATGACGGATTCGCCCGTGTGGATGAGCGGCGCAGCGCAGTGACCAGCTCCGGCGTCGTTTTAACCACCGGGACGCCGGGTAGGTGTTCGGCAGGGTCCAGATACAGGCCCCGCGAGCGTTTGTACTCGTTCAAGTCAGGCGCCAGCAGAAGAATAGGCTGCTTCAGCACCGCGTAGTCGAACATCGCCGACGAATAGTCCGTCACCAAGGCATCCGAGGCCAGATAGAGGTCGTTAACCTCCGGGTAGTCCGTCACGTCGATGGCGGCCGGGTGATTCTCGATCTGGCGCTGTCCGGCAACGTTGTGATGTCCGCGGATCAGGAACGTCCACCCCGGCCCCAGCAGCCGGGCAGCTTCCTCAACATCTAGGAATCCAACCCAGTCCGACCTGCCGTCCCCGTCCCGCACACTGTCGCGCCAGGTGGGAGCGTAGAGCAATACTTTCTGGTCCACAGGAATGCCGAGCAGGCTGCGGACCCGGTCCCGGGTGGCAGGAAGCTGCAGGGCATCGTTGCGGGGGTACCCCGCGGTGAGGACTTCTCCCGTGTAGCCAAGGGCGGCCGGCAGGACGGCTGCCGCGAAGTCGTTCTGCGCCAGGAGCAGGTCCCACCACTGCGCTTCCCGTGCCATAAGATCCCTGTAGGACAGCGAGAGCACCCGCTGCGGCACATCCAGCCCGATTTTCTTCAGCGGCGTTCCGTGCCAGGTCTGCAGGTAGAACTGACCCGGAGACTTGCGGAAGTACCAGGGAAAGTTGTTGTTGTTGACCAGTCGCCGGGTGGATGCGAGTTTCCGGTACCACTCCTCCGATCCCTGCAGCAGCGGCACTGCATACTCGGGCACGGAAACGGAACGGTCAACCACGGACCAGTAGAGGGGTTCATCAAAACCGGCGGCGGCAAGGTAATCCGAAATGGCCCGCGGACTGTCGGTGCAGCTTTTCCCGCCAAAACTTTCAAAGAAGATCCCGGGAGTCAGTTCGCGAGCCGCGGAGGCATCAAAGACTTCGCGCCGCAGCCGGTACTGGTGGAAAGTCCCGGTCTCGTTTCCGGCCAGCGGAGCAGAAATGCTCACAGCCATGGACCCCGCAGCAGTCCTCAGCCCGCGCACGCGGGCTGCCGGCAGCAATACTGATTGAAAGTCCCGGGCTGCTTCGGCGGAAACCGGTACGGCCGGATCCCGCGGCCCGACCGCTTCCCCTCCGGAGTTCCAGCGCAGGGTGTAGGACCCCGACGGAGGTGCCGGCAGCTCCCTTCCCCAGCGCGTGGCGGCCAGCGGGAACCGCACTCTCAATCCGCCGTCGGGCAGCGAAAGAACGTCGCCGGCAATCCGAAAACGGGACGTCACCAGCGCATAGGCGGCCGAGGCCGGGGCATTGGCCAGCACCAGTTCCAGGATGTCGGCGTTGGGGTCGTTAGAGTCAGCCACGAAAGCGGATACATGCGGACCGTTGGTTCGGTTGCTCTGCTCTTCGGCGTGTACAGGAATGGACGAGGGCACGGCAATCGTCTGCTCAATGAGGTGCCCGTCCACTTCAGCGCGTAAAACGACCTCGGCCGGCAGCGGCATTTGTAGCCGAAGACTAAAGGCGGCATCCGCGTAGCTGCAGTTGCGGTCCCCTGAGGAAATATCCAGCTCCGGGTCCGTGCGGGGTTCAAGTTCCAGCGGCTGGAAGCCCGTGGAACCCGGGATCCCAGCGGAAACCTGAACGGCCGTACTACGCAGGTCGACGTTCCGCAGGTAGGCATACCCATGCAGGGTGGCGGGGCCGTCGTTGTCTCTTGCCGAGTTCTTCCCTGAAGCCGGCGGCTCCAGCGCCGCCACCAGTTCCAGGTGTTCGGGACGGACTTCCAGGAGCCCGCGGTCGATGGGAGTATCCAGAACGCGCAGCAGGGGCGGCTCGGCGAAGATGCGGCCCTGATCGAAGACGAGAGGGCTCGCGGTGCCGTTGTTTATCCTGTCCACCACGGCACGCCTGATGTCTTCCCGACGGCCCTCCGCCGTCAACTGCAGCAGCACCCGGGCCTGCGGATCCACGTCCTGAAGATGCTTCTGTCCTGCACTGTAGATACTGCCAACACCGTCCCGGAGCAGCTGCCAAAAATCCTCGGGAACATCCGGTACCTGCTCGATGTATGGGATCAGGTCAGACCCCAGCAGCCGCCGGTACCAATGGGATGCCGCGGCCGGCGGTGCTTCCGCTTCAAACAGCGCCGTGACGTCGCGGGCCACGGACAAGCGGTCCCGGAGGTCCTGAAGCAGGTATTTGGCCTGAGTGATGGAGGAGCCGTCTTCCCGGATCCGCCACCAGTAGACATTCTCGGCTAAGACGTCGAAGGATGCAGCCCGTAGGTACGCCCGTGCAGTGGTTTCCTGGTCCTCATAGCGGATGCCCTCCGGCATGGCACCCACCTGCCTGTCCCAGAACTCCTTGCGGAAGACCTTATTCCAGAGAAATACGTCGTCAATAACGGCCGGGTGGTCCGCCACGGCGATCCGCAGCCGCTCCCGGGCATGGATGCCCTCGGCCAGGCGAACGGGGGTTCTTTTGCTGCCGCGGATCCTGCCGTACGAGCCCACGCAGAAATCTGATCCCGTCCGGGCCAGCGTCCCCATCATCAGCGCGTAGGCGTCAGGGGGGACGACGTCGTCGGCGTCGGCAAAGGTGAGGAACTCCCCGCGAGCAGCGACAATCGCGGTGTTCCGCGCCAGCCCGTTGCCACCGTGGGGCAACTGCAGGACGCGGATCCGCCGGTCATACCGGGCATATCCGGCGGCCACGGCAACGGATTCGTCAGTGGAGCCGTCGTCCACCACAATGATGTCCAGATTGGCGTAGCTCTGGTTCACCAGGCTGGTCAGGCAGCGCTCCAGATACGGTGCCACGTTGTACATGGGCACCACTACGCTCAGCAACCCGTGGTCCGGCCGGCTGCTGCGCCCAACGGTGCGGCGAATCCGGGCCTTCAGCGCCGGATGCAGATCTGCCCCGGCGGAGGCGAACCGTTTGGCGAGTCGGTTCATGCCGTGGTGCGCCAGAATCCCCTGGTATCGATGACAGCCTTCCCGGCCAGCTGCTCGGGGCGGATTTCCCGGAAGGTGTCGTGGTCCACCAGGAGGACAACGGCGTCAGCGGCAGCAATCGCTTCATCGGTCACCGTCGACACGACGTTCGGCAGCGGGGCCAGCTCATCGGGAAGGGTGGCTCCAAGGAAGGACCGTCCCACCAGAATCTGTGCCTGGGGGTTTTCCAGTGCCAGCCGGCGGACAATTTCCACTGCGGGTGATTCACGGGTGTCATCAATGTTCGCCTTGAAGGCCAGCCCCAGGGCTGCGATCACGGGAGTCTCGATCCCTTCCACCGCTGTCAGCACCTCGGCAATGACGTGTCCGGGCTTGGCATCGTTCACCTCGCGGGCGGTGCGGATCAGGCGGGAATTCTCCGGATCCGCGGAAACAATGAACCACGGATCCACGGCAATGCAATGGCCGCCCACGCCGGGGCCGGGCTGGAGGATGTTCACCCGCGGGTGGTGGTTCGCCAGCTCAATCAGGTTCCACACGTCGATGCCGAGGTTGCTGCTGATGACAGAGAGCTCGTTGGCGAATGCAATGTTCACGTCCCGGTAGGCGTTCTCCACCAGTTTGGCCATTTCAGCGGTGGCCGCGTCGGTGAGGTGGATGCGTCCCTGACAGAACGTGCTGTACAGGCCGGCGGCGGCGGTGGCCGCTTCCGGCGTCAGCCCGCCGATAATGCGGTCATTGGTGACCAGCTCAATCATGATCTTTCCGGGCAGCACACGTTCCGGGCAGTGGGCAAACAGTACGGCGTCCTTACCGCCGTTGGCCTCAGCGGAGAGGTCGGGGCGCAGCGCCAGGATAACGTCCGCCATCCGGCGGGTGGTGCCGGGAGGCGATGTGGACTCGAGGATGACCAGGTTGCCGGGACGGATCCGGGCGGCAATATTGCGGGCGGCCTGCTCCACATAGACCAGGTCAGCAGTCTTGTCATCCTGGAACGGCGTGGGCACGGCTACGATGTAGGCGTCTGCTTCCGGCACGCTCCCCTGCGCCGTGAGATGCCCCTGGCTCACCGCACCGGCCACATGGACTCCCAGATCGGGTTCGATGAACGGCACCCGGCCTTCGTTGACGGCCTCGACAGTGTAGGGATTCACGTCCACACCGATCACGTGCAGTCCCTTGCCAGCCAGGATGGCGGCGGTGGGCAGCCCAATGTAGCCCAGCCCGACGACGGCGACGGTAGAGATCTCCGTCGCAGCCTCGCCGGCGTTATATGTCTGTGTGTTCATGTGGTCCCCCATAAAATTTCAGGTCTCCGGACGCCAGCAGTGCGGCGTCCTCCACCTGCCATGTGTGTCCGGTTGCTTCCCGGACCTGAAAGTAATTGAAACGGTCTGCTGAGTAGATGCGCTTGCCGGCTGCTGCAGCCTGCCGAAGGAAACCGGTGTCCTCCCCCAGCCCCAGCTCGGGGAAGGGCAGCTCCAGGACCAGGCTCCTGCGGGCCACAAGGGTGGGACCCATGACGAAGTCCGTGTACCGGTGCTCCCGGTGTCCGAACCGGAGCACTGTGGCGTTGGAGGTGCGCAGGTGCATGTAATGCGCCTGTTTACCCACGATGTCCGCACCCGAATAGTGCAGGGCGTGGAGCTGGTCGCTGAGATAATTCGGGCCGTAGTGGTCGTCGTCGTCCATTTTGGCCACCACCTCTCCGGTGGCGGCAGCGGCGCACCTGTTCAGGCACTCCCCCAAAGAAACGTCGCGGCCGGCCGTCAGCAGCCGCACCTTGGCCAGTCCGTGTGCAGCCTGCAGCTGTTCGAGCCGCCCCGGTTCCAGTTCGAATCCGTGGGTCAGGAGCACCAGTTCCACGTCGACGTTCCGTTGGCGGGCGATGGTGGCGAACAGGCTGTCCAGTTGGTGCGGGCGGATGGTGGGCACCAGCGCCGAGACGCTGGGCCGGCTCAGGGGGCGGATACGGTCCGGCAGCGCGGCCGCCAGAACGGCTTCCGCGCGGTGTGCATAGGTGTGCTGCTCCCAGATGCGGCGCTGGGCAAGGTGCACGGTCCTGTCGTTGTACTCCGGGTTGGAGGCCAGGCCACGGCTCAGTGCGGCAGCTTCCTCCCGGGTGGATGCCACCGGAACCTCCGTGGGAGCGAAGAACTGCTCCACGGCCGCGCTGGGCGTACTGATCACGGGGGTGCCGGCTGCACTGATTTCGAAAATACGCCGGGCACACATGCTGGGTGAATCCACCACGGAGTTCACGTTGAGGAACACTTTGTACGCCTTGTAGGCGGAGAGCATCTGCGGGTAACTCAGGGAACCCACCACCCGGGTGTCCAGGGGTGCCGGGAACTGATAGTTGGTGTCCCCGCCGAGCTTGCGGGAAAAGATCTCCAGCCCGGTGCCAAGTTTTGCCGACGCGTCCATGGCCCCGCCCAGGAGCAGGTCCATCTGGTCGCGGCGCTCCGGATACTTGTGCGCAAAGTACATGCCAGCGAAGGCTATGTCCCGGGAGTGTCGGCCGTGCCGGGGACGCACCGGGTTGTGGATGGCCGGCTGCGCGGCAAAGGGAAGCACAGCAATGTTCCCGTGGCCGAGGTCCTGCCGGTAGAAGGGGACCCGGCGTACGTCGGAGGTGAAGACATGGTCAAAAAGTGCTGCTGCAGGCAGGAAATCCTCGTAGTGGGGCGGATCTTCCTTGTTCCAAAAGACCGTGGGGATGCCGTTTTGGCGGCTCCACTGGAGCAGTTCCACGAGTTCGGGAGCAGGACCGGACGGACCGGCGAGTTTCCCGCGCCAGAGCCGGTTGTTGCCGGCCCAGGCCGATTCGATGAAAACCAGGTCCACCGCTGTAACTGTCATCTGCTGCTGCCAGGATGCCGGATCCAAAGCCACGGTGTTCCACTCATGGGCAAAAGCCATGGCGGAGAATTCGTCCAAAATGACACCGACCGTAAGGTCGCTCCTGCGCGGCGCCGGCGTGGGCAGCGAGGCCGCGGGGATGGATAACCGGCGTGCTGAACCGCGGCCTATCCACCCGGCTTCCACTCCGCGGGCGTTGGCGGGATCCGCGAAGCTACGTTCTGCCCGGCTCCGTATTTTCCATTCCTGTACCTGGGCGGGACCGCCGGCGCGCAGGTGCCAGAGTCCGGTGCGGACATCGGCAAGCAGGCCCATCTAGTGGGTCCTCATGCTGCGGCGGCCGGTGGAACGCTCCATCACGCGGGTGACCGTCAGGGATTCCATAGCGTCTGTCCGGATTTTCGCGGCACTGATGTTGTTGCCTTTGGAGAGGTGCCGGGTGAAGTCTTTGTAGGCATTGACGACTGCCTTGGGCTCGCCGTCCATCAGCAGGTCCCCTTTGTCGATCCAGACGACGCGGGTGCACATTTCCAGGATGGTATCCAGGCTGTGGCTGACCAGGAAGACGCAGCCGGCCTTGCCGCGCAGTTCATCCATCCGCTTTTTACTGCGGTCGGCGAACTGCGCGTCACCGGTGTTCAATGCCTCATCGATGAGGAGGATTTCCGGATCGATGCTGGCGGCGATGGCAAAGCGGAGCCTGGACGCCATCCCGGAAGAGTAGGAGCGCATCGGCAGGTGAATGGCCTTTTCCAGTCCGGAGAGTTCGACAATTTCATCAAACTTCTCCGCGATCTGCGCCTTGGACATTCCCATGGCCAGGCAGCCCAGCACCACGTTGTGGTCGCCGGGGAGTTCGGGAACCAGCGCAGCGTTGACGCCCAGCATGACCGGGGTGCTCACGGCGTAGACGGCCCCTTTAGTGGGTTTGACCTGCCCGCTGATGAGTTTCATGAGGGTGCTTTTGCCGGACCCGTTGCGGCCCACAATGCCAATTGATTCGCCGCGGACGGCCACCAGTGACATGGGGTTCAGCGCGTTGACGGTGACCAGGTTGGGTTTTGCCATCACGCGTCGCAGAAGTCGTGCGGTGCCGCTGGACGTGTCATCCGCGGCCGGTGCTTCGCTGGACGGCACACGGTAGCGCATGCTCACTTCATCGATGACGATGCATGGGTCCTCGCGGAGATATTCCAGGTCCTTAACCGCGTCCATAGGTTTCCTCCGCCCGCCAGAAGTAGACGGAACCAATGGCAAGCGCGCCAAGTGCCCAGCAGCTGAGGACGGCCCAGGACTGCCAGTCCGGCACTGTGTTGTAAAGCAGCACGTCACGGACGATGTCCAGGACATTGAACAGCGGGTTCAGTTGAATGATTTCGAGCAGGACCGGCTGGTCGATGAACCGTTCGTAGGAGTAAAAGACTGCTGAAGCGTACATCCAGGCCCGCAGGGCGAAGCTCAGGAGGTGCACCACGTCATTCACCTTGGAGATCACCCGGGCCAGGATCAGCCCAACCCCCAGGTTGAAGATGCTCTGCAGCAGCAGGGCCGGAATGATCAGCAGTCCCAGCCAGGAGATCTCCTCGGTGGGCGGGATCACCAGGACAATGAGCACCATCACGATGAACACCGGAATGTTGGCGAGCAGCTCGCGCAGGTTTACGGCAATGGGCAGGGTGGCCCGGGGAAAGGAAAAGGCCTGGATGACGGCCCGGTTCTGCTGGATGGACCGGCCGCCGTTGGTGATGGCGCGCGAGCTGTACTGGAAGAGGAAGATGCCGATCACGAGGTAACCGATGAAGTTCTCAATGCCTCCCCCGGTGCCCAGCAGCAGCCCGAAAATCAGGAAGTAGGTCAGCCCGTTCAGCACCGGGTTCAGGATCAGCCAGATGCTGCCCAGCCGATCCCGGCGGTTTCCGCTCTGCACCCGTGACTTGGCGTCATAGAAAATAAACTCGCGGTAATTCCAAACCTGGACAACGTAGTCCACAAAACCCGGGCGCGCGCCCACGCGCTGCAGTCCCCGGACATCCACGGACAACGGTTTCACCTGGACTTCGGACGGGGAATCCGCCTGCGAGCCGGACTGGGGATCCGCCTTGATGCCGGCCATCAGGACGCTACCGTCAGAGAGCCGTACTTCTCCACGCAGAGCTCCGCGTTGGCATGCCAGGTCCGGGTGGCCAGAACGTGCCGGCGCCCGTTGACACCCATCCGGGTGCGCAGATCGGCATCGGCCAGCAGATGGCCGAGCGCTGCTGCCAGGGCCGCGGGGTCTCCTGCGGGCACCAGGGTGCCGTTGCCGCCGTCGTTCACCAATTCCCGGAGCGCAGGCAGGCTGCTGGCAACCACGGGGGTGCAGCAGGCCATGGCTTCCACGGGTTTCAGCGGGGTAACCGCTCGTGTCACGTTCAGATCCTTCCGGGGCACCACAAATATGTCGAGTGCCTGATGATACAAATGTGCGTCCTGACGGGATACACGGCCCGGGAAAACTACCCTGCGGTCTATCCCCAGCTCAGCGGCGAGCGCCTTCAATCCGGGTGCCGCCACGCCGTCGCCGGCGATGAGGCAGGTCAAAAGCGGATACTTCGGTGCAAGCACGGCGAAGGCCCGCAGCAGGTCGTCCAGGCCTTCATAGTCAACCAGACTGCTCACGGTTCCAATAATCTCGGTGTCCGCGGGCAGCCCGAGCTTTACGCGCGCTTCACGCGGCGCCAGCGGAGCTTTCAAGTAAAACTCCCCCACCGCGTTGGGCAGGAGCACAATCTTGGCCGGGTCCACTCCGGCTGCGGTAATCTCCTCGGCCATCACCGTGCCCAGAGTGGGCACCAGCGAAGCGCGGTTCATGATCCGGGCCTCGGCGGCTTTGAAGTCTAGGTACCGCTGGCTGCTCCGGGCCTCCTCGGACCGGGTGGATGCCCAGGTGTCAGCCAACTGACCGCGGACCTCGTACACCCATGGAATACCGAGGGCTTCCGCCACGGCGGCGGTGACCAGACCGTTGGTGAAGTGCGTGGTGGTGTGCAGCACGGCGGGCCGGAGTGCCCGGGCCAGTGCAAGCATGTCTTCGGCTTGGCGCTGCAGCCGGCGGTCCATGCCGAAAGGCATCCGGGACGGGAGCAGCCGGTGGTACACCACGCCGTCGATCACGTCCGTATCCCCGGCGCCCAGCTTGCCCACCGGCACGGGATAGCCCAACCGGGTCACGGCATGGACGTTCCAGCCCAGCTCCAGCTGGGCTTTGAGGATGGAGTGCGTCCGCTGCGCATAACCGCTCTGGGTGTGCGGCAGCGAATTGGTCAGGACATGGAGCACCGTCCGGGGCTCCGGCTCATACCCCGGTAGCGGCACAAGCTTTGGCTGCCAGCCGGCGAATACCCGTGCTTCGGCCGCGAGGCGGCGCTGCTGGGCGAGTTCCCGGCGGGATCCCCCGTCCAGGGCGCTGACCGCTTCGCGGGTGTTGCCGTTGTACCAGTTCAGCCGGGCCGCGGTTCCCCGGCGGCCTCCGGCAGCCGGCGGGACGTCTTTCAGGAGCTCGGCAGCAAGGTCAGGCAGTCCGGCAGCCGTGGCCAAATCCGCCATCCGCAGGCGCTGGCCGTCGCGGGCGCCGCTCTGCCCGCAGGCACGGAGGTTGGCTTCCAGCCTTTGCTTGTCCCCGCGGAGCAGGGCGTCCAGGGAGGCCAGGGTACCCCGTCCGGGGACGCGGGCTGCCGTGTCCAGCAGCGGGCGCAGTACGCGGGGAGGAAGACGGCGGGAGATTTGGAGCGCCAGGACCACCGGATCGTCGCCCAGGTGTTCGACGGCGGTTCCGCCGGCCAGCCGCAGATTGCGCACGAGTGTGCCGAGACGGTTCACGGGGTGGAAACCCCGTCCACCAGGGTGGTCAGCAGTTCGGCGTAGGCGTCAGCCAGGGCATCCACATTGGCATTGTCATGAACCCAGTCCCGTCCGGCCGTTCCGGTCAGCAGCCTGGACCGGTCAGCCGCGAGTTCGCGCCACAGCTCGGCAACCTTTTCGGGGTGGGCGGACACCACGTCACCGGCTCCGGATTCTTCGATGATCTTGCGGGCCTCGCCCAGCACTATCCCGGTCACATGCCGGCCGACCGCGAGGACTTCATAGGTCTTGGACGGAATGGTGGTTTCAAAGGACTTCCAGTCATCCCGCAGCGACACCACGCAGGTATCCGCGTGCCGGTAGTGTTCCATCACCTCGGCGCCCACGGCCGGATCGTGGAACACCACCGGGGCGTCCAGTTCCCTGGCGAGGGCTATCAGTTCCCGGCGCTGCACGCCGTGTCCCACCAGGTTCAGCCGCACGCAGTCCCGGGCCAGTGCGGCTGCACGGATCACGATGTCCAGGCGCTGGCTCTCGCCGTGGTTGCCGAGGTAAAGCACGTTGAGGAATTCCGACTGCTCCGGCGGCGGCATCAGCAGCTCGCGGACTGACACGTCAACACCGTTGCTGACTGTAGCCACGTTGCCCAGCCCGCGGTCCCTGAGCGTCTGCGCGAATCCGTAGGTCACAGTGACAACAAGGGCGGCCCGGTCCTGGATTCCCATGATGATGCGCTCGGCAACCCCCTTTGCGCTGCCCGGAACCAGCCGCGCGTCGCGGGCAATGTCCGGCCAGGCGTCCCGCATGTCCACAACCAGCGGTGTGCGCAGCAGCCGGGCAGCGAGATAGCCGGCACCAAGGATCGGCAGGCTGGGGACGGTGACAATCACCGCGTCCGGTTTGGGGCCCAGAAGCGCAGCCGGAACGCTGCAGGCTGCTGAAAAAAGATGATCCGCCAGGCGTCCCAGCCGGGTGGTGCGGTGCCAGAGGTAGGGGACCCGTCGAATCTGTTCCCCGTAAACGCCGGTATCACGGCGGAAGGCGCGGCCCGCTTCTGTCTTGGGCAGTGTGCGCCGGCCGTGGGGTGCGTGCGCTACGGGAGCTACGACGTCGACATCCCAGCCCCGCTGACGGAACGAACGGATGATCTGGGTCCAGCGCCGCTGCGGAGGGCTGTGCTCAGGCGAGTAGGAATGGGTGAGTAAGAGTACCCGCAAAAACTACCCCCAGAGTTGTGCTGTGGCTTGGACCACTGTATAAGACCGTGACAGTCTACCCCTACTGTCCGTTATCTCGTGAAAGCGGCCTTCGCCGAGGAGCCGCGCAGCTTAATGTAGTAGAGCGCGCCCACTCCGATAAGTCCCAGAATCACCAGGGTGCGCACCAGCCATCCGCTGCCGTCCGGCCCCTCACTGTCGCTGCTGGGCGCCGCTGCCAGCATGCTGGGCGAGGCGGTTGCCGACGGCGTTGGGGTCGCTGTCGGGGAGGGAGACGCGCTGGCTGTTGCGCTGGCAGTGGGCGACGGCGACGGCGACTCCGTAGGCGACGGCGTGGGGCTGGCCGTCTCCTGGTCATCGGCGATCTCGGTCACGAGGCCGGTTGCAGGGTCCCAGCGGAAATTCGTGTACAGCATGCTCCCGGCTTCGATCAGGTAGCCGGTGCCTGCCTCAATCAGCCATCCGGTGCCCGGGTGAATCAGGAGACCCGTGCCGGGATCAATGACGTATCCGGTGGCGGGATCAATGGCCGGTGCCGGTGCAGCAGGGGCCGGCGCAGGCTCGGGTTCCGGAGCCGGTGGCTCGGGAGCGGGTGCAGGCGGTGCGGGTGCGGGTGCCGGCGGGGCCGGCGTTTCGGAAGGCGGCGGCTGGACGGGGTTTGTTGGCGCTACCGGCGCGGGGGTTTCGGGCGGCGGGGTCTGGACCGCGGATGCGGGAGCAACAACCACTGACAACACGAGCACGGCGGCTGCCGCGCCCATTCCTGCGCGACGCGCCCCAGCTGCAAAACCCACGTTGTTATCCCCTATTGGTTGCGGCCAGGTATTCCCCCATGGCGTCGGTGTCCAGTGCTTCCGCTATGTCAGCGATCGCAGCTGCGTCCTTGACCACAATAGACTGTCCGTCGCTGGAGGTTCCGGCCCCCAGGGTCGGCAGCGTGAACATCTCGATATTTCCGCCGCGCACGTTGCGCAGGGAGAAGGCCAGCTGTCCGGCGGCTGCGGCGTTCAATCCCTCGTCCACGCTGAGATAGGGAGAGATTTCGGAGACGGAGCGGCTGATCTTCACCGGGTTCAGCAGAGTCTCCTTGGACAGTGCCGAGGAGACGAGGCCGCTGATAAACGTCTGCTGGTTGCGCACCCGCTGGTAGTCGCCCTCGGCAAAGGCGTGACGCTCCCGGACGTAATTCAGGGCCGAATCCCCGTCCAGGGAAACAACA
Organism: Arthrobacter sunyaminii; assembly: GCF_018866305.1. Classification (NCBI taxonomy): domain Bacteria; kingdom Bacillati; phylum Actinomycetota; class Actinomycetes; order Micrococcales; family Micrococcaceae; genus Arthrobacter; species Arthrobacter sunyaminii. The sequence continues at coordinate 2,726,125 of NZ_CP076456.1, forward strand.
CCGGCCGGGAAGTAGTCATCGGCAATGCTGGAGGAGAAGGGCACCGGGTTATTCACATCCACTCCCCCCAGCGCGTCGGTCAATCCCTTGAACCCCTCAAAATCAATGATGGCCACATGGTCAATGGGTGCATCGAACATGGTCTGGACTGCGTCCACCGCCAGCGGCACCCCGCCCAGGGCCATAGCGGCGTTGATTTTCTGCTCACCGTAGCCGGGGATGTCCGTCCAGGTGTCGCGCATGATGGACATGACGTAGGCGGTGCTTCGGTCCCCCGGTATGTGCACCAGCATCATGGTGTCGGAGCGGGAGGCCTCGGATCCGGGGTCCCTCTCGTCGGTGCCGATCAGCAGGATGTTCTGTGACTTGCCGGCCCTCGGATCCTTGAGTGGGCTGTCGGCGGGAAGCGCGTTTTCGATGGTGGTGGTGCCGCTGTCAAAGCTGCGCGCCAGGCTCCAGAGATAGCCGCCGGCCACCAGGGCAACGGTGAGCAGCAGGACCAGGAGCACCACGGCGGTGGTGCGGACGGGATGCCGGCGGCGTGCGGCGGGCTGCTCATAGTCCTGAAGAAACTGCGTCACAAAAACTCCCTGAAGTTAACGAGTAATGAGCTTAGCGCCCGGCGGCCGGTTCGCCGATTCCGTCCGGGCGGCCGCAGGCAGATAACCTTGTAGGCATGTTCTCCTCCCGCGTTGCCTTTTCGGCGGCCGTTCTTGCCCTTGCCGCCGGTCTCAGCGCCTGCACTCCCATTGCCGACGTGGAACCGGCTCCGGATGCAGCCAACCCGGACTGCGCCACCATTATGGTGGCTCTTCCCGCCGAGCTGGCGGATCAGCAGCAGCGCGAGACGGACAGCCAGGCTACTGCAGCCTGGGGAGAACCTTCCAAGATCATTCTGCGCTGCGGGGTGCCGGTTCCGGGACCCACCACCGATCAGTGCGCCACGGTAAACGGCGTGGACTGGATTCTGCGGGAAGACGAGTCCACCTGGACCGCAACGACGTACGGGCGCGAGCCGGCGGTTGAGGTCCTTTTCAACCCCGACGAGGTTTCCTCCTCCACCCTGCTGGTGCAGCTGGAAAACTCCATCACGCGCATTGAGCCCACCCGCGAGTGCATCAGCAGCAACGATCTCGAGCTGCCTGCACAGTAGGCACCTGCCTACTGTGCCGCGTCAGCGCAGGCCGCACCGTCAGCGCAGGCCGGTTTTACGCTCCAGTGCCAGCGAAATCAGTTCATCAATCAGTTCCGTGTACGGCAGGCCTGACTTTGCCCACATCTGCGGATACATGCTGATCGGTGTGAAGCCGGGCATGGTGTTGATTTCGTTGATGATCAGGTCCCCGACCGGGGTGTAGAAGAAGTCCACTCGGGACAGCCCTTCGCCGCCAACGGCTTCAAAGGCCAGGCCAGCCAGGTCGCGGACCCGTGCCGAAATGTCCTCCGGCAGGTCCGCCGGACAGCTCAGCTCGGCGGCGGCACCGTCCACATATTTGGCTTCGAAGTCATACCACTCGTGCTCGCCGTGCTGCACCGCAATTTCACCCGGCGAGCTGGTCCGGGGATCCTCGGTGCCGCGGCCCTGCAGCACAGCCACTTCAATTTCACGTCCGACGATGCCGGCTTCCACGACTACCTTGGGATCGTGTTCACGTGCCGTCTCGATGGCGGCACGCAGGTCCGCCGGGTTGGTGACGCGGGTGATACCCATGGAGGAACCGCCGCGCGCCGGTTTGACGAACAGCGGGAATGCGAGCTTGGAGGCCCGCTCCAGGCAGGCCGGAGCGTCCTTCTCCCACTGCCGGTCGGTGATGACCTCGTACGGCCCCACCTTCAAACCGGCTGCCTCAAACACCACCTTCATGTAGTGCTTGTCCATGCCGACGGCCGAAGCCAGCACACCGGCCCCCACGTAGCGGATGTCCGCCATTTCCAGCATGCCCTGCAGGGTTCCGTCTTCACCGAACGGGCCGTGGAGTACCGGGAAGACAACGTCGACGCGGCCCAGGCTGCGCGGTAGCGTATCCTCCGCGTGGACCACCAGTTCCGAGCCCGTGCCGTCCGCGGACAGGACAACGCTCTGCTCGCCGGGAACCACTTCCGGGAGGGACTCCGAGCGCAGGGACCAGGCTGCGGGATCAGCGGACACCAGCGACCACTGGCCGTTGCGGGCAATGCCCACCGGAACGACGTCGTACTTGGTCCGGTCAATGGCTTCCAGGACGCCGGCTGCGGTCACGCAGCTCACCGCATGCTCGCTGGAGCGGCCGCCGAAGAGGACGGCCACCCGGGGGCGGCGTCCTTCGGTTTCGCCGTCTGTTGTCTCGGAGAACAGGGGATTTATGCTCACTGCGCGTGCACACTTTCGGATTTTAGCTCGCGGGACAGCAGGCGCGGCCCCAGTTCATCAACGGAGATGGCGCCCTGCAGGACGGCCACAACGTTTTCGGTAATGGGCATGTAGACGCCCAGCTGGGTGGCGCGGTCCAGGACCGCCTGCGCGGACTTGATGCCCTCGGCGGTCTGCTTCATGGACGCGTTGACCTCGTCCAGGGTCAGGCCCTGCGCCAGCAGGCGGCCCGCCGTGTGGTTGCGGGACAGCGGAGAGGAGCAGGTGGCAATCAGGTCACCCATGCCGGCCAGGCCGGACATGGTTTCCGCGTCTCCGCCCAGGGCCAGCGCCAGCCGGGTGGTCTCGGCCAGGCCGCGGGTCATCACGGAAGCTTTGGTGTTGTCCCCCATGCCCTTGCCTTCACAGATGCCCACGGCGAGGGCAATAACGTTCTTGACGATTCCGCCGATTTCCACGCCCACCACGTCAGTGTTGGTGTACGGACGGAAATAGGGTGCGGTGCAGGCCCTGGCTATCCAGGCGGCGGTTTCCAGGTCCGAGCAGGCGACCACCGAGGCGGTGGGCTGCCGGTCGGCGATTTCCATGGCCAGGTTCGGCCCTGAAATCACGGCAACCCGTTCCTCGGGCCAGTGCAGTTCCTCTTCGATCACCTGGCTCATCCGGGAGTCGGTGCCCACCTCCAGTCCCTTCATCAGGGAGACGACGACGGCGCCTGCCGGGATGAGGTGCCGAATGCTGCGCAGCTGGGCGCGCAGTGTCTGGGCCGGAACGGCCAGCACCACCAGTTCGGCGCCGGCCAGCACTTCAGCCGGATCCGCGGACGCGGTCAGGTTCGCCGGCAGGACCGTGTCCTTTAGGTATTGGCTGTTGCGGTGCCGGTCATTGATGTCAACGGCAATTTCCGGACGCCGGGCCCAGACCCGGACGTCGGTTGCCCGGGAGGCACCGGCGTCGGCCACGATCTTCGCGAAGGTGGTTCCCCAGCTTCCGGCTCCGAGGACCGCCACCACTTGCGGGTGTGTGTTGCTGCGCCAGCTCATTTCTTGTCCGTTCCGTCCTGCTCAAAGTCTTTGTGCTGCTCAAAATTCCTGCCGATGACTGCCTGGCCATGGACGGCCGGATCCCAGCGGGTGGCAGGAGGGGTTTCATCCCGCAGTTCCGCCACCTGTGCGGTCACGGCGGCCATGATGCGCTCAGTGGCAGTATCCAGCAGGGTCTTGGTCATCGGCTGCCCCCGCAGGTCCGAAAGGTCCACGGGTTTGCCCACCCGAACCCGTACCGTCTTGCGCGGGAACGGATGGATGCGCTTGCTGTAGCGCGGAAAAACGGCTTCGGCTCCCCAGTGCGCCACCGGAACCACGGGGGCTCCGGTCTGCAGGGCGAGCCGGGCGGCGCCCGTGCGGCCGCGCATCGGCCAAAGGTCCGGATCCCGGGTCAGCGTGCCTTCGGGGTAGACAATGAGCGCCCCGCCGGCATCGATGACTGTCCGGGCGGCTTTAAGGGACGCCGAAGCGCCGCTGGTGATGCGTTCAACGGGCACCTGGTTGGTGGCGCGCAAGGCGGCCCCCAACACCGGCACCTTGAACAGTGAAGCCTTCGCCAGGTAGCGGGGCATGATCTTCTGGTTGTAGAAGAAATGCCCCACCACCACCGGGTCGATCTCCGTCACGTGGTTTGGGCAGGCAATGAACCCGGTGTCCCGGGGAAGGTTCTCCAGCCCTTCCCACTGCTTGCGCATCAGGAGGTTCATGACCGGCCTCATGCTCCCCGCCAGCAGGGCGAAGGCAACGCGTGACTTGATCGACTCAGCCATGGCGCCGGTTACTCGGCGCCGGCTGCGGCAGCCGGTCCGGCCGGTGCAGCAGCCACATCGAAGTCGGCGCCGAGGCCTTCCAGCTTGTCCAGGAAGTGCTCGTAGCCGCGGTTGATGAGTTCAATTCCGGTGACGCGAGAGGTCCCCTCGGCAGCCAGGGCCGCGATCAGGTGACTGAACCCGCCCCGAAGATCCGGAATGTCAATCTCGGCGCCCTTGAGCTTTGCCGGACCGGAGATGACTGCCGAGTGCAGGAAGTTCCGCTGTCCAAACCGGCAGGGTACGCTGCCGAGGCATTCCCGGTGAACCTGGATGTTCGCCCCCATGCGGATGAGCGCGTCGGTGAAGCCAAACCGGTTCTCGTACACGGTTTCGTGAACAATGGACACGCCCTGCGCCTGGGTCAGTGCAACCACCAGCGGCTGCTGCCAGTCGGTCATGAAGCCCGGATGGACGTCCGTTTCCAGGACCAGCGGGTGCAGTGCGCCGCCGGGGTGGTAGAAGCGGATGCCGCCGTCGTCGACGTCGAAGGCGCCGCCGATCTTGCGGTAGGTGTTCAGGAACGCCGTAAGGTCCTGCTGGGAGGCACCTTCCACGTAGATGTCGCCCTTGGTGACCAGGGCGGCGGAGGCCCAGGAAGCGGCTTCATTGCGGTCCGGCAGGGCCCGGTGGTTGTAACCGGTCAGTTCGGTAACGCCCTCGATGCGGATCACCCTGTCGGTCTGGACAGTAATGATCGCGCCCATTTTCTGCAGGACGGCAATGAGATCCAGGATTTCCGGTTCCACGGCGGCACCGCGCAGCTCAGTGATGCCGGCGGCTTTCACCGCGGTCAGCAGCACCTGCTCGGTTGCGCCGACGCTCGGATAGGGAAGTTCCAGCTTGGCACCGGTGAGTCCCTTGGGCGCGGAAATGCTGATGCCGCCGGGGCGCTTTTCCACTACCGCACCGAAGTTCCGCAGCATTTGCAGGTGGTAGTCAATCGGGCGGTCCCCGATTTTGCAGCCGCCAAGGTCAGGAATGAAGGCCTCGCCGAGGCTGTGCATCAGCGGCCCGCAGAGCAGGATCGGAATGCGGGAATCGCCGGCGTGCGCGTCAATGTCCTTGGACGCTGCCGTTTTGGCGTTCTGTGGATCCATGGTCAGGTCCCCGGTGACGGGATCCTTGGTCACTTCAACGCCGTGCAGCTGCAGCAGCGAGGTAACTACCTCAACGTCCTTGATTTCCGGAACGTTGCGCAGCAGTGAAGGGCTGTTGCCCAGCAGCGCCGCAACCATGGCTTTGGGAACGAGGTTCTTCGCTCCGCGGACGGGGACTTTTCCTGTGAGAGGAACTCCACCACGGATGGTTAGAACGCTACCCATGAACACCTAATTTCTTTATCTGGATTGCCCCAACAGCAAAGAGAGACTGCACTCAAGCATAGGAGCAAGCGTCCACATACTGAAATATCGCCGCCCCGCCGGAGGGGCTTTTTTCCGCAGCCCTGCACGTGGTCCCGGCCACGCATAAGGCACCGGTTCTCCGCATGGAAAAGGCGATAGGCCCCCCGGATGGGGGGCCTATCAATGATACTGAGCGGCCAACCGCGACACGAAACCGGAGCCGGGGCAATATCCTCGGCGGGACTGTTTAGGTGCGCGCCGGAAGCGTTGTCGGCTTGAATGCCGGGCGCAGTGACTCGAAATGTGTGATATCCGACTCGGTGCGCAGCGTCAGGGAAATATCATCCAATCCCTCGAGCAGCCGCCACCGGGTGTATTCATCAATGGAAAAAGGTGCGGTGACCGATCCGCAGATCACTGTGCGGGCTTCGAGATCCACCGTCACTTCCGTTCCCGGTGAGTGTTCAAGCACCTTCCAAATGAGTTCAATGTCATCCTGCACCAGCTGGGCAGCCACCAGGCCCTGCTTGCCGGCATTGCCGCGGAAGATGTCCGCGAAGCGGGAGGACAGCACCGCCCGGAAGCCGTAGTCCTTCAGGGCCCAGACGGCGTGCTCGCGGGAGGAACCCGTCCCGAAGTCGGGTCCGGCCACCAGGACGGATCCGGCACTGTACGGCTCCTTGTTCAGGATGAAGTTCTCGTCCTTGCGCCAGGCGGCAAAGAGCGCATCTTCGAATCCGGTCCGGGTGATCCGCTTGAGATAGACGGCGGGAATGATCTGGTCGGTGTCCACGTCGCTCTGGCGCAGCGGCACGCCGATGCCGGTGTGGGTGGTGATCTTCTCCATGGCGGGCTCCTAGCGGGCTGACTGGACGGATGCGGCGGCGGCGAAGCCGGCAGTGCCGGGGACGGGTTCAAGGTCCGAAGGGGAACTGAGGGTTCCGCGGACGGCGGTCGCCGCGGCAACCACCGGGGAGACCAGGTGCGTGCGTCCGCCCTTGCCCTGCCGGCCTTCGAAGTTGCGGTTGGAGGTGGAGGCGCAGCGCTCCCCCGGGGCCAGCTGGTCCGGGTTCATGCCCAGGCACATGGAGCAGCCGGCGAAGCGCCACTCGGCGCCGAAGTCCTTGAACACCCGGTCCAGACCTTCGGCTTCCGCTTCCAGCCGCACGCGGGCGGAGCCGGGAACCACCATCATCCGGATATTGGGGTCCTTTTCCCGTCCGCGGATGATGTCCGCGGCAATCCGCAGGTCCTCGATCCGGCTGTTGGTGCAGGAGCCCAGGAACACGGTGTCCACCCGGATGTCCTTCAGCGGCGTCCCCGGAGCCAGGTCCATGTACGTCAGGGCACGTTCCGCCGCGGCCCGGGCGTTCTCATCGGCAAAGTCCGCGGGGTACGGAACGGATTCCGAGAGCGAGACACCCTGGCCGGGGTTGGTGCCCCAGGTGACGAAGGGCTCCAGCGCGTCCGCGTCCAGGAACACTTCGGCGTCGAACACGGCGTCGTCGTCCGTCTGCAGCGACTTCCAGTGCTCGACGGCGGCATCCCAGTCCGCGCCCTGCGGTGCGTGCGGCTTGTCCTTCAAGTAGGCGAACGTAGTCTCGTCCGGCGCCACCATGCCGGCGCGGGCGCCTGCTTCGATGGACATGTTGCAGATGGTCATGCGGGCTTCCATCGACAGGGACCGGATGGCGGATCCCCGGTACTCCAGCACGTAGCCCTGCCCGCCGCCGGTACCGATCTTGGCAATCACGGCCAGGATGATGTCCTTGGACGTGACGCCGGGGCGCAGGGTTCCCTCAACGTTGATGGCCATGGTCTTGAAGGGTTTCAGCGACAGCGTCTGGGTGGCCATGACGTGTTCCACCTCGGAGGTGCCGATACCCATGGCCAGGGCACCAAACGCGCCGTGGGTGGAGGTGTGCGAGTCGCCGCAGACCACGGTCAGTCCGGGCTGGGTGAGGCCCAGCTGGGGACCCACCACGTGCACGATGCCCTGCTCGGCGTCGCCGAGCGGGTGCAGCCGGACGCCGAATTCCGCGCAGTTGGCGCGCAGTGTTTCGATCTGGGTGCGGCTGATGGGATCGGCAATGGGCTTGTCGATGTCCAGGGTGGGGGTGTTGTGGTCCTCGGTAGCAATGGTGAGGTCCGGGCGCCGCAGCTTCCGGCCCGCGAGGCGCAGCCCTTCGAAGGCCTGCGGGGACGTTACCTCGTGGATGAGGTGAAGGTCGATGTAAAGAAGATCCGGCGCACCGTCTTCACCTTTGACGACAACGTGCTCGTCCCACACCTTTTCCGCCAGCGTCCTGCCTGCTGCGTGCTTACCCATGCCAGATACTCCTTGTGAAGTGTCTTCCGCGGACCGTAAAAAATACGGCCGCGCAAAGCCGATGGTTTAAGAGAACCAGCCGCTGCAGCCGGGGCGCCAGTTTTTCAATTTGCATCTCAAATATTGAGACGGCAGTATCAACTTATGGACATAACTGAAAGCGCGGCCAGCGGCGTCGGCGTTATTGATAAAGCGGCCATGGTGCTGGATGCACTGGAGGCCGGCCCCACCACCCTGGCCCAGCTGGTGGCCGCCACCGGACTGGCGCGTCCCACGGTGCACCGTCTCGCCGTCGCGCTGGCCCACCACCGGCTCGTGGGCCGGGACATCCAGGGACGCTTTGTCCTGGGCGGACGGCTCGTGGAGCTCGCTTCCGCGGCCGGGGAGGACCGCCTGATCGCTGCGGCCGGTCCCGTACTGCTGGCCCTGCGTGATGCCACCGGCGAGAGCTCGCAGGTTTTCCGCCGGCAGGGCGAATGGCGGGTCTGTGTGGCCTCCGCGGAACGGCCGATCGGCCTGCGGGACACCATTCCCGTGGGCACGCAGCTGTCCATGAAGGCTGGCTCCGCCGCCCAGTGCCTGCTGGCCTGGGAGGATCACGACCGGCTGCTGGAAGGCCTGCACAACGCACGGTTTACCCCCACAGTACTGGCCGGGGTGCGGCGCCGCGGCTGGGCGCAGAGCCTGGGGGAACGCGAGCCCGGAGTGGCCTCCGTGTCCGCCCCCGTCCGCGGGCCGTCCGGCCGGGTCATTGCGGCAGTATCCATCTCCGGTCCCATCGAGCGCCTGACCCGCCAGCCCGGCAGGATCCACGCCGAAGTGGTGGCGAAGGCGGCCGCGCAGCTCACCGAAGCGCTGCGGAAGACCGCCGACTAGCCCTATTCTGGGACTCTTCCCGACGCCGAGGAGTTCCCATGAAACGGCTGCGCCTGCTGTGGAACATTGTCCGGGTCACCAGCGCCGACTACGTCTTTTACGGGTTCCTGGCGGTGCTGGCGGCGGCCGCTTTTGCGCTGCCGCGGGTTGAAGCCGGCATCCCCACGTTTGGTGACGCCCTCTGGTACCTTTTTGTCTCCTTTACCACCATCGGTTTTGGCGACTTCTCCGCCGTAACGACGGCGGGACGGCTGGTCACCGTGGCCGTGTCCCTGTACGGGATCCTTGTGGTTGCCCTGCTAACAGGCATCATCGTGGGTTTCTACAACGAATTGCTGAAGGTGCGGGCCAACACCTCGCTGAACGAGTTCGTGGCCGAGCTGGAGCACCTGCCGGATCTGTCCCGCGAAGAGCTCCTGGCACTGGCGGAAAAGGTCCGGAAAAGACACATCCTGCGGTAGCGCCGCCCCCTGCCGGTTGCTCAGCCGGCGAAGTGGTCCCAGCCTGTCGCGGGCGGGGCCTGACCGCCGAAGGTGACGCCTTCGCCGTCGTGCACCGCGCCTATCCGGACAAAACCCTCGGGCAAAACGGCGTCCGGCGGGAAGGCTGCCAGGAGGCCGTGGTCCTCTCCCCCTCCCAGGACCCATGACAGCGGGTCGGCACCGAGCCGGACCGCCGCCGGCGCCAGGGACGCGGCTCTGGTGCGGAGGTAGCCGGCGTCGAGGTCGATGCCCACTCCGGAGGCGCGGGCGATCCGGCCGGCGTCGCGCACCAATCCGTCTGAGACATCCAGCATGGCTGTGGCGCCGGCGGCCGCCGCGTCAGGCCCTGCACCGGTTCGCGGCAGCCGCGGCCGGCACTGCGCCATCACGAGACCGGCAAGCTCCTGATCACCGGCTCCCCCGGGATCCGACATGTCAAAGCTGCTTTCCAGCACGGCGAGGCCGCCGGCAGCCAGCCCCAGGGCCCCGATGTGGGCCAGAACGTTCCCCGGGCGGGCTCCGGAGCGCAGCACAGGTGCCCGGCCCTCCAGATCCCCCGTGACGGCGGCTGTGACGACTATCTGGCTGCCGCGGCCCAGGTCTCCGCCCACTACGGAGCATTGTTCTGAAGCCAGGGCCGAGATGCCGGCGGCAAGTCCGTCGGCGAGGTCCTCCACCCATTTAACTTCCGTGCTGCCGGGCAGGGTGAGGCTGACAACCAGTGACGTGGGGACCGCGCCCATGGCGCGGATGTCGGAAACGTTCTGTGCAACGCACTTCCAGCCAACATCGAACCCCGTGGTGCGGTATCCGGAGGGCCAGAGCAGGCGGAAGTCCGCATCCTGTACGAGGGTGTCAATGGAAATCACGGTACGGGAATCAGGTGCGGCAATAACCGCGGCGTCATCACCGGGTCCCAGCAGCGCCGTATCCGCCCCCAGGCGTGGAAAAATAAGGGCAAGGAGGGATTTTTCATCCAGGTCCGCCACTATGGGCGCATTCAGAGGCACGGGGAATTCCTTTTGAATTAACGTCGCGGAACGCATCGGGTTCCAGGCTGGAAAGCTATCTCGGTCCTGCTTGGCCGTTTTTCCCGGAGGTTTTCCATGGTGCCATATCCGGACAACAAAAAAGCCAGCTCCGGAGAAACTCCGAAGCTGGCTAAATGGTGACCCCAGCGGGATTCGAACCCGCGTTACCGCCGTGAGAGGGCAGCGTACTAGGCCGCTATACGATGGGGCCATGTACAAGCAGTCTGCCCCTAAAGGCGTCTTGCTTCCTTTTTGCTCAATCTGGAAATTGAACTCAATAAGTTTTTCATACTTACTGCTGATCTTCAAATTGATAATCGCTTATCAATTGAGAACCGCTGGGATACCAGGACTCGAACCTAGAATGTCGGTACCAGAAACCGATGTGTTGCCAATTACACCATATCCCACTGCGCTTTTCCGGCCGCTTCGGAGAACTTTTTCCCCGCTGCAACCCCTCAGCACGAGATATAACTATACACGGGTTCCGGGGGAAGCACAAAACGCGTCCCTGGCCCTTCCGGCCGCCGTCAGCTCCCCACCAGAGCCGCCACCTCGCTGAGGGACCGCACGGTGCGGAAATCACCGTCCGCGGGTGCGTCACTTTCCTGGCGCACCGGTGACGGGTTCTCCGCCCGGTCGAGCCAAATCCCCTGCAAACCGGCGGCGCAGGCCCCCACGGCGTCAACGCGCAGATTGTCCCCTATATAGAGGGTCTGTCCGGGCTCGGTGCCGAGCAGGCGGACCCCTTCCAGGAAGATTGCCGGGTCCGGTTTGGCCGCCCCGACGGAGTCGATGCCCACCAGGACCTCGATCCGCTGCAGGCCGGCGGCGTCGAGCTTTGACCGCTGGTAGTCGTGGACGTTGTTGCTCACCGCGCCGTAGGGAATACCGCGCATATCCAGCTCGTCGAGGAGCGGAACCACGTCATCGAACGCCCGAAAGTGCAGGGGCAGCATTTCCTCATAGGCTTCGTTCCACATTCTTGCAGCGTCGCTGTCCAGCGGCGCCAGGCCTGCCTGCTCCCGGGCATGCTGCACCCGCAGCACCCGCTGGTCGGCAAAACTCAGGTGTCCGGCAAGGTAGGCGTCGTAGTGCCCCTGCGGGTCAGCGGCGAAAAGGGACGTGTAGGTGTTCCAGTCCGCCGGGGTGAAGTGCGCCAGGTCCTTTTCACCGAGTCCCTGAAGCGTGGTGCCCATGGCCGCCTGCAGGTCCACGAGGGTCTCGTCGATGTCGAAGAGGACCCCGCGGACCTGCGGGCGCAAAGGCATGGACCTAGCCTGCGTTCCGGAAGGCATTCAGGCGGGCCAACGAGGAGTCCTTGCCCAGGATCACCATGGATTCGAACAGCGGCGGCGAGATGCGCCGGCCGGACACGGCGGTGCGGACCGGACCAAAGGCCTTGCGCGGCTTGATGTCCATCTCCTCCACCAGGGCAGTGCGCAGCGCTGCCTGGATGTTCTCGGCCGTCCAGTCAGTAACCGGTTCCAGCGCAGCGATGGCGGCGTCCAGCACCTCGGTGAGGTTCTCGGGCAGGCCCTTCCGTGCGTCGTCGGCCACGTCAATGGCGTCGTCGGCCTTGAACAGGAAAGCGAGCATCTCCGGAGCCTCACCCAGCAGGGTGATGCGTTCCTGGACCAGCGGGGCGGCCTCGGTGAGGATTTCCTCTTCGCGGGCGGTCAGGGTCTCCCCCACCAGCCCGGCCTGCCGCAGGTACGGCACCAGCCGGTTCCGGAAGTCTTCGGGATCCAGCATCCGCACGTGGGTGCCGTTGATGGCTTCGGCCTTCTTGATGTCAAAGCGGGCCGGGTTGGCCAGGACGTCGTGGATGTCGAAGTGTTCCACCAGCTGGTCAACGGTAAAGATGTCCTCGTCCGCGGACAGGGACCAGCCCAGCAGGGAGAGGTAATTGAGCAGGCCCTCGGGGATGAAGCCGCGTTCGCGGTGCAGGAAGAGGCTGGACTCCGGGTCGCGCTTGGAGAGCTTCTTGTTGCCGCCGCCCATGACGTAGGGCAGGTGGCCGAAGAGCGGCATGTACTGGGCGACTCCGACGTCGATCAGGGCCCGGTAAAGCGCAATCTGGCGCGGGGTGGAGGACAGCAGGTCCTCGCCGCGAAGCACGTGGGTGATGCCCATGAGCGCATCATCCACCGGGTTCACGAGCGTGTAGAGCGGGGCGCCGTTGGCGCGGACCACCACAAAGTCCGGAACGGTGCCGGCCTTGAAGGTGATTTCGCCGCGCACGAGGTCGTTGAACGTGATGTCCTCATCGGGCATGCGCACGCGCAGCACCGGCTGCCGGCCCTCGGCCTTGAAGGCTTCGATCTGCTCAGGCGTCAGGTCGCGGTCATAGTTGTCATAGCCGAGCTTGATGTCGCGGCCGGCGGCACGGTGGCGGGCCTCGATCTCCTCCGGCGTGGAGTAGGACTCGTACAGATGGCCGGCGTCCTTGAGCTTGGCGATGACGTCCTGGTAGATCTCACCGCGCTGGGACTGGCGGTACGGCTCATGCGGGCCGCCCACGTTGACGCCTTCATCCCAGGTGATGCCCAGCCAGTCCAGGGCGTCCAGAAGCTGCAGGAAGCTCTCTTCGCTGTCACGGGCGGTGTCGGTGTCCTCGATGCGGAACACCATTTTTCCGCCGGTGTGCTTGGCATAGGCCCAGTTGAACAGGGCGGTCCGGATGAGGCCCACGTGCGGGGTTCCGGTGGGTGAGGGACAGAACCGCACGCGCACTGGCGTGTTGTCATCGACGGTGGGCAGGTCGGCAAGTGAAGGCAGGTTAGTCATGATGCTTCCAGTTTAGTCTCTTGCCGTGTCCGCCCGGACGATTACAGGCTGTAAGTCAGCAGCCAGAGGAAGACACCGCCGCCGGCCAGCACGCCAACGGCTGCTGCGGCACCGGTTTTGACGGTGTGTCCGCGGCCGCTGATCACGGCGGCGACGCAGACGCAGGCAGCGGCGGCAGCCAGGACCGCACCAGCCGCTCCCGGAAACAACAGGAAGAGAAGGACCGGAAGCACGACGGCGGCGGCGGCGTAGGTGACATCCGCCCATTCCAGCCGGGCGGCCTTGGAGACCGCCGCGGTCAGGGCATAGGCCGCGATCATGCCGAAGACGACGGCGGCCAGTGCCCGCGGCCCATCGGTCCAGCGGACAACGCGAAGCACCATGAACGCAGCTCCGAACGCCCCGAGGATTATGGGCGGGGCCCCCAGCCGGTTGAGGCCTCGCCGCAGGTCTCCGCGCTTATCCAAAACCGTCACCAGCGCCCACGGAAACAGGGCAATCAGCACGGCTGACCCAACACCCCAGACCAAGGCGGTAGCGCCGTCGTCATTCAGGAAAGGGGCAGCGAGCAGGGCAGCCGCCCACACGGCGCCGGGCGGCAAAAAGCGCCGGACCAGGGCAAGGCTGCGCACCGGTCCGGCGCTGGGGTTGCTCATTCTTAGCTGCGGGCGGTGTTCGAGAGGCGGCCGATGCCTTCGATGGAAACCTCGTAACGTTCCCCGTCGGAGATGAGACCTACACCTGCCGGCGTGCCCGTGAGGATGACATCGCCGGGCAGCAGGGTAAAGGCCTGGGAGACGTAGGAGACAAGTTCCTTCACGCCCCAGACCATCTGGCTCGTGTTCCCGTCCTGCACCAGCTCACCGTTGAGGTAACCGCGGACGGCCACATCGTCAGTGTCCAGGTCGGTTTCAATCCAGGGGCCGAGGGGGCAGGAGGTGTCAAAGCCCTTGGCACGGGCCCACTGGCCATCGGTGCGCTGGGCATCGCGTGCGGTCAGGTCATTGGCACACGTGTACCCAAAGACAACCTCGTCCACGCGGTCCAGCGGCACGTCCTTGCAGATCCGGCCGATGACGACGGCAAGTTCTGCCTCGTAGGAGATCTCGTCCGAGAAGGCCGGCAGCACAATGGGATCGTTGGGGCCGATGACCGAGGTGTTGGGCTTGAGGAACATCAGCGGAGCAGGCGGAACTTCACCGCCCATTTCGGCTGCATGATCGGCGTAGTTTTTGCCGATCCCCACCACCTTGCTGCGGGGAATGATCGGTGCCAGCAGCCGGACATCTTCCAGCTTGTGGCGCTCCCCCGTCAGCTGAACGCCGGAGAAAAACGGATCGCCCTTGATGACGGCAATTTCTTCCTGGCCCTCGTCTCCGTCCACGACGCCGAACGCTGGGTCACTGTCTTGTACAAATCGAGCAATACGCATGTTCTCAAGCCTAGTAGAAGATTGCCCGGTTACGCTCCCGCGATGCGGGGTAAAAACAAGCTCCTGTTAAACAAGTAAGGCCCCGCCGATGGCGGGGCCTTACTCTCTCTACCGAAATATTGTCCGGCGGTGACCTACTCTCCCACACCCTCCCGGATGCAGTACCATCGGCGCAGTGGGTCTTAGCTTCCGGGTTCGGAATGGGACCGGGCGTTTCCCCCACGCTATGACCGCCGTAACCCTACCACCCGCACCACCAGCCAAACTGCTCCTGGTGGAGGGGAAAACAATGGGTCACAACCAAACACGTTCAACCGTGCCTGTCATGATAAAGTATCCACGCGTAAGAATGAACACTTCTCTTTTATTCTAAACCACCCAACCATCCCCGAAAGGACAATCAGCGGTTCGTTCCACGGTGACAAACCACACACGGGTTTGTTATCCGGGAACCACATAGTGGACGCAAGCAGCATGATCAACACAATCCTTCTTTGGCGGGAACGTTTGAAGTCGTTTCCTGCCCAGACTGTGGTGTGGTGTAAGTTATCGGCCTATTAGTACCGGTCAGCTTCACGGGTCTTTAGTCCCCGCTTCCACATCCGGCCTATCAACCCAGTGGTCTGGCTGGGGGCCTCTCACACACAAGGTGTATGGAAATCTCATCTCGAAGCGGGCTTCCCGCTTAGATGCTTTCAGCGGTTATCCCATCCGAACGTAGCTAATCAGCGGTGCACTTGGCAGTACAACTGACACACCAGAGGTTCGTCCGTCCCGGTCCTCTCGTACTAAGGACAGCCCTTCTCAAATTTCCTGCGCGCGCAGCGGATAGGGACCGAACTGTCTCACGACGTTCTAAACCCAGCTCGCGTACCGCTTTAATGGGCGAACAGCCCAACCCTTGGGACCTACTCCAGCCCCAGGATGCGACGAGCCGACATCGAGGTGCCAAACCATGCCGTCGATATGGACTCTTGGGCAAGATCAGCCTGTTATCCCCGAGGTACCTTTTATCCGTTGAGCGACGGCCATTCCACAATGTACCGCCGGATCACTAGTCCCGACTTTCGTCCCTGCTCGAGATGTCTCTCTCACAGTCAAGCTCCCTTGTGCACTTACACTCGCCACCTGATTGCCAACCAGGCTGAGGGAACCTTTGGGCGCCTCCGTTACTCTTTAGGAGGCAACCGCCCCAGTTAAACTACCCATCAGGCACTGTCCCTGACCCGGATTACGGGCCGAAGTTAGATATCCAGTATGACCAGAGTGGTATTTCAACGATGACTCCACCCGAACTGGCGTCCGGGTCTCACAGTCTCCCACCTATCCTACACAAGCCACACCGAACACCAATACCAAACTATAGTAAAGGTCTCGGGGTCTTTCCGTCCTGCTGCGCGTAACGAGCATCTTTACTCGTACTGCAATTTCGCCGAGTTTATGGTTGAGACAGCGGGGAAGTCGTTACTCCATTCGTGCAGGTCGGAACTTACCCGACAAGGAATTTCGCTACCTTAGGATGGTTATAGTTACCACCGCCGTTTACTGGGGCTTAAATTCCCAGCTTCGCCCGTAAGGGCTAACCGGTCCTCTTAACCTTCCAGCACCGGGCAGGAGTCAGTCCGTATACATCGTCTTGCGACTTCGCACGGACCTGTGTTTTTAGTAAACAGTCGCTTCCCCCTGGTCTCTGCGGCCCCGATCCCCTCCGGACAGCAAGTGTCCATCAAGGTTGGGGCCCCCCTTCTCCCGAAGTTACGGGGGCATTTTGCCGAGTTCCTTAACCATAATTCTCTCGATCGCCTTAGTATTCTCTACCTGATCACCTGTGTCGGTTTGGGGTACGGGCGGCTAAAACCTCGCGCCGATGCTTTTCTAGGCAGCATAGGATCACCGGATTCCCACCAAAGTGGGTCCCGTCAGATCTCAGGTGCGTCATTCAAGACACAGTGACGGATTTACCTATCACTGACCCTACATCCTTAGACCAGGACAACCATCGCCCGGCCCGGCTACCTTCCTGCGTCACACCTGTTAATACGCTTACCTCCCGGGATCAGGTCCCGCGCTCCACCAAAAACCGTGTCGCCACAAGGGCTAACGGTCAGGTATTGGGCGGTTAGTATCCCCCGATCAGTATTGGCGGTTTTTCGCCGGTACGGGAATATCAACCCGTTGTCCATCGACTACGCCTGTCGGCCTCGCCTTAGGTCCCGACTTACCCAGGGCAGATTAGCTTGACCCTGGAACCCTTGATCATTCGGCGGACGGGTTTCTCACCCGTCTTTCGCTACTCATGCCTGCATTCTCACTCGTGTAGGCTCCACCGCTGGTTTACACCGCGACTTCACTGCCCACACGACGCTCCCCTACCCATCCAAACGCTTGAACGAAAATGGATAAACCATCCGCTTGGCTAATATTTGAATGCCACAACTTCGGCGGTGTACTTGAGCCCCGCTACATTGTCGGCGCGGAATCACTTGACCAGTGAGCTATTACGCACTCTTTCAAGGATGGCTGCTTCTAAGCCAACCTCCTGGTTGTCTGAGCAACTCCACATCCTTTCCCACTTAGCACACGCTTAGGGGCCTTAGTTGGTGGTCTGGGCTGTTTCCCTCTCGACTATGAAGCTTATCCCCCACAGTCTCACTGCTGCGCTCTCACTTACCGGCATTCGGAGTTTGGCTGACGTCAGTAACCTTGTAGGGCCCATTAGCCATCCAGTAGCTCTACCTCCGGTAAGAAACACGCAACGCTGCACCTAAATGCATTTCGGGGAGAACCAGCTATCACGGAGTTTGATTGGCCTTTCACCCCTACCCACAGCTCATCCCCTCCATTTTCAACTGAAGTGGGTTCGGTCCTCCACGCGCTCTTACACGCGCTTCAACCTGGCCATGGGTAGATCACTCCGCTTCGGGTCTAGATCACGCCACTGCATCGCCCTGTTCAGACTCGCTTTCGCTACGGCTTCCCCTCACGGGTTAACTCTCGCGACGTAACACTAACTCGCAGGCTCATTCTTCAAAAGGCACGCTGTCACAAGCACAACACCACAAGTGGCATCGCCCTGCTCCAACGGATTGTAGGCACACGGTTTCAGGTACTGTTTCACTCCCCTCCCGGGGTACTTTTCACCTTTCCCTCACGGTACTTGTCCGCTATCGGTCATCAGGGAGTATTTAGGCTTACCAGGTGGTCCTGGCAGATTCGCACGGGATTTCTCGGGCCCCGTGCTACTTGGGATCCTCTCCAAGCGGCAGCATACATTCCGGTTACGGGGCTAACACCCTCTACGGCCGGGCTTTCAAACCCGTTCACCTATGCATCTGCACTCACTTCACCAATCCGGCAGAATCGGTACGGAAAGTCCCGCAACCCCAGTGATGCAACGCCCGCCGGCTATCACACACCACTGGTTTAGCCTCTTCCGCGTTCGCTCGCCACTACTAACGGAATCACTGTTGTTTTCTCTTCCTGTGGGTACTGAGATGTTTCACTTCCCCACGTTCCCTCCACGCACCCTATGTGTTCAGATGCGGGTCACCCGGTCACTCGCGCGCCGGGCGGGGTTTCCCCATTCGGACATCCTGGGATCAACGCTCGGTTATCAACTCCCCCAGGCTTATCGCAGATTCCTACGTCCTTCTTCGGCTCCTGATGCCAAGGCATCCACCGTGTGCCCTTAAAAACTTGACCACAAAGATCAATAAATATTATCGCTATCGAGAAAACCATGGAGGCCGGTAAAACCGGTCACCAGGTTTATCTGAAATTGCACTTAATAATTTTAAGATGCTCGCGTCCACTATGTAGTTCTCAAACAACAACCCCGTCACACCCCGCCACCACCACGTATTCACCGTGGAAGTCTTGGGCCTGCGCAGGAACAATCAGAAACAACACGAACCCGTGTCCCTTCCAACCCCTCCAATGAAGGCTTGAAATTCTTCGGTCCTGTTATTTCAGGACCCAACAGTGTGCCAAACGGAAAAACCCGGTACTTGAAGACACCGGCAGCGTTTCCAGTCCTCCCCGAAGGAAGAACGTACTGTGCTGCCGGGCTCAACGCCGGGCACCTGCCTATTGATATTCCACCCTTGAGCACCCACCGGAAAACATATGTTCCCGATATGGGCATCTCCTGCAAAGCCCGCATCCAACACTGTGGAAGAACACGAAAACTTTGAGGTGCTCCTTAGAAAGGAGGTGATCCAGCCGCACCTTCCGGTACGGCTACCTTGTTACGACTTAGTCCCAATCGCCGGTCCCACCTTCGACGGCTCCCTCCCACAAGGGGTTAGGCCACCGGCTTCGGGTGTTACCAACTTTCGTGACTTGACGGGCGGTGTGTACAAGGCCCGGGAACGTATTCACCGCAGCGTTGCTGATCTGCGATTACTAGCGACTCCAACTTCATGAGGTCGAGTTGCAGACCTCAATCCGAACTGAGACCGGCTTTTTGGGATTAGCTCCACCTCACAGTATCGCAACCCTTTGTACCGGCCATTGTAGCATGCGTGAAGCCCAAGACATAAGGGGCATGATGATTTGACGTCGTCCCCACCTTCCTCCGAGTTGACCCCGGCAGTCTCCTATGAGTCCCCGGCATAACCCGCTGGCAACATAGAACGAGGGTTGCGCTCGTTGCGGGACTTAACCCAACATCTCACGACACGAGCTGACGACAACCATGCACCACCTGTAAACCGGCCACAAGTGGGGGACCTGTTTCCAGGCCTTTCCGGTTCATGTCAAGCCTTGGTAAGGTTCTTCGCGTTGCATCGAATTAATCCGCATGCTCCGCCGCTTGTGCGGGCCCCCGTCAATTCCTTTGAGTTTTAGCCTTGCGGCCGTACTCCCCAGGCGGGGCACTTAATGCGTTAGCTACGGCGCGGAAAACGTGGAATGTCCCCCACACCTAGTGCCCAACGTTTACGGCATGGACTACCAGGGTATCTAATCCTGTTCGCTCCCCATGCTTTCGCTCCTCAGCGTCAGTTACAGCCCAGAGACCTGCCTTCGCCATCGGTGTTCCTCCTGATATCTGCGCATTTCACCGCTACACCAGGAATTCCAGTCTCCCCTACTGCACTCTAGTCTGCCCGTACCCACTGCAGACCCGGGGTTGAGCCCCGGGCTTTCACAGCAGACGCGACAAACCGCCTACGAGCTCTTTACGCCCAATAATTCCGGATAACGCTTGCGCCCTACGTATTACCGCGGCTGCTGGCACGTAGTTAGCCGGCGCTTCTTCTGCAGGTACCGTCACTTTCGCTTCTTCCCTGCTGAAAGAGGTTTACAACCCGAAGGCCTTCGTCCCTCACGCGGCGTCGCTGCATCAGGCTTTCGCCCATTGTGCAATATTCCCCACTGCTGCCTCCCGTAGGAGTCTGGGCCGTGTCTCAGTCCCAGTGTGGCCGGTCACCCTCTCAGGCCGGCTACCCGTCGTCGCCTTGGTGGGCCATTACCCCAACCAACTAGCTGATAGGCCGCGAGTCCATCCAAAACCGCATCAAGCTTTCCACGGACCCCCATGCGGGAATCCGTCGTATCCGGTATTAGACCCGGTTTCCCAGGCTTATCCCGAAGTTAAGGGCAGGTTACTCACGTGTTACTCACCCGTTCGCCACTAATCATTTTGTGCAAGCACAAAAGTCATCGTTCGACTTGCATGTGTTAAGCACGCCGCCAGCGTTCATCCTGAGCCAGGATCAAACTCTCCGTAAATGTGTTACAGACACAAGACCGGAGCCAAGGAAAATTGGCTGCACAGTCCTGCACTAAATTCGAAACCAGCTAAAAAAGCTGCTCCCAACCCACGGGGTGGGCGGAAACAACCAGTTCAACCAATTAAAATAATTGGTATCAATAAACTTGGCACACTATTGAGTTCTCAAACAACAGATGCATCCGAAATACTCGGAAAAACAAAGAATGTTTTTCTTTTCTCTTCGCTGCAGTGTTTCTTTATTCTATTTCATCCGGACCGTTTTAGCAATTCCGCGGTATTCGCGGTAATTGGCTGAAACAACCGTTTGAACCCGCCACAAAGCATTCGGATGAAATCCGCTGCTGTGTTTTTGGGCTGTTGCCGGATCCGGGAGCCTTGCCAGCGGACCATGTCCGCCAGGCACTCACCGGGGCAACTCACTAAACTTTACACAGACTTGCCGGTCCTTGCAAACCGCCGGAGTGTGACCTCCTGCACTCTGCCGGCCCCGGGGCGTCTGCGCTAAATCTGCGCGTTGCCGAACCAACTTCCAATAGTTTGCGACGGAAGTTCAGGTCCCTGCAAGTCCGGCGGCCGTTGTCTCGCTCACAGCGGATCGTTGCCCCGCAGATACTGCAGCTGGGCAGCCACTGACAGTTCCGCCGCTCCGCGGACGTTGGCCGGCACATCGGCGTAGACCAGGTCCGCCACCTCGGAAACGGAGGCTCCTTCTCCTGCTTCCTCCAGCGCGGCGCGAATCTGCTCCAAACGCTCCTGACGGTGGTCCCGGTAGGTCAGGACCACTGTGCTGAGGTCAGAGAGCACGGGCCCGTGCGCCGGAAGCACCGTTGCATGCCCCAGCTCTGACAACCGTTCCAGGCTGGCGAAATAGTCTCCGAGTGTTCCGTCCGGGAAGTCCAGAACTGTGGTGCCGCGCCCCAGGATCGTGTCGCCGGTCAGGACGGATCCGCCCGGCCCGTCGGCGGGAAGGTGGAAGCAGACGGAATCCGAGGTGTGGCCGGGGGTGGCCAGGACCGTGATGTCCACTCCCCCGGCGTGCACCACTTCACCGTCAACGAGCGGATCTCCGTCCACGCAGTAGGCAGGGTGGAAGGCACGGACAGGTGCCCCGGTCATTTCGGCAAACCGTACGCTTGCCTCGGTGTGGTCGGGGTGCCGGTGTGTAATGAGGACCAGTTCCACAGTCCCGGCGGACGCCAGCAGCTGCAGGTGCGCTTCATCCAGGGGCCCCGGGTCCACCACCACCACATGGTCTGAATCCTCGGCAGCAATGACATAGCTGTTGGTTCCCTCCAGACTCATGGGACCGGGGTTCGGCGCCAGGGCAAAGCGGGTCAGCGGGCTGCTGCGGGTCAGGGTGGTGGTGGACATCGGGTTCCTTTGTTGAGCCGGCGTTTAGGCCAGTCGGGTCAGCCAGCCGTGGGTATCTTCCACGGTGCCGGTCTGAACGCCCAGAAGCTGTTCGCGGATGGACATGGTGACCGGGCCGGCAACGGCGTCGGCCGATCCAATGGTCTCGGTTTCAGTCTTTAGTTCGCCCACCGGCGTGATGACAGCAGCGGTGCCGCACGCGAAGACCTCGGTGATGTCACCGGAGGCCACGCCGTCGCGCCATTCATCCAGGGTGATCTTCCGTTCCTGGACGTCCAGTCCGCGATCGCGGCCCAGCTGGATCACGGAGGAGCGGGTAACGCCGTGCAGGATGGTGCCGGACAGTGCCGGCGTGACCAGGCTGCCGTCTTTGAAGACAAAGAAGACGTTCATCCCGCCGAGTTCTTCCACGGCGTTGTCATTGGCCGCGTCCAGGAACAGCACCTGCTTGCAGCCGTGCGCCTCGCCTTCCATCTGGGCGATCAGGGAAGCAGCGTAATTGCCGCCGCACTTGGCTTCGCCGGTGCCGCCGATGCCGGCGCGGGCGTACCTGGTGGAGAGCCAGATGGATACGGGCTTCAGTTCGCCGCCGAAGTAGTTGCCGGCGGGCGAGGCGATGACACGGTAGGACACCTCGCGTGCAGGGCGAACGCCGAGGAACGCTTCGGTGGCGATCATGAACGGGCGCAGGTAGAGCGCGGCGCCGTCGCCTTCGGGGATCCAGTCCGAATCCACCGACACCAGCCGGCGGAGCGATTCCATGAACAGCTCTTCAGGCAGTTCCGGCAGGGCAAGACGGAGGGCGGAGAGGTTCATGCGGGCGGCGTTGGCTTCCGGGCGGAACGTCCACACCGAGCCGTCGGCATGCCGGTACGCCTTGAGCCCCTCGAAGATTTCCTGGCCGTAGTGCAGCACGGCCGCGGCCGGATCCATGGCGATGGGACCGTACGGTTCAATCCGGGCGTTCTGCCAGATACCGGTGCCGGTTTCATCGGCCTTGTAGTCGATGACCGCGGTGTGGTCCGTGAAGTAGTCTCCGAATCCGGGGTTGGCCAGTATGGCCGCACGCTCCTGCGCCGACTTTGGGTGGGCAGAGAGCTGCTGGGAGAATTCCAGAGCGCTGACAGACATTTTTCCTCCACGGTGGGCGGCGCGGGCCGTCCGACGAATTGGTTATTGATACTCCCCGAGCTTATGACACCGCTGCGGCTATCGCATTGCCGACTTCCGCTGTCGTGCGCGGTTCCCCGGTGCGTGCGGCGAGGTCCTCCTCCACCGCCTGTTCCACGCGGGCGGCTTCTTTTTCCAGCCCGAGGTGGCGCAGCAGCAGCGCCGCGGAGAGGATGGCTGCCGTGGGATCGGCTTTCTGCTGGCCTGCGATGTCAGGGGCCGAACCGTGCACCGGTTCAAACATGGAGGGAAAGGTGCCGTCCATGTTGATGTTGCCGGACGCTGCCAGTCCGATGCCGCCGGTCACAGCAGCAGCCAGGTCCGTGATGATGTCGCCGAAGAGGTTGTCCGTGACGATCACGTCAAAGCGTGACGGATCAGTCACCAGGAAGATGGTGGCCGCGTCCACGTGCAGGTAGTCGTGGCTGACCTCGGGGAATTCGACGGCGACGCGTTCCACGGTGCGCTTCCAGAGCCTGCCGGCGTAGACCAGCACGTTGTGCTTGTGCACCAGGGTGAGTTTTTTGCGCGGACGCTCGCTGGCGCGCCGGAACGCATCCCGGACCACGCGTTCCACGCCGTAGGCGGTGTTCAGGGAGACCTCGGTGGCAACTTCGTGCGGAGTTCCTTCGCGGAGCACTCCCCCGTTGCCGGTGTACGGGCCTTCGGTGCCTTCGCGGACCACAATGAAATCCACGGTGCCGGGGTTGGCCAGCGGGCTGGCGACCCCGGGGTAGAGCCGGGACGGACGCAGATTCACGTAGTGGTCCAGGCTGAAGCGCAGCTTGAGCAGCATTTCCCGCTCCAGAAGCCCGGACGGAATGCTCTTATCCCCCGGAGCCGCCCCGACGGCGCCGAACAGGATGGCGTCATGGCCCTTGAGCGCTTCCAGGGTGGAGTCCGGCAGGGTTTCACCCGTGGCCAGCCAGTGCTCGGCGCCAAGCGGATACTCAGTCAGCTCGAGGCGCACGGGGCCGCCGTCCGTCACCGCAAGGAGTACCTTAACGGCCTCGGCAGTGACTTCAGGACCGATGCCGTCACCGGGAATGACGGCCAGGGAAACAGTGGAGGACTCTTCGCTCATGCCGCCATTCTAGGAAGGGTGTCCATATCGCGGGCAAACCGTTCCACATGCTGGACGCTTCCGGAGATCAGCCCCTGGCATGAGGACCTGCAGGCGGGTCAGGCCCTAAAGTTGTTGTCCATGCTCGTGCACCGCCGAATCCAAGCCTGGCTGCAGGCCAATCCCTTCAAGGTAGACACCACTCTCATGCTTTTCGGTGTGCTCTTCTTTGTGCTTTCGGCAACGGCGGTCGGAAGCCCGCATCCGGTATTCGACATCGTCGTGTCCCTGGGCATTGTGGTGCCCCTGGCATGGCGCCGGACCCGGCCGGTGCTGTCCGGCAGCATCACCGCCTTTTTCTGTTTGATGCAGGTGATTTTCAGCGGTTTCCCCCTGCCGGCGGACATCGTGGTCCTGGCAACGGTCTATGCGCTGGCCGCCTATGCACCGCGCTGGGCGAGCCTGGGCGGGTTGGCCCTGGCGCTGATCGGCGGGATGCTGTTTGTTTTCCGCTACTTCGCCAACCCCTTTGAGGGGCTTGGGACCATGACCGCGGCCATGTTCGTCTTCAACGTCATTGCCTTTGACGCCGTCATCCTGGTGGCCTGGACCTTCGGCGACCTGGCCCGCACCCGCAGATTGGCCCTCCAGGCACTGGAGGACAGAGCACGACGGCTGGAGACCGAGCGGCAGCAGGAACGCGATCTC
Source organism: Arthrobacter sunyaminii (assembly GCF_018866305.1). Lineage (NCBI taxonomy): Bacteria > Bacillati > Actinomycetota > Actinomycetes > Micrococcales > Micrococcaceae > Arthrobacter > Arthrobacter sunyaminii. Next base: position 2,750,665 of record NZ_CP076456.1, read on the forward strand.
GCCGCCGCTGACGAGCGCTCCCACATTGCCCGGGAAATGCACGACATTGTGGCCCATTCCCTTTCGGTCATCATCACCCAGGCGGACGGCGCCCGGTACGCGAGCGCCCAGGATCCCGAAATTGCCGTCAAGACTCTCGGCACCATCGCGGAGACGGGCCGCGGATCGCTGCGTGAAATGCGGCGCCTGCTCGGGGTGCTGCGCGGCGACGAGCTGGCTTCCACGCGCCCGCTGCCCTCGCTGGCCGACGTCGATTCCCTGGTGGACGCGGTCAAACGCGCCGGCCTGGAGGTGAGCGTGCATCGGACGGGAGCCATGCGGCGCCAGCTTCCCGCCGGAGCGGAGCTCACCGCGTACCGGGTCATCCAGGAGTCACTCACCAACGTGCTCAAGCACGCCGGCCCATCGGTGCGGGCGGACGTGGAGCTGGAGTGGACGTCCCGCGGCCTGGAGGTCCGGGTGTTCGACGACGGACGCGGCGCCGGCGCGGATGCCGCGCCGCCGGCTCCCCCGGCCGCCGGTTCCGGCCAGGGCATCAATGGCATGGCGGAGCGGGTGGCCCTCTACGATGGAAAACTGGTGGCCGCACCCGCAGTCGGCGGAGGATTCCGCGTTACCGCATTCATTCCCTATACGGAGGCCTGAGCATGACCGGCACCCTGTCCAACCCTTCCGGCAGCGACATCCCCGAGCCCGCGCCCATCCGGGTGGCCCTGGTCGATGACCAGCAGCTGGTCCGCGGCGGCTTCAAGATGCTGATCAATTCCCAGCCCGACCTGACCGTGGTGGCCGAGGCAGGCAACGGCGAGGAAGCGGTGCGCGCGCTCTCCGCCGTGCGCGCCGACGTCGTCCTCATGGACGTGCGCATGCCCGGGATGGACGGCATCGAGGCAACCTCCCGGATCCTGGAGCGCGCCGCGGCGCAGCCCAAGGGATCCAGCGACGCCGAGCTCAAGGTGGTGGTGCTGACCACCTTCGACCTGGACGAGTACGCGCTGTCCGCGATCCGTGCCGGAGCCAGCGGTTTCCTGCTCAAGGACGCCCCGCCGGAAGAACTCCTCGACGCCATCCGCACCGTGTACCGCGGCGACGCGGTGATTGCGCCGTCGACCACCCGCAGGCTGCTGGACCATGTGGCTCCCCTGCTCCGCGAGCCCACCGCCGAGGTCAGCCGGCATGCGGCCGACGTCGAACGCCTCACCCCCCGCGAGCACGAAGTCTTCGGACTGATCGCGCAGGGACTCTCCAATCCCGAAATCGCCGCGCACCTGTTCCTCTCCGACGCCACAGTGAAAACGCACGTGGGCCACATCCTGGCCAAGCTCGGCGCCCGGGACCGCGTGCAGGCTGTGGTGATTGCCTACGAAACCGGTATCGTCGCACCGTAGACAGGGGTGCCCCGGCGCTCCGGAGTTAGGGAGGCTGCCGTGTCCGCTGAAGCCGACGTCCGTTCCTTCTGCCTTGGCCTGCCCGGCGTCACCGAACGGCTCAGCTGGCAGCAGCCCGCGTGGTTTGCCCGGACCCTGATGGCGCGGATCTGGGATGACGGGGTTCTGACCGTCAAGTCTCCGGAACGGGAGGCACTGGCGGGCACCAACCCGGACACCTTCTTTTGGACGCCGCACCACGACCGTTCCCCGCTCTTGGTGCTGGTGCGGCTGGACCGGGTGGACCGCGGTGAACTGGAGGAACTGCTGCTGGAGTCCTACCGGCTGGCAGGCCCGCTTCCACCCACGGTATGAGACGGGGCCGGGCTGATCCCCGCCCCTCCTCCGATGCTCCGGCAACCGGCCGAGGCATAACGTAATGGGTATGACAACCCTTACTGAGAAATCTTCCGTGCCCGGCGGCACCACGGCCGCCGCTGCCGCACGGTCCCTGAACAAGACTTACGGCTCCGGCGACACCGCCGTCCACGCACTGTCCGACGTTGACGTCACCTTTGACGCCGGCACCTTCACCGCCATCATGGGACCGTCCGGATCCGGCAAATCCACCCTCATGCACTGCCTCGCGGGACTGGACACGGCTGACTCGGGCAGGATCTGGATCGGGGACACGGAGATCACATCTCTGAAGGACGCCGAGCTGACCCGCCTGCGCCGCGACAGCGTGGGCTTTGTGTTCCAGTCCTTCAACCTGGTGCCCACCCTCACGGCCGAACAGAACATCACGCTGCCCGTGGCCCTGGCCAACGGCAAGGTGGACCAGTCATGGCTGGAGTACATCACGGAGACCCTGGGTTTGACCGGCCGGCTCAAGCACCGCCCCCACGAGCTCTCCGGCGGCCAGCAGCAGCGCGTCGCCGTCGCCCGCGCCCTGCTGACCCGCCCTCATGTGGTCTTCGGCGACGAGCCCACCGGCAACCTGGATTCGAAGTCCGGCGCCGAGGTACTCTCCCTGCTGCGCCGCTCCACCCGGGAAATGGGCCAGAGCATCATTATGGTCACCCACGATCCGGTGGCTGCTTCCTACGCCGACCGCGTGGTCCTGATGAACGACGGCGCGCTGGTGGGGGAACTGGCCAACCCGACGCCGGAGACCGTGCTCGCAGCCCTGACCAAACTGGGAGCCTGAGCATGCTGCAGGTAGCTCTGGCGCAGGTGCGCCTCAACGCCCGCCGGTTCATCGCCGTCTCACTTGCCGTGATGATCGCCGTCGGATTCCTGACCGCCACGCTGGTCATCAACTCCTCGTCAAAAGCCTCGCTGACCCAGAGCGTGGGTGAGGGTTTCCGGAACGCGGATCTGGTCCTCAACGGAAACCTGTACCGCGCCGACCCGGTGGTGCTGAACGAAGACACAGTCGACGTCGTCCGCGACCTTCCCGGGGTGGAGGGCAGCTATGCCGTTCACCGGGGCTACGCCAGCTTTGGCACGGGTCGGGACACGGTATTTGCCCAGGTCAACAGCATTCCCGAGTACACGCCGCTCTTCCCCGGGGACGTCATCGACGGTTCACTGCCGGTATCCGACGGCGAAGTTGCCGTAGACAGTGACACCGCAGAGCGCCAGGGCCTCTCGAAAGGCTCGGTACTGAACCTCACGGGCGGCCCCGATGAATCTGCGGCACAGCTGACCGTCACTGCCCTGGTTGCACCCTCCAACGATCCGACCAGCATGGGCACCCCCCAGCTCTACGCCGCCGGTGCCACCGCGGCGTTGTTCGCCAACACCGAAGACGGGTTCGACACCATCCAGCTGGCACTGGCCGACGGCGCCAAGGCGGACGAGGTACGGGCCACCGTGGAGCAGGAACTTTCAGCTGCCGGCATGGACGAAGTTGTTGTCCGCACCGCCCCGGAACAGACCGACGCCGTTGTGGCCAGCTTCACCAACGGAGAAGATGCCCTCACCCTCATCCTGCTGGCCTTCGCCGCCGTAGCCGTGCTGGTCTGTGCCCTGGTGGTCTCCAACACCTTCTCCGTACTGGTGGCCCAGCGCACCCGCGAACTTGCCCTGCTGCGCTGCATTGGTGCGGAACGTTCACAGATCCGCCGCTCCGTCCTCGCGGAAGCCCTGATCGTGGGCATCGTGGCGTCAGTTGCCGGTGTAGTGGCCGCCGTGGCCCTGGTGGGCGGCATCATCGCCTACCTGCAGACCATTCCTGAAAGCGGCTTCGCCACGCTGGCGGTCTCCCCTGTGTCGGTTGTCGTTGGCCTGCTGGTCGGCGTCCTGATGACGGTCCTGGCCGCACTGGTTCCGGCCCGTGCCGCCACCGCGGTTGCCCCGCTGGCTGCCCTGCGGCCTGCCGAAGACGTGCGGGCCGGAACGAAACGCGGCCGGGTCCGCCTGATCGCAGGACTGGTGCTGCTGGCCGTCGGCGCCGCCCTCCTTGCCGCCGGCGCCATGTCCGCGGATCTCCTGGTGGCGCTTCCCGGCGGCATCCTCAGCTTCGTGGGCGTGCTGATGTGCGCCACCCTGTTTGTTCCGTCGCTGGTGCGGACTGTCGGTTCGCTGGCCGCACCGCTGGGTGTGCCCGGAAAACTCGCCGCCGTCAACGCCGTCCGGAATCCCCAGCGCACCTCGGCCACGGCATCCGCCCTCCTGATCGGCGTCACCCTCGTGACCATGATGATGACCGGAGCCGCAACCGTACGGACTTCCCTGGACAGTATGCTGGCCGGGGAATTCCCGGTGGATGTGAGCGTCACCGGGCAGGACCGTGCGTTTACCGCAGCTGATGCGGATACCGCCCGTGCCGTCGAGGGCGTGCAGGACGCCGTCCTGGTACCTGTGGCAGGGACCACCGATACAAAGGACTGGGGGGCGTACGACGTCTACGCGCTGGACCCTGCCGACGCGGCAAAGGTCCTGCAGGATTCCAACCTGGTCCTGGCGGATGACACCATCCTGATGCCGCAGGGCGTCAAGGACGAGACCCTGACGGTTGCCGGTGCAACCTCCAGCGTGGAGCTGAAGGTCCTGGTCTCGGAGGACAAAATGCTGCGTCCGCTGATCACGTCCGACACGGCCGCGGCCCTGGGCGGCCCCGCACCGGTGGCCGATTCCGCGGATTACGTTCCCATGCCGCAGCTCTGGCTGTCCGTGGAGGACGGTTTGACCACCGGTGCCCTGATCGACCTGCGCGCCGAGCTGGCTGAACGGCTGGACGTGGAGGAGTACACCGTGAACGGCTCCGCTATTGAGCGGGCGGCCTACGAACAGGTCATCAATGTCCTGCTGATGGTGGTCACCGGGCTGCTGGGCGTCGCCGTGGTGATTGCCCTGGTGGGTGTGGCCAACACGCTGTCCCTGTCAGTCCTGGAACGCACCCGCGAATCCTCGCTGCTGCGGGCACTGGGCCTGACCCGCGGACAGCTGCGCGGCATGCTGGCGCTCGAAGCCGTCCTCATAGCAGGGGTCGCGGCACTGATGGGCAGCGTGCTGGGATCGGTGTACGGCTGGCTCGGAGCACAGTCCGCGCTGGGCTCCTTTGCCTCCGTGGCGCTCTCACTCCCGTGGCTGCAGCTGCTCGGCGTCCTGGCCGTGGCACTGTTGGCCGGACTGGCTGCCTCGGTCCTCCCGGCCCGCCGTGCCGCCCGCCTGTCCCCGGTGGCAGGACTGGCTGCCGACTAACACGCAGCCGCGAGTTCCCGGACCGGCCGGTACGGCGGACTCCGGCCCGGGAACTCGCGGCAGGTAGGGTGATCTGACAGGATAGTAAGCAAGCTGATCAGCATGAGTCGAAGGAGTATGAGATGTCCAATCCCGGGGCCGCCTGGAAACCCAAGCATGCATCCCTGTCCGCATATCTGGATGACCATCTGCTGGGTGCTGAAACCGGGGTTCGGTTGTTCAGCGCAGCCCGCCGAACCTGGGAGGGCTCCGAGTACGAGCAGACCTTCGCTGACCTGGAGTCCGAAATCGCCGGGGAACGGGACGAACTGGAGCAGTTGATCCTGGCGCTCGGATACCGGCGGAGCAAATTCAAGAAGGCCCTGGCGATGGCCGGTGCCGTGACCGGAAAGCTGGGGCCGATCAATCCGCTCAGCACGGGAGGCGGCACCACGGGCCAGTTTGAACTGGAAACCCTGCAGTCCATTGTCCGGGCCAAGGAGTGCCTGTGGCGGACCCTGCTGGCGCTGTCCGCGCACGACCGCCGGTTCAATCCGTCCCGGCTTCAGGAAATGATCGACATGGCCGGGCGGCAGCAGGATGCTGTGGCCCGGGTCATGGAGGAAACGGCTCCGGCACGGTTCCTGACCGGTTCGATCCCCGTGAAGCCCTAGAACTAAATCGTCTGCAGACCAAAGAAAGAGTGCCTTCTGACCCGGTCAGAAGGCACTCATTGTTAAGCCGGCGGGTTGCCGATCCTGTTACTCGGCAGGTTCCTCGTACTTCGGGAAGATCGGCGCCGGAGCCGGCAGCGGTGTGCCCGGCACCAGAGGGGTGCCGATCGCACTGAACCGGCGGGCGGCGGCGTCGTCCTGGCCCAGGACCGTCAGCAGCTTGGCGGCGCTGTCCGGCATCACGGGCTGGATGAGGATGGCCACGATCCGCAGCACCTCCAGCGTCACGTAGAGCACGGTGTTCATGCGCTCGACGTCGGTCTTCCGCAGCACCCAGGGTGCCTGCTCGGCGAAGTAGGCGTTGGTGTCGCCGAGGACCTTCCATGTGGCTTCGAGCGCACCGTGGAAGTCCTGAACGTCGTAGGCCTTGCGGGAGATCTCCAGGAGTTCGCCGGCGGCGGCCAGGATGGCCTTGTCCTCGTCGGTGAATTCTCCCGGCTGAGGAACTGCGGCGCCGCAGTTCTTGGCCACCATGGACAGCGAGCGCTGGGCCAGGTTGCCCAGGTTGTTGGCGAGGTCCGAGTTCATCCGGCCCACCACGGCCTCGTGGCTGTAGGAGCCGTCGCCGCCGAAGGGCACTTCACGCAGCAGGAAGAACCGCACGGAGTCCAGGCCGTACTGGTCGGCCCACTCCTTGGGCGCCACCACGTTGCCCAGGGACTTGGACATCTTGACGCCCTTGTTGTGCAGGAAGCCGTGGATCATCACGCGCTTGGGCAGTTCCAGGTCCGCGGACATCAGGAACGCGGGCCAGAAGATGGCGTGGAAGCGGGAGATGTCCTTGCCGATGACATGGACGTCAGCCGGCCAGTACTTCTGAAAGGACTCCGACTCGGTGTCGGGGAAGCCGACGCCGGTGAGGTAGTTGGTGAGGGCATCCACCCACACGTACATCACGTGCTCCGGGTTGCCCGGAACCGGAACGCCCCAGTCGAAGGTGGTGCGGGAAATCGACAGGTCCTCGAGTCCGCCCTTGACGAAGCTGATGACCTCGTTGAACTTGGACTGCGGCGCGGCGAAGGTCGGCTGGGCCTCATAGAGTGCCAGCAGCTTGTCCTGGTAAGCGGAGAGGCGGAAGAAGTAGCTTTCCTCCTCCGTCCACGTCACCTCGGTGTCCGTCTCCTTCGAATACCGGATGCCGTCTTCGCGGACTTCGGTTTCGTCGTCGGTGTAATAGGCCTCATCCCGGACCGAGTACCAGCCGGCGTACTTGGAGAGGTAGATGTCGCCCTTCTCCTCCATCCGCTTCCAGATGGCCTGCGCCGCGGCGTAGTGGTCCTTGTCCGTGGTGCGGATGAAGCGGTCATGGGAAATGTTCAGGTCCCGGCTCATCTGCTGGAAAGCCGCCGAGTTGCGGTCCGCCAGTTCTTTGGCGGTGATGCCTTCCTTGTCCGCCGACTGCTGCATCTTCAGGCCGTGCTCATCGGTGCCGGTCATGAAGAAGACGTCGTAACCGTCCAGGCGCTTGAAGCGGGCCATGGCGTCGGTGGCGATGGCCTCGTAGGCATGGCCGATATGGGGCACTCCGTTGGGATAGGAGATGGCCGTGGTGATGTAGAACGGGGTCTGGGAATCGGAAGAAGTCACATAAGAAAATTACCCTGTTTGGCCTGCGCTTGTCGCTTCGGTCCTTTCAAGCCCCGATGCCGGAGCGCGCCTGCCGGGCGGCACCGCGGCGTTCGGCCCGTGTTTGATACCCCGGAGTGTCGAACCTGGCGTAATGACCCAGGCAGAGAAGGGCGAGGGTGTAGAAACAGCTGATGGTGCAGGCAGTACCGACAACGGCCCGGTACGGCAGCCAGGAGTCTCCCTGGGGCAGGATGGCGAACTCCGCCCCGATGCACGCTGCAAGCAGGACCGCGAAGAGAAGCTCCGCCGTCACCCTCAGCTTTGGTTGCCGGTAGCGCGGGGACAGAAGGGGCGCAACGGGCATAAGCCACACCGCTTCGTTGATCCAGACGGTGGCGACCAGCAGAAACGCCGCCACTGCGCTTCCGGCATAGAGCAGGACGAACTTCCAGCCCTTCGGCAATCCTCCCCGAACCCCGTAGAGAGCCGTCAACAATGCCCAGGGCGGGAGAGCAGCGTGCACGAGTTCCATGGGACCGGCCGGGATCACCCACAGCAGCAGGGCTGACGGAACCAGGTAAACCGTCAGCCGAACTCCCGCGGCAGGCGGGCGGACGGGTGCAAAAACCATCAGCCCGGTCAGGAGCACTGCCAGGGCAAACACCAGACGGTAGACCAGGAATTCAGTGCTCCCCGCTCGAGCGGTGTTGCGGCCTGCTCCGCCGGAAGCTGTGACATGGGCCCAGTCTAGGTGCGTTCAGGGCAGACTACCGGGGCATCCAGCGGCCCCTGGCTAAGACTCACCGTCCAGGACACCCGTCAGGACCGGGCCCGTCGCCGCGAGTCCTGCGCGCACCAGCGCCACCCCGGCAGCAACCGACGCCGCCAGGAAGATCATGGACACCGGCGCGAACAGCACCGCGGCTCCGGTGAGCGGGAAGAGCAGCAGGGCAGGCACCGCCGTGGACACCACGCTCACCAACAGAAGCGGCTGCATGACGGCTCCAATTCGGGCATCGTCTATGACGCTGCGCGGCATCCCCATCCGGTCCAGGCTGCGGTACAGGTCCGCACGGTCCAGCACGGTGGCGGCCTGGTTGATGCCGGCCGAGCAGGCGACCATGAGGAATCCGGCGACCACGGTGATCAGGACGCCCGTCATTACGTCTCCAGGCAGGAAATCCTCAAGTCCCTCCGCCTGCACCCCCTGCAGGACCGAGGCACCAGCTCCGGCAACGACGGCGGTGAAGCAAACCATGGACAGTGCGCTGACCTGCCGCCAGGCCGCTTTGGGCGCGTCCAGCACAATTCGGGCAGCAAGCAGCGCCTGCGGCGTTGCCGCCCGGCGCAGCCGTCGGCGGGCGGAGACAGCCACCAGCCACGGCCCCACCAGGTTCAGGACCGCCAGCCCGGCGGCAAAGGCACCGAACAGGACGGCCAGTGCCAGGGCGGCCACAGCAATGGGGGTCATCAGGGCGAGGACACAGCCGGCGATGATGACCACCGCCGCCACGGCCCGGCGCCCCCGCACCTTTTGCGGCACGGCACGGGTGCGGACGCCAAGCGGCGAAACCGTCACCCGGCGCAGGCCGACGGCGGAGCTGACCGCCGCCAGGAGCACCACCGCCAGCACCGTTGCGGCACTGGCCGCCGGGTGCAGCCAGTAGGCGGCGCCCAGCGCTGCTCCGCGGAAATGAATCAGCTGGACAAACGGCGCGAGCACCAGATAGCCGGCCACGCCTCCCAGTGCACCCGCGAACGCCTGGGCACTGGCCTCCAGAACCGTCACCCGGCGGACCGTCTTTGCGGAAGCACCCAGCAGGCGCAGGGTTGAGAGGTGCTCGTCGCGGCGGCGGGCGGAGAGCCGCGCAGCCGAACCTCCCAGCGTGATCAGGGGAAGCACCAGCAAAATGAGGGCAAAGCACGCGAGCAGCAGGTACAGGTCACCCTCTTCGTCCCCCCACTGCAGGAAGGACAGGGCACCGGCGAGGACCGTCAGCAGCAAGGTGGTGACCACGGCGAAGGACGCGGCCGGCAGCAGAGCCGCTGTCCGCCCGGCGGTACCGGGGCGGTTCAGCAGCCAGGTAATACGCAGCGGTACGGCCAGCGGAGAGGAGTCCACTGCGCGGAGCAGGGCGGAGGCCACGGCGCTCATCGGCGGATTCCCGCGGCGCCGGCGGTGTCCGCCACCACGACGCCGTCGGCCAGGGTGATGATCCGGCTGCACCAGCGGGCAACATCGGAATCGTGGGTGACAACCACCAGGGCCCGTCCGGTTCCCTGCACCGTTTGCAGCAGCTGTCCCATGACTTCTGCTGAAGTGCGGGAGTCCAGGGCGCCCGTGGGTTCGTCAGCGAACAGCATCCGGGCGCCGGTGACCTGTGCCCGGGCGATGGCTACCCGCTGCGCCTGTCCCCCGGAAAGCTCACCGATCCGCCGTTCCTCCATGCCGGTCAGTCCCAGGGCGGCCAATGCGCCGGCTGCAGCCTGTTCCGCCTCCCGGCGGGCCGTGCCGTCAAGCATGAGGGCCAGGGCCACGTTCTCTCCGGCGGTGAGCTCGGGTATGAGCAGCCCCTGCTGGAACACGAAGCCGAACTCCCGCCGGCGCAGGGCGGACCGGGCGTCGTCGTTCAGGGCTGTGACCTCAATCGGCAGCGCTGTATCCCGGAACAACCGAACCCGTCCGGCGTCGGGCGAGGTGATGCCGGCCAGGCAGTGCAGGAGCGTGGTTTTTCCGGAGCCGGAGGCTCCCATGACGGCGAGGGACTCTCCGGGGCGGACAGTGAGGCTGACCCCTGCCAGGGCCGGAGCGCCGTCGTACGTCTTTACAAGGTTCTCGGCCGCCAGCAGGGGCGCACCGGACATGGATGCAGTCATGCCTCCATGTTGTCCCGCCGCGGGTAGGCGGCGCCTCGGAGCCCGGCATGAACTCCGTGCCAGGCGCCTCCTACCCTGGGCGGACCCTGCAGGCCTGTCAGCCCTGCAGGTCGACCTCGCGGACCACGGTGGCACCGATTTCGGTGCGCAGTGTTTCCAGCACGTCCTGCGGAACGGAGGAATCCACGGTCAGCAGTGACAGGGCCTGGCCGCCCTCGGTGTTGCGGGCCACCTGCATGCCGGCAATGTTGATGTTCTTCTCCCCCAGGACCCGGCCCAGGGCGCCGATGACGCCGGGGCGGTCGGCGTAGATGAGCACCAGCAGGTGCTCGCTGATCGGGATCTCGAGGTCATAACCGTTGACGCCCACAAGCTTTTCGATCTGCTTGGGCCCGGTCAGGGTACCGGCGACTTCCAGCTGGGTGCCGTCCGAGAGGGCGCCGCGGATGGTCAGTACGTTGCGGTAGTCATCCACATCGGGGGTCTTGAGCAGACGGACCTCTATGCCGCGCTGCTCGGCCAGGACCGGAGCGTTCACGTAGGAGACCTGCTCGGAGACGATGTCCGTGAAGATGCCCTTGAGTGCTGCCAGTTCCAGGGCCTTGACGTCCAGCGCGGCGATCTCGCCGGCCACCTCAATGTCGATGGCGGTGACGGAGTCGGAGGAGAGCGCGGTGAAGATGCGTCCCAGCTTTTCGATCAGCGGGATGCCCGGGCGGACGTCCTCGGCAATGATGCCGCCGGCCACGTTCACGGCGTCGGGCACCAGTTCGCCGGCGAGGGCCAGACGGACCGATTTGGCGACGGAGACGCCGGCCTTTTCCTGGGCTTCCTCGGTGGAGGCGCCCAGATGAGGGGTGACAATGACATTGTCCAGAGCCTGGAACGGCAGGTCGGTGGAGGGTTCCTTCACGAAGACGTCCACACCGGCACCGGCGATCTTGCCCTCGGTCAGCGCGGTGTAGAGGGCATCCTCATCCACCAGGCCGCCGCGGGCCACGTTCACCACGTAGGCGGTGTCCTTCATCTTGTCGAAGGCCTCGGCGCCGAGCATCCCCACCGTCTCGGGGGTCTTGGGCATGTGGATGGTGACAAAGTCAGCCTGCTCCAGCAGCTCGTCCAGCGTCACCAGGCGGACATTCAGCTGGGCGGCGCGGGCCGGGGTGATGTACGGGTCATAGGCGAGGATTTCGGTGCCGAAGCCCTGCAGCCGGGCGGCCACCAGGGCTCCGATGCGGCCCAGGCCGATGATGCCGATCTTCTTTTCGAACAGCTCAATGCCGGAGTACTTGGAGCGCTTCCACTCGCCGCCCTTGAGGGCTGCACTGGCCTGCGGAATGTGGCGGGCCAGGGAAAGGATGTGGCCGACGGTCAGTTCCGCGGCGGAGATGATGTTCGACGTCGGGGCGTTGACCACCATGACACCGGCCTGGGTGGCGGCCTTGATGTCCACGTTGTCCAGGCCGACACCGGCCCGGGCAATGACCTTGAGGTTCTTCGCGGCAGCGATGGCTTCGGCGTCCACCTGGGTGGCCGAGCGCACCAGGATGGCATCCACGTCCGCAATGGCGGAGAGCAGCTGCGTCCGGTCCGCTCCGTTGGTGGAACGGATCTCAAAGTCCGGACCCAGGGCCTGAACTGTGGCCGGGGAAAGTTCTTCCGCAATAAGTACGACGGGCTTGGTGGCTGTCACCGGTGACCTCTTTAGCTGTGGTGGATTCTGGTGGGGATCTTGGTGAAACCCTTTTCTGCGCAAAGAGGCCGGACCCGTTCAACCGGGCCCGGCCTCTTTACCGAAACGGCTTGCTCTTGCGAGCTTATCGTTTCGCTGTTGGGCGCACTCAATCGTGTGCCCTGTGTTACCGGCAGGTTACCGGCCTCCGTTTAGCGGGATCTGCCTAGCGGGAGACGGAGCCTTCGGTGTAATCGTCGTCGGACTTGATCCAGGAGAAGAGCTTGCGCAGTTCGCGGCCGGTGGCCTCGATCGGGTGGTCTTCGCCCTTCTGGCGCAGTGCCTTGAACTCCGTAGCGTCGGCGTCCTGGTCATCGATGAAGCGCTTGGCGAAGGCACCGTTCTGGATGTCCGCCAGGACGGCCTTCATGTTTTCCTTCACGCTCTCGTCAATGACGCGGGGTCCGGAAACGTAGTCGCCGTACTCGGCGGTGTCCGAAACGCTCCAGCGCTGCTTGGCGATGCCGCCTTCGACCATCAGGTCAACGATGAGCTTGAGCTCGTGCAGCACCTCGAAGTACGCGACCTCGGGCTTGTAGCCGGCTTCGGTCAGGGTCTCGAAGCCGTACTGGATCAGCTGTGATGCACCGCCGCAGAGGACAGCCTGCTCGCCGAAGAGGTCCGTTTCGGTCTCTTCGGTGAAGGTGGTCTCGATGACGCCGGCGCGGGTGCCGCCAATGGCCTTGGCGTAGGACAGGGCCAGTTCCTTGGCCTTGCCGGAGGGGTTCTGCTCGACGGCGATGAGGTCGGGAACACCGCGGCCGGCTTCGAATTCGCGGCGCACAATGTGGCCCGGACCCTTGGGGGCAACCAGTGCGACGTCGACGTCCGCCGGCGGCTGGATGTAGCCGTAACGGATGTTGAAGCCGTGGCCGAAGAACAGGGCGTCGCCGGCCTGCAGGTTCGGGGCGATCTCCTCGGCGTACACGAAGCGCTGGACCTGGTCCGGGGTGAGCACCATGATGAGGTCAGCCTCGGCAACGGCGTCGGCAACGCTGAGGACACGCAGGCCCTCAGCTTCGGCCTTGGCGCGGGACTTCGAGCCTTCCTTGAGGCCAACGCGGACGTCAACGCCGGAATCGCGCAGGCTGAGAGCGTGGGCGTGGCCCTGGCTTCCGTAGCCGATGACCGCGACGGTACGTCCCTGGATGATGGACAGGTCGGCGTCGTCGTCGTAATACATGTCAGTCACAGTGTTCTCCTACTGAAGTTTGTTGCTGGGTTCTTGGATAAAGGTTTGAAGCGGAACTGCAGCGAAGGCCTAGGCGGTGCGCAGGTGCGCGCGGTCGCCCATGGACTTGGAGCCGCGGCCGATGGCCAGCGTTCCGGATTGAACTATTTCGCGGATGCCAAAGGGTTCAAGCACTGCAAGGAGTGCATTGAGCTTTTCGGCGGTGCCTGTGGCTTCAACGATCAGCGAGTCGGTGGACACGTCAACCACTGAAGAACGGAACAGCTCGGCTGCCTGGGTTACCTGCAGCCGGGTTGCGGCATCCGCGCGAACCTTGACCAAGATGTGGTCGCGTTGCACGGAAGACTCGGGAACCAGCTCAACAATCTTGATGACATTGACGAGCTTGTTCAGTTGTTTGGTGACCTGTTCCAGCAGGTCACCCTCGGCCTCGACCACCACCGTGATGCGGGACAGTCCCGGCACCTCCGAGGGGCCGACAGCCAAAGAATTGATGTTGAATGCCCGGCGGGCAAACAGGGACGCGACGCGGGTCAGGACACCGGGAACGTCTTCAACCAGTACGGAAAGGGTGTGGCGTGCCATGGCCCTAGTCCTCCTCTTCCCAGGTGGGTGTCATGTTGCGGGCAATCTGGATCAGGTCATTGGAAACGCCGGAGGGAACCATCGGCCACACCATTGAGTCGCGGCTGACCACAAAGTCAATGACCACCGGGCGGTCGTTGATCGCCAGGGCCTGGCGGATCGTATCGTCAATGTCCTCTTCGCGCTCGCACCGCAGTCCGGCGCAGCCGTAGGCGTCCGCAAGCTTCACGAAGTCCGGAACCCGGACGGTGTCATGACCGGTGTTCAGGTCCGTGTTGGAGTAGCGGGACTCGTAGAAGAGGGTCTGCCACTGCCGCACCATGCCCAGCGAGGAGTTGTTGATGATGGCAACCTTGATCGGGATCTTGTTGATCAGGCAGGTGGCCAGTTCCTGGTTGGTCATCTGGAAGCAGCCGTCGCCGTCGATGGCCCAGACCACACGGTCCGGGTTGCCGACCTTGGCACCCATGGCTGCGGGCACCGAATAGCCCATGGTGCCCAGCCCGCCGGAGTTCAGCCAGGCGCGGGGACGTTCGTACTTGATGAACTGGGCGGCCCACATCTGATGCTGGCCCACGCCGGCCACGTACACGCCTTCCGGGCCGGTGAGTGCACCGATGCGTTCGATGACCTTCTGCGGGGCAATGTGGCCGTCCTCGGGTTCGCTGTAACCCATGGGGTAGATCTCGCGCAGGCGGTCAATGACTTCCCACCAGGGGGCAATGTCGGGGCGCTCGACGGCGAACTGAGCGCGTACGGCGTCGGACAGTTCAGGGAGGATCTCCTTGACCGAGCCCACAATCGGCACGTCCGCAGGCCGGTTCTTGGAGATTTCGGCGGGGTCGATGTCCGCGTGGATGACCTTCGCCCCGGGGGCAAAGGAGGACAGCACGCCGGTGACGCGGTCATCGAAGCGGGCACCGAGGGTGATAAGCAGGTCCGACTGCTGCAGGGCCGTGACCGCCGAGACGGAACCGTGCATGCCGGGCATGCCCGCGTGCTGACGGTGCGAATCGGGGAAGACGCCGCGGGCCTGCAGCGTGGTGACGACGGGCGCGCCCACCAGCTCGGCCAGCTCCAGCAGCTCTGCAGAGGCATCAGCCTTCAGCACGCCGCCGCCAACGTAGAACACGGGACGGTGCGACGCCGCGATCAGGCGTGCGGCTTCGCGCACCTGCTTGGAGTGGCCGCGCACCACGGTGCGGTAGCCGGGCAGATCAATCCGGGGCGGCCAGGAGAACATGGTCTTGGCCTGCTGGGCGTCCTTGGAGATGTCCACCAGCACCGGTCCGGGGCGGCCGCTGGTGGCAATGTGGAAGGCCTCGGCCAGGACCCGGGGGATGTCATCCGCGTTGGTGACCAGGTAGGAATGCTTCGTGATGGGCATGGTGATGCCCACGATGTCCGCTTCCTGGAAGGCGTCGCTGCCGATGAAGGCGCTGGACACCTGGCCCGTGATGGCAACCATGGGAACCGAGTCCATGTGTGCGTCTGCGAGGGCGGTCACCAGGTTGGTGGCGCCGGGCCCGGACGTGGCGATGCAGACTCCGGCACGGCCGGTAACCATGGCGTAACCCTCTGCGGCGTGTCCGGCTCCCTGTTCGTGGCGGACCAGGATGTGCCGGAGCTTGGTGGAATCCATGAGCGGGTCATACGTCGGAAGGATTGCGCCGCCGGGCAGGCCGAAGATGTCCTCAACGCCCAGCTCTTCCAGCGCCCGGACAATAGCCTTGGAGCCGGTCATCTCGGTGGGCGGAACAACATTGTTGGAGCCCTGCACCCGGGTGTCCACGGCTTCGGACGGAACGGAAACGGAAGAGGCAACATCACGCGTCTTGGCAGCGGCTGCCTTGGCGGCAACGCTGGCCTTGTTGGCCATCAGCGACGGGCTGATTGGCGATCCCTTACTCATAAATTCTTCCTTACGGATACTTATTCATGTGATCTGCTGCGGCGGCCGGCCGGACGATTAGCCCGGGACGGCTTTTCTGCTTTGTCTGAAGCCAATAAAAAAACCCCTCGTGCCGGTTGGCTCCGTAGGGGTTCGCGCGTGACGTTCTTGCAAGCTCGGCGGTTAGGCCACGCGCTTGATAAGGACGACGGGTACGATCTGCATGCCCTTCAGTCTTCCCGTCCCCTGCGGGGGTGTCAAACTTATGAGACTTCCGTCTCATTATGTGGACAACGTGTCCGTTCTTTGGACGCCCAGTTCCCCTGGTTCCCTGCCCGCCCAAGGCGGCAGGGCTTAATAAGGTTGAAAACCCTAAGGGGCCCCAGGCAGCAGGCGCTCCGGCGCCTGCTGCCTGGGGAGGGTTTTCAACCGCAGTAAGCGCCGGTGGAGGCAGAGTTGACCAGTTTGGTGTACTTGCCCAGCACGCCGGTGGTGAACTTGCCCGGCAGCGGCTTCCAGCCAACCTTGCGCGCTTCCAGCTCGGACTCGTCGACCAGCAGGTCGAAGCTGCGCGCGGCGATGTCCACGCGGATCCGGTCGCCGTCCTTCACGAAGGCAATGGGACCGCCGTCGACCGCTTCCGGCGCCACATGGCCGATGCACAGGCCCGTGGTGCCGCCGGAGAACCGGCCGTCAGTGAGCAGCAGGACGTCCTTGCCCAGACCCGCTCCCTTGATGGCACCGGTGATGGCGAGCATTTCGCGCATGCCCGGTCCGCCCTTGGGTCCCTCGTAGCGGATGACGACGACGTCGCCGGCGTGGATTTCTCCGTGGTCCAGGGCATCCAGTGCACCCTGTTCACGTTCGAACACGCGGGCGGTGCCTTCGAAGACATCGGCGTCAAAGCCGGCGCTCTTCACGACGGCGCCCTCGGGTGCCATGGAACCGTGCAGGATGGTGATGCCGCCGGTCTTATGGATGGGGTTGTCCATGGCGCGCAGGACCTTGCCGTCGGGGTCCGGCGGATTGATGGAGGCCAGGTTTTCCGCAACGGTCTTGCCCGTGACGGTGAGGCAGTCGCCGTGGATCAGGCCGGCGTCGAGCAGTGCCTTCATGATCACCGGCACGCCGCCGATCTTGTCGACGTCGTGCATCACGTACCGGCCGAAGGGCTTCAGGTCCCCCAGGTGCGGAATCCGGTCACCGATGCGGTTGAAGTCCTCCAGCGTGAGGTCCACATGAGCTTCGCGGGCGATGGCCAGCAGGTGCAGGACGGCGTTGGTGGAACCGCCGAAGGCCATGGTGACGGCAATGGCGTTTTCGAAGGCTTTTTTGGTCATGATGTCGCGGGCGGTGATGCCCTTGCGCAGCAGGTTGACCACGGCTTCGCCGGACTTGCGGGCGAACTCGTCGCGCCGGCGGTCGGCCGAGGGCGGCGCGGCGGAACCGGGAAGGGACATACCCAGTGCTTCACCGATGCAGGCCATGGTGTTGGCTGTGTACATGCCGCCGCAGGCGCCTTCGCCCGGGCAGATGGCACGTTCGATGGTGTCCAGGTCCTTGAGGCTCATCTTGCCGGCGGCGCAGGCACCCACGGCTTCGAAAGCATCAATGAGCGTCACTTCCCGCTCGGTGCCGTCTTCCATCTTGGCGAAGCCGGGCATGATGGAACCGGCGTACAGGAAGACGCTGGAGAGATCCAGCCGCGCGGCAGCCATCAGCATGCCGGGCAGGGACTTGTCGCAGCCGGCCAGGAGGATCGATCCGTCCAGGCGCTCGGCCATCATCACCGTTTCCACGGAGTCGGCAATGACTTCACGCGACACCAGGGAGAAGTGCATGCCCTCATGTCCCATGGAAATGCCGTCGGACACCGAGATGGTGCCGAACTGCATGGGGAACCCGCCGCCGGCGTGGACGCCTTCCTTGGCGCCCTGGGCCAGCCGGTTCAGGGACAGGTTGCAGGGGGTGATCTCGTTCCAGGAACTGGCGACGCCGATCTGCGGCTTTGCGAAATCGTCGTCCCCCATTCCGACGGCCCGGAACATGCCGCGGGCCGGGGCTGCATGGATCCCGTCCGTGACGACTCGGCTGCGGGGTTTGATGTCAGGGGTATTCTCCACACTCATGTTCCGATCTTAGGACCTATCGGAGGCCGTTCCGGGGCATGTGACGGATGCATGCCCCGGTTGTTACGGCGCGTGAAGAGCACGTGACAAGTGGATGACCAACCAAGGCGTTGCCGTGGCGGGCTTCCATTGTCCGGGGCTGATGTTCATAGACTGGGCAAATGACTTCGGCACCAGAATTCCGCGACCAGCCCTCAAGCGATGACATCAAGGCTGTGCTCCGGCATGTGTTTGAATCTCAGATCCCCAACTATGGGGACTACAACCTGGTCTGCGCCGTCCCGGGCGGAGACGATGCCGAAACCTACTATGTGGTGGGTTACCGGTGGCGCCCCGCAGAGCTGGTGTTCGCGCCGTTCGATCCCGAAACGCTGGCCGGCACGGAAGCTCCCACCGCAGTCAATTCGACCAACCTCTCCCACACGGATGAAGTGAATTCAGGAGACTACGAAGTGGGAACGAACACCGGGCGCCTTTTCCGGTTCCGGGTGCTGTCCACGGCTTTGCTGCCAAAAAACAGCGACGGCGGAGAGCGCCGGATCATCGAACAGGCCGGGGACCTGGAGGATTTCAGCGCTTTTCTCGACCACTTCCTGACGCTGGCCTGAGGCCGAGCCTGGCCGCGCCCAGCCCCGGCAGGCTCAAGCCCACGGCCCCCGCAGGACAAGGTTCATTGGTTCCTCGCCCCGGGCCAGCCGGTCCGCCTGCTCTTTGAGCAGCTTGCGGATGCGCCGCACAAAGGCCTCGGTGTTTCCTCCGACATGCGGGGTGATGATCGCGTTGGGTGCCTTCCACAGCGGATGATCCGCCGGCAGCGGCTCCGGATCGACGACGTCGAGCGCCGCTGACAAACGGCCCGAGACCACCTCCGCAGTGAGCGCGTCCGTATCAACGACGGCGCCGCGCGCCACGTTCACAACCAGCGCCCCGTCAGGCAGCGCCGCCAGGACGTCACGGCCAATGAGGTGCCGCGTTTGCTCGTTCAGCGGGGTAATTACCACCAGGACATCCGCTGTGGCTGCGAGTTCGGCCAGTTCATCGACCCCGTGCACCAATCCGTGCTCATCGGTGCGTGCCCGGTTTCCCACCCGGGTCAGTTCAACTTCGAAGGGCTCCAGCCGGCGCGCGATGGCGGATCCGATTCCGCCCACACCCACCATCAACACCCTGGAGTCGGCCAGTCCTCGGTAACGCCTGCTGCCCCACGTGCCGGTCTGCGCATTGCGCACGGCGTCATCAACTCCGCGCAGACTGGCCAGCATCAGGGTCAGTGCAAGCTCCGCGGTCCCGGCCGCATGGACGCCCGCAGCGCTGGCGACGGCGACGCCGGGGCCGGCGAGTTCCGGCAGCCCGTCATATCCGGTGGTCTGGGCCTGAATCATCCTGAGGTTGGGTACGCGGCCCAGTGCCTCGCCCCAATCGTTTCCCGCCGCGTACGGCAGGACGACGGCGTCAATCTCGCCGTAGGTTAGCCCGCTGGGCTCCCCCACCAGGTCCCAGACGCCGGCGCGGAAGCCGTTAGGCAAAGGTTCCAGCGCATCGAGGAGATCTTCGCTGGGCACGGTCAGGGTGCGGACGGGGCGGAATTGCTCATTCATGCCTGACAGCCTAGCCCCGGGGCTGCTCCGCACCGTGCACTCTGGACACCGCTGCGGCGCCGCCGTAACGTCGAAGACCGGTTCAGTGTTGTTGTCCCCGCGGGCCATGCCTGCTGCGGCACACCAGTGGAAGGGCGGGTTGAGTGAAACGCTTGTCTCGGCTTACAACGTCCGCAGCTGCCGCTGCCGGACTGAGTGCCGGTGCCGCTTTTGCCCTGCTGAGGCGGCTCCTGAACAACAAGGTAGTGGAGCAGGCCGGCGGCCTCCCGGTCACCCCGGTCCCCCGCGACACCGTTTCAGCCACTGCCGCGCAGGACCCGGAGGACCCGGACGAGCCGGCTTCCGGCGCCCCCGGACTTCCCTCCCGAACGTGGATTGTTGATAACAGTGCAGATTGGGACGGCAGTCCGCTGGAACTCGTGGTTCCGGCGGGCCGACACAGGAAGGCAGGTACGCCCAATCCCTGAAATTTCCACCCGATTTCTCTTTTCCCCGGAAGTACTGGTAATGTTTCATGTCGTTGCGGAGAGCAAATCGAGCAAAAAAGCACGGTTGACACTCTGAGACAAATGCACCTCTAGCTCAATTGGCAGAGCATCTGACTCTTAATCAGAGGGTTCCGGGTTCAAGTCCCGGGGGGTGCACCAATGAGAACCCCGGCTGTTTGGCATTATGACCAAGCAGCCGGGGTTTTTCTTTTGTCCGGGAGATCTCCGGCGCACCCCCGTACCGGTCAAGCTGCGCATCCGCTGCTCGCCGTATACCGCGAATGCAGGGACGCCGTATGAACTGCGTCTCAATTGCCCGATTCCACGCCCCCGCGTTCGCGGTCGGGGAAAAAGGCTGGTAATGTTGTCTGTCGTTGCGGATGACAAATCGCCGGTTTGACCGGCGGTACGGCGTCCCGGCAAGATGCACCTCTAGCTCAATTGGCAGAGCATCTGACTCTTAATCAGAGGGTTCCGGGTTCAAGTCCCGGGGGGTGCACCACGTCAAGGAGAGCGGTTCTGTTCGGTGAATACCGGCGGGGCCGCTCTCCTTTTTGGTTGGCAGGGTGTTGGTCGGCACAGGGTGCGGGTCGGCACGACCCCCGCCTCTTTTGAACCCTCCTGCCCCGGCAACCCGGACCGGCTGGCTTTAACCGGACCGGCTGGCTTTAAACAGGAAAGGCACGCTTCCCGTCAGGGTGCGTGCCTTCCTGTAATTGTTACCTCAGAGATATCAGGCCCGGGGTTATTTTCCCGCCTCAACGCCTTCGGTTTTGCCGGACGCCTCGCCCTGGACCTCGCCCGCCGGATCGGTCGGAGCTGCAATGGCTTCAATTTCCTCCGGGGCCACCGCCGGAATAGGCAGCCCGGGTACATCCACGGCAAGTTGCCACCGGGAATTGCCCAGCTCGCGGATAACGTTGCGCAGCTGTCCGCGCAGTTCGGGCGACATGAGTTCCTGGCCCTCGGTCAGCGTGCGCTCAATATCCTGTGCTTCCTGCAGCGCTTCACGGCCCTGCGGGGTAATGGACACCATGTGGCTGCGGCGGTCCAGGTCATTGCGGACGCGGGTTACGTGTCCGTGAGCTTCAAGCCGGGAGAGAGTCTTACCCATGGTCTGCGCCTGCACACGGACAATTTGCGCAAGGCGTGCCTGCGTCATGGGTCCCTGGGATTCAAGGACTCCAAGCGCGATCACTCCCGCGTGGGTGACACCTATCCGGACCAGCCTCTCATTCCAGGCATGTTCGACCAGACGTGCGGCCGTAGACAAGAGGCGACCAGTGGGCCAGTGCTCCATATCGGGCATAAAACAGAACTCTTCCTTTCAGGGTGAGGAGGCATCGGCCGATCGGATAACCTGCAAATCCACCACCTACTATGATAGTCACCATGGCCTCCCACTGTCTCGCCGAGGCGTGGTGAGCCGCGCATTGATACCAAGGAGAGACCTATGACCCGCCTGTCCCCCGGTGAAACAGCCCCGGACTTCACCCTTCCGGCCACAAACTCGACTTCCGTCTCGCTCTCCGGATTCCGCGGACGCAGCACCATCGTGTACTTCTACCCCGCCGCCGCCACCCCGGGCTGCACCAAGGAAGCCTGCGACTTCCGGGACAACCTGAACAGCCTGCAGGACGCCGGGTACGCCGTCGTCGGCATCTCTCCGGACCCGGTGCCCAAGCTGGAGAAGTTTGCCGAGGCGGAGAACCTCAACTTCCCCCTGCTTTCCGATCCCGACCACGCCGTGGCCGAAGCATACGGAGCCTGGGGCGAGAAAAAGAACTACGGCAAGACCTATGAGGGCCTGATCCGGTCAACCGTGGTGGTGGACCCGGAAGGCAAAGTCTCCCTCGCACAGTACAACGTGAAAGCCACCGGCCACGTTGCCAAACTATCCCGTGATCTGGGACTCGCCTAACCTCGGGTACACTGGAGGCTGGTTTTAGGGCTTTGCGCAACAACTGCGGCAACATCCTGAAAGCAGTGCGCGCGAGTGGCGGAATTGGTAGACGCGCTGGATTTAGGTTCCAGTGTCTTCGGACGTGTGGGTTCAAGTCCCTCCTCGCGCACCAAAGGGAATCGTCGAGACATCGTTTCCGGATGAGTCGCGACACAGGTAACACCCCGGTCTTCGGACCGGGGTGTTTTCTTTTGCCCCTGCCCCCTTCCTCCCCCGGCCGTCCGCAGCCTGTGACGCGGGTCAAAACTTTTCCGGTGTTCCACCCATCCGGCTCCGGACTCCGGCCGAAGACCTTCTGAGACCTCGCACCAAGAGGTGTTCACACCAACCACGAGGTTCCGCCGCAACGGGGGCTCTCGCCAGAAGGAGAAAATCATGGCTTTCAAAACCCGCCGAAACATGTCCATCCTCGGAATCGCCGCTGTCTCCATGCTGGGCATGGCCGCCTGCAGCACCGACTCCACCGACACCTCATCAACGAGTTCCGAATCAGGTACGGCATCAGAGTCCAGCATGTCCCCCTCGGCTTCGGAATCCATGAGCTCCGACCCCGGCGCCAGCGAGTCCATGAGCGCTGACCCGGCGGCCAACCTGGTGGGCGCCAGCTGCGCCGACTACGCAGCGGCCGTTCCCGAAGGCGCCGGCTCCATTGAAGGAATGTCCCTTGATCCGGTGGTCACCGCCGCTTCCAACAACCCCATGCTCACCACCCTCACGTCTGCGGTCTCCGGCGAGCTAAACCCGGATGTGAATCTCGTGGACACCCTCAACGGCTCCGAGTTCACCGTCTTCGCCCCCACCGATGATGCCTTTGCCAAGCTGGATCCGGCCACCATTGAGGCGCTGAAGGCTGATCCGGAACTGCTCTCCAGCATCCTGACGTACCACGTGGTTCCCGGCCAGATGACACCCGATGAACTGTCCGGCTCATACGCCACCGTCAACGGCGAAGAAGTTGAGGTCACCGGTTCCGGAGACAGCCTCATGGTCAACGACGCCACAGTGGTTTGCGGCGGCGTCCAGACTGAAAACGCCACCGTTTACCTGCTGGACACCGTCCTGATGCCCGGAATGTAACCAAAGCGGCCGGTTAGCGCCGGCAGGCTGTGCCGACCTTCGCAGCCGAGCAAAAGGCGGGTGCCCCTCCGGGTGCCCGCCTTTTGTGTGCCCGCCCCGCCTCCTGTGTGACCGAATTGTGACCGCGCCGCCGGGCGTTCAAATACCGTCGGAATCGCGGTCACCCATTAGGCTCTGGTCCATACGTTTGTGTCACACGACACACATCGGATGACACGCCCCGCACGGCACCCGCCACACGCACGGGTATCTCTCGCCCCAGAGGAGTACGACCATGTCATATGCCGGCCGATCTACGAGCGGTTCGCGCCCCAAACGGCGCGCCGCGGCCATCACCACAGGGATCGCGCTCAGCGCCCTGATTCTCTCGGGCTGTGCCCAGAGCGAGCGCGACGAAGGAACGGGCGACGCCGGGGCGTCGTCGGACGTTGACGGAACCTTTGTGTTCGCAGCGTCCTCGGATCCCAAGTCGCTGGACCCCGCCTTCGCTTCCGACGGCGAGTCCTTCCGCGTCAGCCGCCAGATCTTCGAGGGCCTGGTGGGCGTCAAGCCGGGCACCGCGGATCCGGAGCCGCTGCTGGCCAAGTCCTGGGAGACTTCCGAGGACGCCCTGACCTACACCTTCGAGCTGCAGGACGGCGTCACCTTCCACGACGGCACCGATTTCAACGCCGAAGCCGTTTGCGCCAACTTTGACCGCTGGTACAACTTCACGGGCATCCAGCAGGCCGAGAGCCTTGCCTACTACTACAGCAAGCTCTTCAAGGGCTTCGCCGATACCCCGGAAACCGCCACCTACGAGTCCTGCGAGGCGACCGGCGAGACCGAAGCCGTAGTGACCCTGGCCAAGCCGTTCGCCGGATTCATCGCCGCCCTGTCCCTGCCGGCCTTCTCCATGCAGAGCCCGACGGCGATGGACCAGTACGCGGCCAACGAAGCTTCCGGCACGGCCGAGGCCCCCACGCTGACCGAGTACGCCAAGAGCCATCCCACCGGAACCGGCCCCTTCAAATTCGAGAACTGGGAAGTCGGCAACCAGATCACCCTCTCCGCCTACGACGACTACTGGGGCGAGCAGGGCCAGGTCACGGACATCATCTTCCGTGTCATCGACGATCCCAACTCCCGCCGCCAGTCCCTCGAGGCCGGCACCATTGACGGCTACGACCTCGTGGCTCCGGCCGACACAAAGTCGCTGGCCGACGCCGGGTACAACGTGATGGCCCGCGAGCCGTTCACCATCCTCTACCTCGGCATGAACCAGAAGGTTGAGGAGCTGGCGGACCCGCTGGTGCGCCAGGCGATCGCTCACGCCATCGACAAGCAGGCCCTGGTGGACCAGACCCTGCCCGAAGGCACCAAGGTGGCCTCCCAGTTCATCCCCGATGTCGTCAACGGCTACAACGAGGACGTCACCGAATACGAATACGATCCTGAGAAGGCCAAGTCCCTGCTGGCCGAGGCCGGCTACCCGGACGGCTTCTCCGTGGACTTCAATTACCCGACCGGCGTTTCCCGCCCGTACATGCCGACGCCGGAGCAGGTTTACACCAACATCACCGCCCAGCTCGAAGACGTGGGCATCACCGTCAATCCGCAGCCGAACAAGTGGTCCCCGGATTACCTGGACCGCGTCCAGGCCTCCGAAGACCACGGCATCCACCTGCTGGGCTGGACCGGCGACTACAACGACACGGACAACTTTGTCGGTGTGTTCTTCGGCGGCGAAAAGCCCGAGTTCGGGTTCAACAACCCGGAGATCTTCGATGCCCTGGAGGAAGCCCGCCAGGTCAGCAGCCTCGAGGAGCAGACTCCGCTCTACGAGCAGATCAACGAGGACATCGCCGAGTTTGTGCCGGCCATTCCGCTGGCACACCCGGCTCCCTCACTCGCCTTCAACGAGCGCGTGGTTTCCTACCCCGCCAGCCCGGTGAATGACGAAGTGTTTAACAAGATCGAACTCAACAAGTAAGCAGCACAGGGCCGGGGTCTCTTCGGAGATCCCGGCCCTTTCCCTGTTTCTTTTTCCTTCATCCAGCGCCTCGACCACGCTGAGAAAGGACACCTGTGCTGCAAGTCATCGGCAAACGTCTTCTCATGCTGATTCCCACACTCATCGGTTTGTCCATCCTGTTGTTCGTCTGGGTCCGCAGCCTTCCCGGCGGCCCGGCCACCGCTCTGCTCGGCGACAAAGCAACACCGGAGGCGATCGCAAGGATTAACGCCGCCTACGGCTTTGACCGCCCCCTCCTGGAGCAGTACTTCGTCTACGTCGGTAAGCTCCTGCAGGGCGACTTCGGCGTTTCCACGGTCACCGGCCGGCCCGTGCTGGAGGAATTCGCGACCCGTTTCCCCGCGACCCTGGAACTGTCCCTGGTGGCGCTCATCTTTGCCATCGGCATCGGGATCCCGCTTGGCTACCGCGCGGCAACCCACTACGGACGTTTCTGGGATCATTCCTCGGTGGTGCTTTCGCTCGTGGGAATCACCATCCCGGTGTTCTTCCTGGCCTTCATCCTGAAGTGGCTCTTTGCCATCCAGCTCCCCTGGTTTCCCCCGGACGGCAGGCAGAATCCGCGCATTGACGCCACCCACATCACGGACTTTTATGTGCTGGACGGGCTGCTAACCCGGGAATGGGACGCGTCCTGGGACGCGCTGATGCACCTGGTCCTGCCCGGAATTGCCCTGGGCACCATCCCGCTGGCGATCATTGTGCGCATCACCCGCGCCTCCGTCCTGGAGGTTCAGGGCGCTGATTATGTGCGCACCGCGCGCGCCAAGGGCCTGATGGAGAAAACCATCCGCGGCCGGTTCGTCCTCCGCAACGCCATGCTTCCGGTGACCACCACCATTGGACTGCAGACCGGCCTGCTGATTTCCGGTGCCGTGCTGACGGAAACGGTGTTTGCCTTCAGCGGTATCGGCAGATTCCTGCGTGATGCCATCTTCAACCTGGACTATCCCGTGCTGCAGGGATTCATCATTTTCATCGCCATCGCCTATTCATTGATCAACCTGATTGTTGACGTGTCCTATGGCTTCATCGACCCGAGGGTGAGGGTGCAATGAGTACAGTTCTCCCACCGGCTCCCGGCGGCGCCATCCGCCCCGACGAGCCCGCAGCGCCGGTCAAGGCCGACACCCGCGGAACGGGTATGTGGCGTTCCGCCTTCAAGCGGCTGCGCCGCAATCCGGCGGCCATTGCCGGGGCCGTGATTATCGGCCTGTTCATCCTGGTGGCCATTCTGGCACCGGTACTGGCACCGTTCGGCGGTGACGATCTTCCGGGACGGACGGACATCACCCCCACGTCCATCCCCGGGCCCGGCGACATTGACGCCTACCCGCTGGGACTGGACCGGTTCGGCGGCGACGTCCTGTCCAAACTCATCTGGGGCGCCCGCGCTTCACTCATCATCGGTGTCATTTCCACAGCGCTGGGACTGGCGGGCGGCATGCTCCTGGGCATCATCGCCGGCGGAATCGGCGGCTGGGTGGACAACGTCATCATGCGTTTCGTGGACATCCTGCTCTCCGTCCCGAACCTGCTGCTGGCGGTGAGCATTGCCGCCATCCTGGGGCAGAACACCTACGCCATCATGATCGCCATTGGTGTTTCCCAGATCCCGATCTTCGCCCGCCTGCTGCGCTCGTCCATGATTTCCCAGCGCAGCGCCGATTACATCCTTTCGGCGCAGTCCCTGGGCCTGAGCCGGCGCACCATCACCATGAGCCATCTGCTGCCCAACAGCATGGGTCCGGTGATCGTGCAGGGCACCCTGACCCTGGCGACGGCTGTCATTGATGCCGCCGCCCTGTCCTTCCTCGGCCTCGGCGGCGGCAAGCCGCAGACGGCGGAGTGGGGGCGGATGCTGACCTACGCACAGAATGAACTGGCCGTGGCACCGCAGCTGGCGTTCCTGCCGGGCATCTGCATCGCCGTCACGGCCCTGGGATTCACCCTGCTGGGCGAATCCCTGCGGGAGGCCCTGGATCCCAAGACCCGGAAGAAATAGCCGGTCCGCACCACGAGAAAAGCGCCGCTCCTGTTCACAGGGGCGGCGCTTTTCTCGTTCGTCAAGCAGATTAGGAAGCCAGTTCGTCTTCCTCGATGTTCAGCTCGTTGCCCGGAATCGAAGCCAGCAGTTTGCGCGTGTACGGGTGGCGGGGGTTGGAGAAGACTTCCTCCGACGACGCTGCCTCCACCAGTTCACCGTCCTTCATCACGCAGACATAATCCGAGATCAACCGCACCACGGCCAGGTCATGGGAGATGAAGAGGTAGCTCAGTCCCAGTTCTGCCTGCAGGTCCCCCAGCAGTTTCAGGATCTGGGCCTGGACCAGGACGTCCAGGGCAGAGACCGGCTCGTCGCAGACGATCAGTTCCGGCTTGAGCGCCAGAGCACGCGCAATCGCCACGCGCTGGCGCTGCCCGCCGGAGAGCTCCGCGGGGTAGCGGCCCAGCATGGAATGCGGCAGCGCCACCTGGTCCATCAGCTCGCGCACGCGGGCCTCGCGCTCGCTCTTGGAACCCCGCTTGTAGGTTTTCAGCGGCTCGTCCAGGATGCGCTGAATGGTGAACATGGGGTCCAGGGAGGAGTAGGGATCCTGGAAGATCGGCTGCACCCGCTGCCGGAAGTCCCGCAGCTTGGCCTTCTCCAGGGACCCGACGTCGATTCCGTCAAAAGTCATGGTGCCGCTGGTGGGTTCGACCAGCTTCAGCAGCATCCGGGCTGTGGTGGTCTTGCCGGAGCCGGATTCACCGACGATGGCCACGGTACGCCCGCGGGGAATGTCCAGCGTGACGTTGCGGGCAGCGTAGAAGTCCTCGGAACGGCCGCGGATCTTGTAGACCTTGGTCAGATCCCGGATCTCCACAATGTTGTCCGGTGCCGCGGTTTCCGGCGAGCCCGCCGCGGTGACTCCGGCACTGTGCTTCGGTGACGGAACCGCATCAGCCGGGGCACCGCCGTCGTTCACTGGCGTGCTGGTGCCGTCCGAGTGTTCGGCGTACACCTGCTCAGCGAGCCGCAGGCGCTGGGCCGCAGGCGCCTTGAAGGCCCCCGGGCTCAGCCGCACCGCTGCGACGCTGGGCGCCGCCGCCACCAGTGACTGGGTGTAGGGATGCTGGGGATCCTCCAGCAGCTGACGCGCGGGTCCGGCTTCCACCACGAGGCCCCGGTGCATCACGACAAGCTCCGAGGCGCGTTCGGCTGCCAGCCCAAGGTCGTGCGTGATGAGCAGCACCGAGGTTCCCAGCTCCTCGGTCATTTTTCCGATCTGGTCCAGGATGGTCCGCTGCACCGTGACGTCCAGGGCCGAGGTGGGCTCGTCGGCAATCAGCAGCCGCGGCCGGCAGGCCAGCCCAATGGCGATCAACGCACGCTGGCGCATACCGCCGGAGAACTCATGCGGATACTGCTTGGCGCGCTCCGCGGCGTCCGGCAGCCCGGCTGCCGTCAGTACCTCGATGACCTTCCGGTCCACATCCTTGGACGTTGCCATGCCGTGGACCAGCAGGGTTTCCGCAACCTGGGTGCCAATCTTTGTGACCGGGTTCAGGTTGGACATGGGGTCCTGGGGCACCAGTCCAATGGACCGTCCCCTGATGGCACGCATCTTCGCCTCGGGCAGGCCCACCAGTTCCGTGCCGTCAAAGCGGATGCTGCCCTCGGCCACCTTGCCGTTTCCGGGCAGCAGGCCGATGACGGCCATGGCTGTGGTGGATTTGCCGGAACCCGACTCCCCCACAATTGCCAGCGTCCCTCCGCGGGGCAAGGTAAAGGAGGCGTTCTTGACGGCTTGGACTTCTCCGTCGGTGGTGCGGAAATTAACCGCGAGATCCGTCACCTCAAGCAGAGGTGAATCAAGGCTGATTTCAGTCATTTCCCTATCCTGCCCTACTTGCAGGACTGCTGTGAGCCGTGTCTCACCGGCTGTTGCCGGATTTTTATCATTTAGACTGGCAATTCGTATAAATACACCCGATAGAACCAAACGCACCGTTGACGGAGCGTCTCCGGAGGAGAACAACAGCTGTGACAAATTCCGGCATGGGCCGCCGCTCCTTCCTGCGGGCCGGTGCAATGATTGCCGCTGTAACTCTCGCCGGATGCACCGCCGCTCCGCCCGAGGGCACTGCCACGGCCTCAGCGTCGGCGACAGGAAGCGCAACGGGTTCAGAACCCACCGCCACCTTCACCTTCGCCACCGCCGCCCGCCCGTCCACTCTGGATCCGGCCCTGGCGACGGACACTGAAAGCCACCGGGTCACCCGCCAGATCATGGAGGGGCTGGTTGGTGTTGATCCCCTGACCTCTGCACCCACTCCCCTGCTGGCCGAGAGCTGGACCGAATCCGAAGACGGACGCACATACACCTTCACCCTGCGGCGGGACGTCACCTTCCATGACGGCGAGCCGTTCAACGCCGATGCCGTCTGCGCCAACTTTGACCGCTGGTACAACCTGCCTGTCTCCGCACGCGGATCCGGCAACCTTGCCTACAAAGCCGTCTTCAATGCCTTCTCGGACGCCCCCAATTTGGCTGTGTACAAGTCATGCACTGCCATCGACGAGTACTCCGTCAAAATAGATCTGGCCACCCGGCTCAGCGGTTTCATTCCCGCCCTGGCATCGCCGGAATTTGCGATCTCCTCCCCCAAGGCTCTGCAGCAGTTCAAAGCCGACGTGCTGACCGTGGAAAAGGACGGCCAGAAAGTCTCCGACTACGCGCTGCACCCGACAGGGACGGGTCCCTTCACTCTCGAGTCCTGGGAGGGCGACGAGGTGCGGCTGGCCGCCAACCCTGATTACTGGGGTGTCCGCGGGCAAATCGGCACCGTGGTCTTCTCCACCATCAGCAGTCCGGAAAGCCGCCTGCGGGCCCTGAAAACCGGGCAGGTGGACGGCTATGATCTGGTCACCGTGGCGGATGTGGACGATCTCGCCCGCAACGGCCTCCAGATCCTGCAGCGGGACCCCTATTCGGTGCTTTATCTCGGCATCAATCAGGCCTTCCCCGGAATGGATGACCTCAAGATGCGCCAGGCCATCGCCCACTCCATCGACAAGGGCGCGCTCCTGGACGGGCTCTTCCTTAACGGCACCAAGCAGGCGAACCAGTTTGTGCCGGAAAAGCTCGGGGTTTCCTCGGGGTCCGTCACGAACTACGGCTACGATCCCGAGAAGGCCGCCGAGCTGTTCAAGGAAGCCGGCTACGACGGCGCCGAGCTCCCCTTCTACTATCCGCGTCACGTGACGCGGGCCTATCTGCCCACCCCCGAACGGGTGTACGCGGAACTGAGCCGCCAGCTGACCGCTGCGGGGCTGAACATTAAGCCGGTTCCGGTGGAGTGGTCCGATGATTATCTCTCCAGCGTGCAGACCAGCGGGGACCGGGCCCTGCATTTGTTCGGCATCAGCGGCACCTATAACGATCCGGACAACTTTGTGGGCACCCTTTTCGGCAGTTACACCGAAGAGTTTGCCTACGATGACACGCAGTTGCTGAGCAAGATCGACCGGGCACGAACCCTGCAGGAAGGTCCGGAACGCACGGAAGCGTACACCGCGATTACGGACCGAATCTCCACCCGGGTGCCGGCCGTTCCGCTGGCCTTCCCCATTTCCGCGCTGGCCCTGTCCCCCAGGATCGGTTCCTACCCCACGTCGCCGCTGCTCAACGAGGTCTTTAACCGGATCGAGCTTCGGGACGAGTAACGGGCGCGTATTGGTCCGTTGCAAACTGCAGGTGATTTTAGTAAGGCCCCTTGGAGCGATACGCTTCTATGGCTAGCGCCCACGCGACTGGAGATATGAAGTTGACTGCTAATAGCCCGGCGGATACGTCCGCAACAAAAACCGATGTACTGCTGATCGGCGGCGGCATCATGAGCGCGACCCTCGGGGCGTTCCTGAAGCAGCTGGCGCCGGACTGGGACATTTCCCTGTTTGAGCGCCTCGACCGCGCCGGACTGGAAAGCTCGGACCCTTGGAACAACGCCGGAACCGGCCACGCCGCACTGTGCGAACTGAACTACAGCCCCGCAGCTGCGGACGGCTCAGTGGATTCGGCCAAGGCGGTGGGCATCAACGAGCAGTTCCACGTGTCCCGCCAGTTCTGGTCCCATATGGTCTCATCCGGCCATATCTCCAACAGCTTCATCAACCCGCTGCCGCACATGAGCTTTGTGTGGGGTGACGCGCACTCCGAGTACCTGCGCCGCCGGTACGAGTCGCTGAGCGCCCAGCCGCTGTTCAAGTCGATGGAATTCTCCGAAGACCACTCCAAGCTGGCCGAATGGGCTCCGCTGATCATGGAGGGACGCGACCCTTCCCAGCGTGTTGCCGGTTCCCGCGTCGTCGGCGGCACCGACGTCGACTTCGGCGCGCTGACCCGCGAACTGACCGGTTACCTGGCCGGCAGCGGCGTGGAGATGAATTACGGCCACGAAGTCAGCAACGTCACCCGCTCCTCCTCCGGCGGTTGGGATGTCAAGGTCAAGAACCGCGCTACCGGGGCCTCCCGCACGGTGTCCGCACGCTTCGTCTTCATCGGCGGCGGCGGCGGTGCCCTGCACCTGCTCCAGGCCTCCGGCATTCCCGAGGGCAAGGGATTTGGCGGGTTCCCGGTCTCCGGCCAGTTCCTGCGCTCCACTGACGAGTCCATCATTGCCCGCCACAACGCCAAAGTGTACGGCCAGGCCTCAGTGGGCGCCCCGCCCATGTCTGTCCCGCACCTGGACACCCGCTTCGTCAACGGCAAGCGTTCGCTGCTGTTCGGCCCGTACGGCGGCTTCTCCCCCAAGTTCCTGAAGACCGGCTCCTATCTGGACCTGCCTGCTTCGGTGCGGCCGGGCAACCTGGTTCCGATGCTGGCCGTGGCCAAGGACAACATGTCCCTGGTCAAGTACCTGGTCACCGAAGTGATGAAGACCCGCGAGGGCAAGACGAAGGCGCTGCAGGAATTCATGCCGCAGGCGGGTACCGAAGGCTGGGAGCTCATCACCGCCGGGCAGCGCGTGCAGGTCATCAAGAAGGACCCGAAGAAGGGCGGCGTGCTGCAGTTCGGCACCGAACTCATCACCGCAGCGGACGGCTCCATCGGCGCCCTGCTGGGTGCTTCGCCGGGTGCCTCCACGGCCCCGCCCATCATGATCAACCTGCTCAAGCGTGCCTTCCCGCGCGAGTTTGGCGGCTGGGAGCCGAAGATCAAGGACATGATTCCGGGATACGGCGTCAAGCTCAATGAGAACGAGTCCCTGCTGGATGAACTCACCTCTGACACCAACCGTGTTCTGGGCCTGAACTAAGCCGCAGGTACTCTCCGAAAAAGTTTTACCCGTTGGACCGGGCTGACCCATCCGGTCGGCCCGGTCCAACGAACGTTAAGTACCGGAACCGGGTTGGTTTCGGGATGTTTTGCCGATCTGCGTTAGTTCAGCCCTTCCGAAGGCAGGCTCATGGACCGTTTGGCCAAGTTTTCCCTCTCCAACCGGGCGCTCATTGCCCTGATCACGGTGTTCATTGCCGTCTTCGGGGTGATCTCCATGGGATCCCTGAAGCAGGAGCTCATTCCGTCGCTGGAGTTCCCGCAGATCACCGTGATCACCGCACTGCCCGGCGCCTCGCCGGAAGTGGTGGACAAGCAGATCAGCGAACCGCTGGAGGGTGCACTGACCGCGGTGGAAGGCCTGGAGGATTCCTCCGCCACCTCCCGCAACTCGATCTCCACCATCAGCCTGACCTTCGCCTACGGCACCGACCTGGACCGTGCCCGCGGCCAGGTGGACCGCGCCATCTCCAACGCCCGCCAGCTGCTGCCCGATGACGCCAACCCGCAGTCCCTGGCCGGCAGCATCAGCGACTTCCCGATTGTGTACCTTGCGGTCTCCTCGGATGAGCCGCTGGCCGAACTCAATGCCGACCTGCAGCGCCTCACCGTTCCGCGGCTGCAAAAGATCGAAGGGGTACGCACCGCTGAAGTTACCGGCGGATCCACCCGGAGCATTTCCATCCTGCCCGACGAGGCGGCCCTCGCCGCCCTGGGCGTCACGCCGTCGGCGATCTCCTCCGCACTGGAGAACAGCGGCGCCCTGGTGCCCGCGGGTACCGTCGCTGAAGACACCCGCACTCTGTCCATCCAGATCGGCAGTCCGCTGGACAGCTTGGAGAAGGTCTCCGCCCTGCCGGTGGAGTCCACCCGCAGCAGCGGCTCCAACGCTTCCGCGGATCCGGTGACCATCGGCGACGTTGCCTCGGTGGAGATCGTGGAAGACGAGAACACCTCAATTACCCGCACCAATGGACAGCCGACGCTGGCGGTGTCCATCACCAAGACTCCCGCGGGCGACACCGTTGGCATTTCCCACCAGGTGACCGATCTCCTGCCCGCCCTGGAATCAGAGCTCGGCAACGGCGCCAAGTTCACCGTGGTCTTTGACCAGGCCCCGTTCATCGAGGAATCCATCTCCAACCTCACCACCGAAGGCATCCTCGGCCTGGGCTTCGCCGTCCTGGTGATCCTGGTCTTCCTGCTCTCGGTGCGCTCCACCCTGGTCACCGCCGTCTCCATTCCGCTGTCCCTGCTGGTGACCTTCATTGGCCTGCTGGCGTTCGGTTATTCGCTGAACATCCTGACCCTGGGCGCGCTGACCATTGCCATCGGCCGGGTGGTGGATGACTCCATTGTGGTCATCGAGAACATCAAGCGGCACCTGGGGTACGGCACGGACAAGCGGACGGCCATCCTCACCGCTGTGCGAGAAGTCGCCGGCGCCATTACCGCCTCAACCCTGACCACCGTTGCCGTCTTCGCTCCGATCGCCTTTGTGGGCGGGCTGGCCGGTGAGCTATTCCGCCCGTTCGCCATCACCACCTCCCTGGCACTGCTGGCGTCGCTGCTGGTTTCGCTGACCATTGTGCCGGTGCTGGCGTACTGGTTCCTGAAGTCCGGCCAGCCGGTGGCGGACCCGGCGGCGTACCGCGCCGAAGTGGAAGCTCGGGAATCCAAAACCTTCCTGCAGCGCGGCTATGTGCCGATCCTGCGCACCACCCAGCGGCATCCGGTGTACACGGTGGTGGCCGGCGTGATTGTCCTTGCCGCCACGGCGGCGATGA
Organism: Arthrobacter sunyaminii; assembly: GCF_018866305.1. Taxonomy (NCBI): domain Bacteria; kingdom Bacillati; phylum Actinomycetota; class Actinomycetes; order Micrococcales; family Micrococcaceae; genus Arthrobacter; species Arthrobacter sunyaminii. The sequence goes on from NZ_CP076456.1 coordinate 2,784,680, forward strand.
CCCCGCTGCTGCAGACGAACCTGCTGGGCGACACCGGGCAGAACACCTTCAGCGTCCGGCAGGAACTGCCCCCGGGTACCTCGCTGGAAACCACCTCCGCCGCAGCCGAAGAGGTGGAGGAGGTGCTCCGCGGCACCGAGGGCGTCAAGGACGTCCAGGTCACCATGGGCACCTCCAGTGCCGGCTTCGCCGCCTTCAGCTCCGGCGGATCCGCGGTGGCCTCCTACACGGTCATCACCGAGCCGGGCGTTGACCAGGTGGCGCTGCGGGAGACGGTTAGCAGCGAATTGGATTCCCTGGACGACGACGCCGGGAACATCACCCTGGGCAGCACCGGCGGCGGTTTCGGCACCTCCAACACGGTGGACATCAGCCTGTCCGCCGGCGATCCGGGTGAACTGCAGCCGGCGGCCGATGAGGTAGTGGAAGCGATGTCCTCGCTGCCTGCCGCAGGTGAAGTCACCAGCAACCTGTCCTCCTCCTCCCCCGTGGTCCAGGTGTCGATTGACCGTGCCAAGGCAGTGGCTGCGGGTTTGAATGAACAGCAGATTGCCGGTCTGGTGGCCTCCACGCTCAGCCCGCTGCCGGCCGGAACCATCCGCATCGGCACCGACGACTTCCCCGTGCTCATCGGCGAAGGAACACAGATCACCAGCGTGGAGCAGCTCAGCCGGGTTCCCGTTCCCGCCGGGTCCGGCACCGTTCCGCTGAGCTCGCTGGCCACGGTTGAGGAAGTGGACGTCCCGACGTCGATATCCTCCTCAGGCGGCGAACGCACCGCCGTCGTCTCAGTGTCCCCGGCGGGAGAGAATCTGGGCGCGGCCATTACCGAGGTCCAGGACAAACTGGCGGAGCTGGACCTGCCCGCCAGCGTCACGGCCACGCTCTCCGGCGCCGCCACCCAGCAGAACGAGTCCTTCACCCAGCTGGGACTGGCACTGCTGGCGGCAATTGCCATTGTCTACGTGATTATGGTGGCCACGTTCAAGTCCCTCATTCAGCCGCTGATCCTGCTGGTATCGGTGCCGTTTGCGGCCACCGGCGCAATCCTGCTGCTGCTGGTCACCGGAGTGCCGCTGGGTCTGCCCTCCCTGGTGGGCATGCTGATGCTGGTGGGCATTGTGGTCACCAACGCCATTGTGCTGGTGGACCTGATCAACCAGTACCGGCGCCCGCACAACGGGGAGCCGGGCATGAACGTGGCCGATGCCATCATGCGCGGCGCCCGGCAGCGGCTGCGGCCCATCCTGATGACCGCGCTGGCAACTGTCTTTGCCCTGACCCCCATGGCCTTGGGTGTCACCGGTGAAGGCGGCTTCATTTCCCGTCCGCTGGCGATCGTGGTGATCGGCGGCCTGGTCTCCTCCACCGTCCTGACCCTCATTCTGGTGCCGGTCCTGTACCGGCTGGTGGAAGGCGCCCGGGAGAAGCGGGCCGGCCGGCGCCGCCACTCGGCGAATCACGCCGCCAACCGTTTAATTAGTGATTGACGCAGGCCGGACCGCGGAGGAGCGTTAGTCTCATGGACGCCCGTTCCCGACCCTTCCAGGGAGCCGCCGTGACGCCCATGAGGTCACTCCGTGGTAGGGGAGGCAGGCTATGGATGACGAAACCAAACCGAAAGCCAATACGCCGTGGTATCGCCGCGGCACGTCCCTGATTCTCACCGTCGGTGCCCTCGCCGCCGCAGCCGCCTCCGTCGTCGGGCTCTGGGACCGTTTCAAACCTGGCGACACCAAAGACGTAGCGACCGTTGAGGTGACCGAAGAGGGCAGGTCGTTGGCGCTTCGTGATTTCATGACGGAAAACCTCGGCGATTACGTGACCCTTGTGCGCGACAGTGAGGGCGCCGCGGCTCATCATGTACGCATCAACGGCGCGGCCGAGGCGTCCCTTGCCGTGGTCCCCTCTCTCCCGCCGACGCCGGCGGTGCCCGGGATATCACCCGTTCCGCCTGAACCCGCCGTACCCACCGGATCATCCGACACCGGTACCGGTGGATCCAGTGGCCCCAGTGAGTCAGCCACCGAATCGACGGACCCGGAGAATCCTTCCACGAGCCCTCCCGGCACAGTTACGGACGTAGTGCTGGAGAACACTGCCAGGGACGTTGGGGGAATCCTTTTTAATGACCCAGGCTACTTTGAGCCATCCGACATGAAAATCTTCCTACAAGCTGCCCCGGCCCAAGACGCTCCGCCGGCAGATCCGGCTGCGCAAGAGTTCTTCGAAGATGCGGTTGCCCAAACGTCTTCTGAAGATGCGGCTCCACAGATCATCGAAGCCCTCAATGTGGTCGAGGGAACATATGATGCCAGTCCGGAACCGCGCGGCTGGGTGATTCCCGTGAATCTGAGCTTTGAGAAGCTGTCTGGGGAGAAGCTCTCCCTCACCTGGTCCCTCGAAGGCATTGATGTGCCCCAATCCTGGTCCGGTGACAAACTTGCCTACAGAGTGCAGGCCAAGACAGACCAGGCTTCTTCATCAACGGAGGAGATCTGGGTTCCGGATCTCATGGTGCCGGGCACCTATCAACTCAATGTGAAACTAGTCAAGGAGACGGATAGGGACTTCGTCGTTGCGGAGGATTCGTCGGGGTTGCTAAACCAGTAGCGGGATCGGCTTTTCTTCATCCGGACTAGGCGCACACCTTTGCGCAGCTGGGCGATTCAGCCGCTAGGGTGGGACGACTGTTTACGATTCCCGGAGGAACCATGAGAAAAGCCGTCGCCGTTTCTGCCCTTGCCCTGGTGTTCGTCACCGGATGCAGCTCGGGTGCCGCGGAGCCCGACGGACTGTCTGCCTCCGACCCCGGACCTGCCGCACCGTCTGCCGCACCTGCAGTTGCAGCAGCGGCACAGGGCTCGGACGAGCAGACATGCTCCGAGCTCCTCGGGACCAACGGTAAAGGTCCTCTCTACCGGGCCATCTATCTCCTCAAGATTGGTGACGGAACGAGCGGCTTCGGGGGAAGTGCCGAAACCGCTCGCGACCTGAGCGAGGAAATCCGCGGCATAACCGGCCGCGCCCCACAGGACATGGAAGCCGCATTGGAAGAGCTGGCCTCCCCCATGGACGCCGCCATCCAGCGGGCTGAGAACCCGAACTCTGCCTGGAACGTCAACGTCGAGACGTGGAAAAGTGCCGTCGCGGAACTTTTGACCCGCTGCGCACCCTATGAGACCGCTACGGACAGTGCGGCATCCACATCGGCATCCCCCGCGGTCCCTGCCCAGGTCACCGCGGACACAACCAGCGCCGCCTACCCCGGTTACCCGTTGATCGTGGACGCCGCATCTCTGGACTACCGGGTCGCCGCGTGGTTCAGCGGCAGACTCATCGACGGCCGGGTTACTGCTCTTGCGCCGGGGCTCTACGCGCCGTATGACCCCAATGTCCCCGATCTGTCGTCCTACTACAGCGCGGACCGGGCGGTCGGAGACGGAGTCATGAAGCACATCGTCTTCCCCGGCTCCGGAAACGCCGCCATATGGTCAGCAGTTCGGCCCGGGAGCCAGGAACCCCGGTAAGCATCCTGGCGCCGGGAATGTTCCACGGTTGAGCATCGTTGTCGAACATGTAGATGCAAATGCATATACTTGTAGCTGCACCAGCCACATCGGAGGACACCATGCAGATCGGCGTATTCAGCGTCAGCGACATCACCCGCGATCCCGTCACCGGACGGATCCCCACGGAGGGCGAACGGATCAAGGCCGCCGTCGCCATCGCCAAGAAGGTCGAAGAAATCGGCATGGATGTCTATGCCACCGGTGAGCACCACAACCCGCCGTTCTACGCTTCCTCCCCCACCACGCTGCTGGGCTACATTGCGGCGCAGACCGACCGGATCATTCTCTCCACGGCCACCACGCTGATCACCACCAATGATCCGGTGAAGATCGCCGAGGACTTTGCCATGCTCCAGCACCTCGCCGACGGCAGGGTGGACCTGGTCCTGGGCCGCGGCAACACCGCTCCGGTCTATCCCTGGTTCGGCAAGAACATGCAGGACTCGGTGGAACTGACGGTGGAAAACTACAACCTGCTGCGCCAGCTCTGGGACAAGGAGACGGTGAACTGGGAGGGCAAGTTCCGGACCCCGCTGCGCAACTTCACCGCCACGCCGCGCCCGCTCGACGGCGTTGCCCCCTTTGTGTGGCACGGTTCCATCCGCACGCCGCAGGTTGCGGAGATTGCTGCCTACTTTGGCGACGGCTTCTTCGCGAACAACATCTTCTGGCCGAAGGAGCATTACATGCAGCTCATCAGCCTCTACCGCGAACGCTACGAGCACTACGGCCACGGCCGAGCCGACCAGGCGATCGTGGGTCTGGGCGGACAGTTCTTCATGCGCAAAAACTCACAGGACGCCGTCAATGAGTTCCGGCCGTACTTTGACAACGCTCCCGTCTACGGCCACGGCCCCAGCATGGAGGACTTCACGGCGCAGACTCCGCTGACCGTCGGCAGCCCGCAGGAGGTCCTTGAAAAGACCCTGTCCTTCCAGGAGTACTTCGGCGATTTCCAGCGCCAGCTGTTCCTGATTGACCATGCGGGCCTGCCGCTGAAGACCGTCCTGGAGCAGCTTGATCTGTTCGGCGAATATGTGCTGCCGGAGCTCAGGCGTGAATTCGATGCCCGGCGTCCGGCAGATGTTCCCGAGGGGCCCACCCACGCCGCACGGGTAGCCGCAGCTCAGATGTCGTCACGTTCCGCCCCTGCCCCAACTCTTCAGTAGGCTAAAGACATGTCCCTGGATACCAGCAGCACCCCCGTTCGACAGGCAGCCGAGGCCTGGGAGTCCCTCTTCCGGACCCAAGTGGGAGTGATGCGCCGCCTGCAGCGGGATCCGGCCTTCAAGGAACTGTCCATGCGGGAGTATGACGTCCTGTTCAACCTCACCCGCTGCCCCACCGGCTGGATCCGCCTCAACGAGCTCAATGAGCACCTGCTGATCAGCCAGCCCAGCCTCAGCCGCATGGTGGAACGGATGGAAGCGAAAGGGCTGGTGCAGCGCAGGCCTGCCCAGCACGACCAGCGCGGTGTGGAGCTTTCCCTGACGGAGGAAGGGCTTGCCCTGCAGCGGCGGCTGGGCCGGGCACATGTGCGCGGCATCTACGAGCTGTTGACGCCGGCACTCACCGAGGCCGAACTGGCGGAGCTAAAGTCACTGACGGACAAGGTGCTGGCCAGCCTGGCGGACAGCGACAGCTAGGCAGCGCTGAAGCACCCCTACCCGAACGGCGGCGGGAGCCAAGTGGAGAACTACAGCATCGAGTCCATCCCGGACCTGTCCGGAACCACCGCCGTCGTCACCGGCGCCAACAGCGGACTGGGCTTGCAGACCTCGCTCGTCCTTGCCGCCAAAGGTGCCCGCGTGGAACTGGCCTGCCGGGACCGGCAGCGCGGTGAGGCTGCGCAGACGCGGATCCGCACCGAAACCGGAAACAGCGACGTTCATCTGCGGCAACTGGACCTCGCCTCCCTGAAATCCATTCGCCGGTTCGCAGCGGATCAGGACGGGCCGGTGGACCTGCTGATCAACAACGCCGGGGTCATGGCCACGCCGCACCGGACCACCGCTGACGGATTTGAACTGCAGTTCGGCGTCAACCATCTGGGCCACTTTGCCCTGACCGGCCTGCTGCTGCCGGCGCTGCGCCAGGCTCCGGCCGCGCGCGTCGTCACCGTTTCCAGCTTGGCCCACCGCGGGGGCCGGATCGATTTCGAGGACCTCGCTGCGCAGCGCCGGTACCGCCCCTGGGTGCGGTACAACCAGAGCAAGCTGGCCAATCTGCTGTTCACTTTCGAATTCCAGCGACGGCTCCAAGCACACGGAGAAAAGCTGATCGCGGTCGCGGCCCATCCCGGTTTTACCAACACCAACCTCACCTCCGGCATGAATCACCCGGCCACTCTGGACATCTTAGGTTCGTTCTTCCGCCTGCTGGGCCAAAGTGGGGCACTCGGAGCGCTGCCTACGCTGTACGCGGCAACTGCCCCAGGGGTCCGGGGCGGGGAGTTTTACGGCCCGGGTGGTCCGGGCCAACTCCGCGGGCGGCCCGTGCTCGTAACACCGGCTCCGCAGGCCTTGGATCCGAATACGGCACGCCGCCTCTGGGACGTCAGCACCGAACTCACGGGCGTCCGTTTCCCCGGCCTCGACTAACGCCGTCGAACATCTAGCCGTTTGCGCCCCGGCCCTCCGGCGGTACGGAGATCCCAGGATCCGCCGCCGTCAGCGGCGGATCAGCGAAGGCGAGCCGCGGCACCAGGAGTAGCAGTCCGGCAGCAATGAACCCGGTCACCGAACACACGGCCCAAACCACCAGATAGCCCGACAGCGGTGCCGCCGTTTCCGCTCTTTGGGCCCCGCCTGCCAAGGCATCCGCAGCGGCGCTGGCCAGTGCAATGCCGAACACGGCAGAGGCGAACGAGCCGCCGATGGTTTTGGTGGTGTTGGTCAGCCCGGTGGCCATGCCCGTGCGGTTGGGCGGGGCTGCTGCGGCGGCGGCCGACGGCAGCGCCGCCACGAGTGCCCCCGATCCCAGCCCGGCAACGATCATGTTGGTCAGGGTCTGAGCCAGCGTGTCGTGGAACGGCAGGAACAGCAGGTAACCAAATCCCACCAGGGCTGCCGCACCGCAGAGGGTCAGCCGCGGCGTGACGTACCGCGAGACCACCGGGAACAGCAGGGCGCCGATCAGCACGGACAACACGTAGGAGCCGATGATGATGGACACATCTCCGGCATCCAGCCCCAGGCCGTAGCCATGCATCTGCCGGTCAGTGCGGGCGAAGGTGGACATGGGAGCCTGGGCTCCGAGCACCGAGATGCCAAACAGTCCGGCGGTGAGCTGCACCGGCCACATGGCCGGATCCCGCAGCATCCGGAAGTCCACCAGCGGATCCGTGCGGCCCAGTTCCCAGCGGACAAACGGCACAAACGCCGCCGCTCCTGCCAGCAGGATCCCCCAGACCCACCAGGTGCCCGGGCCGTTGATCCGCAGGAAGCTCAAACCCGAGGTGAGCAACAGCAGCCCGGAGGCCAGCAGCAGGAAGCCCCTGCCGTCCAGGATGCCGCCGGCCCGCTCAGGAGTTTCCGGAACACCGAACTGCACGGCGGCAATGCACAGGGTTACGGCCACCGCCGGAATCATGAGCGTCAGCTGCAGCCGTCCGGCAAAGACCTCCACCAGGACACCGGCGGCCAGCGCACCGGCAATGACTCCGAACTGCAGGGACCCCACGAGGACACCGGCGGCTTTGCGGGTCAGGGCAGCGCCGCCCGGAGCCGCGGAGGCACGGCTGAAGATCAATGCGATTTCCAGCGGCAGCCACACCACGTAGAAGCCCTGCAGCGACCATGCGGCCAGGAAGGTCCAGAAGTCAGGGGCAAAGGCGACGCCCCAGGACGCCGCCGCCGTCAGGACGGTGGAGACCAGCAGGATCCGCTTGTGCCCGTAGATGTCACCGAGTTTGGCGAGCACGGGAACGGCGAGCGCGCTGAGCATCAGCTGGGCGGCTTCAAACCAGTTGACGTCGCCGTCGTTGATCCCCAGGTTCCGCGCAATGTCGGTGAGGATGGGCGTGTAATACCCCTGGAGGATGCCGGAGGTGATTTCCACCAGGGCCAGGAAGAGCACCACCGGTCCCAGCGAGCGCAGGCTGCGGTGCCCGACGTCGGCGGCCCGCTTCACTGCCTGTCCCCGAGGGTGCGCAGCAGCCGGGTGTAGAAGAGGATTCCTTCGCCGAAAGTCTCAATACACAGGGACTCGTTGTCCGCGTGGATGTTCGCGCGGTCCTGTCTGCCCATCCGAAACGGAGCAAACCGGTACACGGCATCGCAGATACCGGTGAAACGGCGGGAATCGGTACCTCCAAGCATGATGTACGGAGCGGTCACGGCGTCCGGGAACACCGCCGCAATGGCCTGTTCCAGCAGGGCGAACTGGGCATTGTCCGTGGCGGAGACCGGTGCCGGCTCGTTGCCTTCGACCACCCGCAGGGAAACCGAGGAATCGGCGATGATCCTCCCCAGCCGCTGCACCGTGCCGGCCACCGTTTCCCCCACTGCAACGCGGATGTTGGCGTTGGCCGTGGCCCGGGACGCGATGACGTTGGAGGCGGAGCTGCCCCGCAGCTGCGTGACAACCACGGTGGTGCGGGTCAGGGCCCCGGGCTCGCCTCCCATGCGGGCCAGCACCCGGGTCAGCGGCCTCCGGAAGATGCGCAGGTTGCCGAACACCAGCCGCGCCGGAAACCGTGCCGACGAGGCCAGCCGGCCGATCATCTCCACTGTGGGCTCGGGCAGGACTGCGGGCAGCGGTTTGGCGTCCAGGCGGGTGATGGCACGGGCCAGTCGTGCAGTGGCTCCGCCGCGGTGCGGCGTGGAGGCATGACCGCCGGCATCCTCGGTGGACAGCTCCACGTCCAGAATGCCTTTCTCGGAGACTCCGACCACCGCCACCGGACGGTCCACAAAGGGAAAGGCCTGCCCGGCCACGGCACCGCCTTCATCGAGCACCAGCCAGGGGCGGATGCCGCGGTCTTCCAGCAGTGCGGCGGCCGCTCCGGCGGTGTCGCCGGCGGTTTCCTCATTGTTCCCGAAAGACAGATAGATATCCCGCACCGGAACGAAGTCCTCGGCCAGCAGCTGTTCCACCGCTTCGAGGATGGCGGTCAGGGAGCCCTTGTCATCCAGTGAACCCCGGCCCCAGATACGGCCGTCCGCAATCTCTCCGGAAAAGGGCGGATGTGTCCACGACGCCGGGTTTTCCACCGGAACCACGTCGTAATGGGCCATCAGGACCACCGGCCCTTGCCCCTCACCCTGCGATCCCGGCCAGCGGTACAGCAGTCCGTGCCCGTTAACCCGTTCCCGCGACAGCTTCTCGTGGACCAGAGGAAACAGTTCGGGCAGGGCATCAATAAAACCGTCAAACTCTTCGATGCTGACTTGCTGCGGGTCACGGGAGGAGACGGTCCGGTAGGTAATAAGCCGGGAGAGCTTGGGGGCCGCTTCGGTGCCGATGGAGAGCGCCTGCCCGCCGGCGGTTTCCCGCACGCGGGATGACGTGGATTTGATGTGCATGCGCTGAGTGTAACGGGCATCACATAGGACCCGGTTGAGGTAGCCTTACTGCCACACCGCAGCCGTCGTCGCACATCAGGAGAATGAAATGACCAGTGCCACGGTCCTTGTTCGATCCCCGGTTGAACGCGATGCTCCCCGGCTGGCCGACATCCACATCTCGGCGTGGCGGGCTGCCTACCGGAAGGTCATGTCCGACGAGTATTTGGACGGCCTGAATCCCGAGGCGCAGACCAGAGGTTGGCGGCGGAACATTACCGAGCCCAGGTCTGGAACCTTCCATTTGGTCGCGGAAACGGACAGCGGGGTTGCCGGTTTCTGTATTTTCGGGCCCGCTGAAGGCGCGGCGGAATCGGATTCCGAGTCAGCCTCAGCATCAGCAACGGGTCAGCTGTATGCAATCAACGTGCATCCGGATTCATGGGCACAGGGTGTCGGCTCGGCCCTGTTTGCCGCGGCGGAAGAAAAACTCCTGTCACTGGGATACACCAGGGCGTTCCTGTGGGTTGAAGCGAGCAATAAAAGGGCCATAGATTTCTACACCCGGCGGGGTTGGCTGGACGACGGCGGAACCCTGCAGGACACCCGGTTTGATCCGCCCGTGTCAGAGCGCCGCCACAGCCGGGACCTGCTTTCGGAAGTCGCGAGCGTGTCGTTCAATCACCTGGACTTTGCCACGGCAGCAACCCGTCGTCGAGGACCGGGTGCAACGGAACAGCCACCACCGGACGGTGCTGATGGTGGGCAAGCTGAACCATGACGGAGGTGGTGAAAAACTCTTCAATTGAACCCCGGAAACCTGATTCGCGTGTGCCGACAACGATCATAGCCGCGTCCAGTTGGTCGGCCAGCCGGGCAAGCTCCTGCACTGGACCACCGGCCAGTGCACGGACGGACCACGTTACGGGGTGCGAATCCAAGGCTCCCGCAATCTCTGCCCGAAGTCCGGGATCGAACACCTGGGTCTCTTCGAAAGGCAGGTCGGGATTGATGGGCTCGGACACCACCGTTCCGTCGGCTCGTTGCTTGACTTCCTCGCTGGAGGCGTCGACAGTGGCGCAGACCAAGTCCGCCCCGAGCCTGTCGGCTAACCCTCCCGCTACGTCGACCACCGCGGCAGCCGTACCGGGCACGACACCCACCAGGACCTGCGGCTTGGAATTGGGGCTGGTCATGATGTTGACTCCTTCTCTGGGACCGTCCATGAGTCTCATGTTGTACAGCTAAGGTGTCACAGCACTTCGAGCATGTGTACCGGTTTAGAGCACCATCTGCCTCATGAGGCGCGGATTGCTGGCGGGCGCTTGACTCGTTGGGCCTTGCCCGCTGCAAGCTGGCGCCGGCGCCAGTCCCCCCACTGCTTCGACGGCGGCGGCGACCGCCCGCGCGGCCCGGTCGACGTCGTCCTCCGTGAGGGCAGCCGTAAACGTAAACCGCACGGCCGTCTGCGCAGTTGCCCGATCCAGCCCCATCGCCGTGAGTACAGCCGACGGTTCATCGGATCCGGCGGCACAGGCCGAGCCGCTGGAACACAGCACTCCGGCCCGTTCCAGTTCCAATAACACCGCTTCCCCCGAGGTGCCCGGAAAGCAGAATGAGGCGTGACCGGGCAGCCGTTCGCTCCGGTGACCGGTGAGCAGGGCGCCGGGAACGTCTCGCAGCACGGCATCGATCAGCTTGTTCCGGAACGTCACCGTGTGCCGGGCGGCGTCGTCGCGCTCCGCTGCGGCCAGCGCCAGCGCCGCAGCCATCCCCACGGCCCCGGCCACATTCTCGGTCCCGGAACGCCGGCCGCGCTCCTGTCCTCCCCCGTGCATCACCGGCTCAAGTGCCGGCGCTCCGCGCAGGTACAGCAGCCCGATCCCCTTGGGCGTCCCCAGCTTGTGTCCGGACAGGCTCAGCGCGTCCACCCCCAGGCGAGTCACATTCAGGTCCAACCAGCCGCCGGCCTGAACCGCGTCCGTGTGGAACGTCACGCCGGCCGCACGGCAGCGGGCGGCAATCTTACGCACGGGCTGGATGGTGCCGACTTCATTGTTGGAGTACATCACCGAGCAGAGGACCGTCTGGGGCGTCAGTGCCGCACTTACTGCCTCGGGGTCCACCCGGCCTGTCCCGTCCACCGGCAGCAGCGTCACGCTGAAACCGTGGCGTCGCTGGAGGTAATCCAGGGATTCCAGCACCGCGGGATGCTCGACGGCGGTGGAGACCAGGTGGGGAGCAGCACCTGCGCCTTCCTGCGCCGGACGGTCCCGCCGGGCCAGGCGGTCCATCCCCGCCAGGGCCAGGCCTTTCACTGCGAGGTTGTCCGCTTCGGTGCCGCCGGAGGTGAAGATGATTTCCCCGGGGCGGCAGCCGAGCACCCGGGCCGCTGTCTCCCGGGCTGCCGTCAACGCCCGGGCGGCGGATTCCCCGGCCGAGTGCGAGCTGGAGGGATTGCCGAATTCCGTGGTGAGGTACGGCCACATGGCCTCCAGCACTTCGCGCCGCGGCGGAGCGGTGGCGGCCGCGTCCAGGTAAATCACCTCAGGTCCAGTCCCAGGTCCAGGGCCCGGACGCTGTGGGTCAGCGCTCCCGCGGAAATCAGGTCCACCCCGGTGGCGGCTATCTCGGCGACGGTTTCCAGCCGGACATTGCCGCTGGCTTCGGTGAGGGCACGGCCGCCGATCAGCTCAACGCCGCGGCACAGATCCGCCGGGGAGAAGTTATCCAGCAGCACGGTGTCCGCGCCGCCGGCCAGCGCGGCTTCGATCTGGTCCAGCCGGTCCACCTCCACCTCGAAGTGCACGGTGTGCGGCAGCCCCGCTTTGGCTGCTGCCAGTGCCTGCGCCAAATCCATGTTCCCGGCGGCCAGCAGCGCCAGGTGATTGTCCTTGGCCATCACCGCATCGGAGAGGCTGAACCGGTGGTTGTGCCCGCCGCCGCACCGGACCGCGTGGCGTTCCAGGATGCGCAGGCCCGGCGTGGTCTTGCGGGTATCCGTAATCCGGGCGGATGTGCCGGCTGCCTGCGCAACAAACGCCGCGGTGAGGGTGGCGATGCCGCTGAGCCGCTGCGCCAGGTTCAGGGCCACCCGTTCACCCGTGAGCACCGCGCGGGCGGGCCCGCTGATTTCCGCCAGAACGGTTCCGGCTTCGAAGGACTCGCCGTCCCGGACCGGGAACTGAACTGATGTTTGGGCAGAGGCGAGCCGGAACGCTGCTTCGATGACCTGGGTTCCGCAGAAGATGCCGGGTTCGCGGGCGGTGAGGACGGCCGAGGCCCGGGCTTCCACCGGGACCAGGAGTTCGGAGGTGATGTCCCCCCACGGTGCGTCTTCTGCGAGCGCCGCGGCAACGATGCGGTCCACGGCATCCTGCGGAACAGGTGCCGGCACATAAGACTGACGGGGAAGCGCTGTGCTGGTGGTCATGGAGGTGTTTCCCTTCGGGGAGCTCATGCGGTGAAGTGCAGGGTTTCGCCGGCGGCTTGCAGGCCGGCGGCTTCCTCAGCCGGGCGGATCCCGGCGTCGGTCCGGTAGTGGGCGCCCACGGATTCGGTGCGCCGCCGTGCAGCGGCCAGGAGCAGCCGTGCGCAGGTCAGCAGGTTCGCGTCTTCCAGCACCCGCACTTCCGGTGCCAAAAGGTTCGTTACCGTGGTCCCCGCCGCGTCCCGCTGCCAGCGGGCGACCTGGGCGGCGGCGGCAGCCAGCCCGTCGGCGCTGCGCAGCACCCCGGCCCGGGCGGACATGAGTTCCTGAAGGGCAGCACGGCTAAAAGCAGGCCCCTTCCGGCCCGCGTCCCCGGGGACAGGACCTTCGCCTCCGGGGACAGGAGCTTCCCCTTCCGCGGCCGGTCCGGAGGCAGGCAAGACAGTGGGCAGGGCCGCGGGAAAGGCCCCGGTTTGCCGGTCCGCCACCGCTGCGGCGCCGGCCCGGGCGCCGAACACCAGTCCCTCCAGCAGGGAATTGGAGGCCAGCCGGTTTGCGCCGTGCACACCGGTGCAGGCACACTCGCCGGCAGCGTACAGCCCGGGCACCGTGGTGCGGCCCCAGAGATCGGTGGACGCTCCTCCCATCCAGTAGTGGGCAGCGGGAACCACGGGCAGCAGGTCCCGTTCCCAGTCCAACCCGTGACTTCGGGTCATGGCATCCAGGCCGGGAAAGCGCCGGGCCAGATACCCGGGACCGCGGGCGGCTGCAACGCCGGTGGCATCCAGCCAGACGCATGGTTCCCCGCTGTCCAGCAGATAAGCGCTGACGGCCCGGGAGAGGACGTCGCGCGGAGCCAGTTCAGCGTCCGGGTGGGCGGCCCGGGCAGCCAGGCCGGCCAGCAGGAAACGTTCCCCCGCGGCATTGCGCAGTACCGCCCCCTCGCCGCGGACCGCCTCGGAAATCAGCGGATTCCCCGGCACGTCCAGCGAGGTGGGATGAAACTGGAAAAACTCAAGATCTTGCACTGCGGCACCGGCACCGGCCGCCAGGGCCACGCCGTCGCCCGTTGCCGAGTCCGGATTGGTGGTGTGTGCGTACAGGGCGCCCGCTCCCCCGGCTGCGAGGATCACCGCGTCGGCCGCGAGCGGCGCCAGCACGCCGTTCCGGAGCACCTTCACTCCCTTGACGCCGCCCGGTTCGAGCAGCAGTCCGGCGGCAAAGACGTGCTCCGCGACGGCGATCCTCGGTTCCTCGGCCACGGCCTGCAGCAGCGCTGCGGCAATGCCGGCTCCGGTGCTGTCGCCGTTGACATGCAGGATCCGCCGGGCCGAGTGCGCCGCTTCCCGGCCCAGCGCCAGCACCCCCGCCGGATCACGGTCAAAGGGTGTGCCCAGTTCCAGCAGGCGGCGGATCTGTTCGCCGGCTGCTGAGCAGAGAACCCGCACCGCTTCGGCGTCGCCCCTCCCGGCACCGGCGGCCAGCGTGTCCGCCGCGTGCGCGTCCGCCGTGTCTCCGGGCGCCGCAGCTTCCGGCACGACGGCGGCGATTCCGCCCTGCGCCAGCCAGGTGTTGGACTGCTGCACCGTACCCTTGGCGAGCACGGTTACTTCGGCCGTCGGGTCCTCCTGCACCGCACTCAGGGCGGCCATCAGCCCGGCAATTCCGGCGCCGACGACGGCGATCACGGCCGTGCCGCCAGCATCCGTTCCAGCGCGGTGCGGGCCGGCACGGCAACGGTGGCGGGAACCGTGATCCGGTTCAGGACCTCGCCCCGGACCAGGCCCTCCAGCACCCAGGCGAGGTAGCCGGGATGGATCCGGTACATCGTGGAGCAGGGACAGATCACCGGGTCCAGGCAGAAGATGGTGTGCTGGGGATACTGCGCCGCCAGCCGGTTGACCATGTTGATTTCGGTGCCGATGGCAAAGGTACTGCCGTCCGGGGCGGCGTCGATGGCCTTAAGGATGTAGTCGGTGGAGCCTGCCTCATCGGCGGCGTCCACCACGGGCATGGGGCATTCCGGGTGCACAATCACCCGCACTCCGGGGAAGTCGGCGCGGGCCTTTTCGATCTGGGCTACGGTGAAGCGTTTGTGTACCGAGCAGAAGCCGTTCCACAGCAGCACCCGTGATTGGCGCAGCTGCTCCACGGTGTTTCCGCCCAGCGCCAGCCGGGGGTTCCACGTAGGCATGGCCTCCAGCGGGATCCCCATTGCCTTGGCGGTGTTCCGGCCCAGGTGCTGGTCCGGGAAGAAGAGCACCCGGCGCCCGCGTTCGAAGGCCCATTCCAGCACGGCTGCGGCGTTGGAGGAGGTGCAGACAATGCCGCCGTTCTCGCCGCAGAAACCCTTCAGCGCGGCCGAGGAGTTCATGTAGGTGACCGGGATGACGGGAAGCCGGCCGTCGTCGTCGGGCTCTGACCCGAAGAGTTCGGTGAGCTGGCCCCAGCACGCGGTCACCGAATCGATGTCCGCCATGTCCGCCATGGAGCAGCCGGCGGCGAGATTGGGCAGCACCACGGCCTGGTCCGGTCCGGAGAGCAGGTCAGCGGTTTCAGCCATGAAGTGGACGCCGCAGAAAATGATGGCTTCGGCATCGGGCTTGGACTTCGCCGCCTTGGCCAGCTGAAAGGAATCACCCACAAAGTCCGCGTGGCGGATCACTTCGTCCCGCTGGTAGAAATGGCCCAGAATAACGGCCCGCCCGCCGAGCTTTTCCTTGGCGGCTTCGATCCGCCGGTGCAGCTCGGCGTCTGACGCCTGCCGGTAATCCTCCGGCAGGCTGCCCTGCCGGGGCGTGGCGGGGGGCGCCGAATCATGCATCGAGGCGCCGGGACCGTAGTCCGGCAGCCGGGCGCCGTCGAATTCCCACGGCGGCATGGCCAGAGCCGGCGTGCAGGTGGATGTCGAGGATTGTCCATTGGCGGCAGCCGCGGCCGAAATCAGTTCAACGGCCGTGGCGACACTGGGCGTCGAGGTACCGGGGGCATTACTCATGGGTTAGTGCTCCGTTGCTGGGTTGGTCCGGGCTGGCGGGTCTGCCGGTGTTTCGGGTTGTCCGGTCAGGAGCGCTCCGGTGTAGCGGTACAGGCGCGGCGGACGGTGCCTGCCGCCCTGCAAATACTGGTCCGTGGCTTCGATGTCCGCGGCTGCACGCAGCTGGCGCCGGAAGTTGGCCGGTTCCAGCTCGCGGCCCAGCACGGCTTCGTAGACTTCCCGCAGCTGCGCCAGGGTAAAGGTGTCACCCAGGAAGGCATAGGCGATGGAACCGTATTCCATCCGGTTGCGCAGCCGCCACAGGGCGTACTCCACAATCTCGTTGTGGTCGAAGGCCAGCTCCCCCACCGCGGCGGCCGGAAACCAGCGGACGTTGTCATCCTCCCGGGACAAAGCTGCTTCGTCGGGCTGCACGAGGGCCCAGTAGACGATGGATACCACTCGCGGCGACGGCGACCGGTCGGTCCCGCCGAAGGCATAGAGCTGCTCCAAATACTTCGGTGCGAGTCCGGTGGTCTGCGCCAGGTTGCCGGCTGCTGCCTCCTGCAGCGACTCGCCTGCGCCCAACGGCCCGCCGGGCAGTGCCCACAGGCCGCGGAACGGCTCGCGGATGCGGCGCACCAGCGGCAGCCACAGTGCGGGGCGTCCGGTGTCGGGGTCCGGGCGGAGAGCAAAGATGACGGTGGAGATGGCCAGTGCCGGGGGCTGCCGTGCCCGTTCGGAAACGTTCGCGTATCTGTGCGCCGGATGCTGGTAAACCACTGGGCCCTTTCCGGCCGGTCCCCGGGCCAAAGCCTGGAGGAAAGAGTAAAAGTCAGGATGACTCTAACTCATTTCGGACCAAAGGCGTGCGAGGTGTGTCACATTTTTGGCTGCGGGCCGGATCAGATCCCTGCGGACGGAAGGATCACGCTTGTCTGGCTGCCGGCATGGACAAAGCCCGCCCGCAGGGCCGTCCGGCAGGACGCAGCG
This sequence comes from Arthrobacter sunyaminii, assembly GCF_018866305.1. Lineage (NCBI taxonomy): Bacteria > Bacillati > Actinomycetota > Actinomycetes > Micrococcales > Micrococcaceae > Arthrobacter > Arthrobacter sunyaminii. Next base: position 2,801,156 of record NZ_CP076456.1, read on the forward strand.
TTATCCGTCCGGGCACGCCACTGCGGGATGAGGCCAGCAGTGATGGCCGCCTCCGCGGCCAGCTGGGAGACACGCAAAGCGTGTCCGCGGAATCTTTCACCCGGGGCCGTGAGGACTCCCATGTGAGCGAGTGCGCCTGCCCAGACGTCATAGCCGGCGCCGGCGACCGGCCGGGCCGGGCTGTCCCTGCCATCCATGAGGATCCAGACGTGCTCAGTGTCGCTGAGGCCAGCTTCCTCCGCATCCTCAGGCAGGCAGGCACTTTCGAGCATGACCGCATCATTGCGTCCCAGGCTCACCGGCAGCGAAGGACCGGCGGCCGGGGGCACGGTATCGCAAAAGAAGAGGGAGGCTTCTCCCAGCGCCTGCCCGTTATGCGGAAGACTCAATTCCAGCAGGACGGAGTGCCGGGCCAGCTGGGCGTCGGTCAGGGTGCGTGCCGCCGCCATCGCCCACGCCGGCCCCACCAGCACGCCCTTTCCGAACAGTGAAACGAACATCAGCAGCGGGCTGTCCCTGCTTTCACGGTACGTCCGGGTACTTGCGTCCGCCATCTCTTCTTCGTCGATGTCCAGAATCCGGGACCAGGCGAATTGGATGTTCCGTATCGTGGCGGACTGCAGCTCCATGCGGCATTTGTAGCACGGGAACCAAAGATTAGGCAGGATCGGCAGCCTGCTGCTCGGCCGGGTCCGCGCCGGACGCCGCCTCCAGCAGCGGTAGGGTCCGGCCGTCAAAATGCGTGTTCAGCACGATCACGGATGAGGACCGCACAATGGTGCGGGTCGCCACGATGGAATCTATGACGCGCTGGAGGTCCGAGTTGGAGCGGGCGGCGACCCGGGCCAGCAGATCGCTCTCGCCGGAGACGGTGTGAATCTCCTGGATCTCCGGGATACGGGCCAGAGCGGCAACCACGGCATCGTGGCCAATGTCCTGGCTGATGGTCAGCGAGCAGTAGGCAAGCACCGAGTAGCCCAGTGCCGCCGGATCAATCCGCGGCCCCCATCCGGAAATGACTCCCGCCTTCTGCATTCGGTCCAACCTTGCCTGCACGGTGGCGCGGGCCACCTGCAGCGTGCGCGAGGCTTCAAGGACGGACATCCGGGGCTCGTCAGTGAACAACGCGATAATGCGTGCATCCAAGGCATCTGTGGGCATGCTTCCCTTCCCCCGCACGGCGAAATGCTGTGCAAACTGCAAGCATAGTGGCACAAATCATACGCATACTGAGCGACGTGCACTCACGGCATAAGATGGTTAGTTATGGCCGCGGCCGGTTTTCGGCACTCCACTCTTCACGGCATCCCCAACTTCAAAGGTGTCTTTTTTCATGACCACCCGAACGTCCGCGACCGGTTCAACCGGACCAGCCGCACCGGCACCGTCTGGATCTCCCACCGTGCGCAAGATGCGCCCCCGCCATTTGGTCTTCATGAGCCTGGGCAGCGCCATCGGCACCGGACTGTTTGTCGGTTCCGGCGCCGGAATCCAGGCGGCAGGACCCGCGGTTCTGCTGTCCTTCCTGATTGCCGGCACCATGGTCATCCTCGTCATGCGGATGATGGGCGAAATGGCCGCGGCAGACCCCAGCAGCGGAGCCTTCTCCGTATATGCCGAGAAGGCACTCGGCCGCCCGGCCGGAACGACCATCGGCTGGTTGTGGTGGCTGCAGTTGGTGATAGTCATCGCCGCCGAGGCAACGGCTGCGGCGGCAATTGTTGCCTCCATGTGGCCCGGTTCGCAGCAGTGGCTGCTGGCGCTGGTGTTCATGAGCCTGTTTACGGCCATCAATTTGGGCGGCGTCGCCAGCTTCGGAGAGTTTGAGTACTGGTTTGCACTGCTCAAAGTATTGGCGATCGTGGCGTTCCTCGCCATCGGCGTCGCCTTCATTGCCGGGTGGCTGCCCAACGTCCCGGCTCCCGGGCTGAGCAACCTGACCGGCAACGGCGGCTTCATGCCGCACGGATGGAGCGGGGTCGGCGCCGGACTGCTGCTGGTGGTCTTCGCGTTCGGAGGCACCGAGATCGTGGCTGTCGCGGCCGCCGACACCGAGGAGCCCGAAACCAACATTGCCAAAGCCATCACCTCGGTGGTCTGGCGCATCCTGGTTTTCTACATCGGGTCAGTCCTGGTGATCGTCACGATCCTGCCGTGGGACAGCGAGTCCCTGAGCACCGGGCCCTTTGTGGCCGCACTGGCGGAGGCACGTGTTCCGGGTGCCGACGTTGTGATGGCCGTGGTGATTGTGGTGGCCCTGCTCTCGGCGCTGAACGCAAATCTTTATGGCGCTTCACGGATGGTGTTCTCACTCGCTGAGCGCGGCAGGGCTCCCCGGGCGCTCGCCCGCAAGGGCGCCAGCGGTGTCCCCCGTGCCGCCGTGGCTGCCTCGGTGGCTTTCGGTTTCCTGACGGTGGCACTGAACTATCTGTACCCCGAAACGGTTCTCATGATCCTGTTGAACCTGGTGGGTTCCACCTGTCTGGTGGTCTGGGGCGTTTCAATTGTTTCGCAGATTATCCTGCGGCGCCGTGCCGAGTCCGCAGGCGTGGAACTGCGGTTCAAGATGTGGGCGTTCCCCTGGCTTTCCTACTTTGCGCTGGCCCTGCTGGCCGGCATTGTGGTGCTCGGCTTCCTGGACCCGGCGGTCCGGATTCAGCTGCTGGCAACACTCGCCCTGACCTGCGCACTGTCTTTTGCCGCGTGGCTCATGGACCGCAGCGCAGTGAAGTCCGGCCGCCAGCTTAAATAGCTAAAATTCACCGGACCCGCATTTTTGCGTTTATGCGTGGGTAATTTGCAGCAATTAGCAAACACCGCGGAATGTTATCCAGAATCTCGGCGCGGCATAAAAGCCGTAAAGAGTAGTTCGTCATTGATGGGGCCGGCATTATTGCCCCGTGGCCAACAGCCGCGAAGAAGCTTTTCTTGAATACTTCGCGGCTGCGGGCGTTCCGGGGGCTGCCTGCTGCACGCTGCCCCTGGCGCTAGTGACCCTGGCGCTACTGACCCTTACGCTTCTTGGGTGCAAGCTCCGACTCGGCACTCATCTTGGCCCTTTTTTCGGCCCGCTTGTCCTTGATGGACTTGCCGGGCTTTTTCTCGTTTGAACCCTGCGGGGATTTACCTGACAATTTAGGCTCCTCTGAAAGAACAAATACGGATAGCCTCGACCATACCCGGTAAAAAAATAAAAGCCAGTCCTCACTGCTTCCGACTTCACCGACCCGGCACAGAAATACTCTCCCAACAGTTGACTGTCGTAGAAATGCCCCCTGGAGCCCATGAAAAGGTCGCCGTCGCAGCACTTCACGGAAGGTGCCGGCCACGGCGGCTCCTTCTGTGAAGGACCACACCGCGCGGCGCGGCAGGGGGACTTCCGGGAAAATCGACGTACCGTATCTCTCGGGACCGCTTTGAAGATGACGAATCCCCGTACATCGAACCCGTCTCCCCTGGACCCAGCAAGCATTGGAGTACCGGCGTGGCCGAAACCCCTGTCCCCCTGCAGGTACGAGCCGTGGAAGGCATCAATCCCGGCCTGTTTGCCGAAGTTGTCCTGCCCGGCGGCGGCGCACGGCCAATGCGACCGGTGCTGCTCCTGCACGGCTTCGCCTCCTCGTCGCAGCTGAATTGGCACAACACGGGCTGGGTGAACACTTTGACCGCCGCCGGCAGAACGGTAATCACCGTGGACCTGCCCGGACACGGGCGCAGTGCTGCACCCGCCGATCCGGCAGCCTACCGGCCCAGCCGTATCCGGGCGGACCTGCTGCAGCTGCTGACGGATGCCGGCGTTCTCCCGCTGGCCGACGGCGACCCGGCGTCAGGCGTGGACATCGTCGGCTATTCCCTGGGCTCCCGGCTGGCCTGGGAGCTTGGGTCCACCCAGCCCGATCTGGTGCACCGCATGGTCCTGGGTGGTCCGGGCAGCAGCGATCCGCTTGCCGATTTTGATCTGGCGGGTGCACGGGAGATCCTCGCCGGGCGCTCAGAGAGGGCCGACGGCGTCACGGCCGAGCTGCTGCGAATGGCACAGGTGATTCCCGGCAACGACATGGCAGCCTTGCTGGGAATGGTGGAAGCGATCAAGGAAGAACGGTTTGTTCCGGCCGGTGCCGCTCCCCGGATGCCGCTGCTGCTCGTGGCCGGCGACCTCGACACTTTTGCAACCGGCATCCCGGAGCTGGCAGAACTGTCCGGTCAGGCGGAGGTGCTCCTGCTGCCTGGCCGCACCCATGCCAACGCCGTCACCTCACGAACCTTTAAGCAGGCGGCTGTCTCATTCCTTGCCTGAACGTCGCCTCCCCCGGCGCCGGGGAACATGTGCGTGATGGCATATTACGAGTTGATAAAACCGGCAACGGGGTGCGCACTGCCGCTAAGTCAGCAGGATATGATGATTTGGCGAGCAGAGCAGAAGCGTTTTAATCAGGCTACTGATCAATTTCGGTTATCCGTGACAGGACTGACACCCGAATGCCGCCTGCCGCTCTTTCTTCTTTATGTCGATTCACCTCAAGGAGGACACCCGTGGATGTACTCCTTGGGCACCGATACCGCACCGTTGAGCTTTTGGGCACCGGCGGCGCTGCTTCGGTTTACCGCGCAGTGGATGAGAACCTAAACCGGGAAGTTGCCGTCAAACGCTTCCATCCCGACGTCAGTGATGACGATGAGTTCCGCCGCCAGCAGACCGAGACGCTGCTGCTGGCCACGCTGAACCATCCCGGGTTGGTGACTTTGCTCGATGCAGGCACCTTCGAAGAGGAAGACGGCCGGGCATCAACCTATCTGGTCATGGAGCTCGTGGACGGACCTGACCTTCGCAAAACGCTCAAATCCGGTCCGCTGACGCCGTCAGGAACCGCCTCATTGGGCGCCGACCTGGCAGATGCCCTGAATTATGTGCATTCCAACGGGGTCATTCACCGGGATGTGAAGCCCGCGAATATCCTGCTGTATCCGCAGGATGAAAACGACACCCGGCTCTACCCGAAGTTGACGGATTTTGGCATCGCCCGAATGACTGACGCAACTATGGCCACCGCACACGGCGCGACCATCGGCACGGCAAACTATTTGAGCCCGGAACAGGCACTGGGCGGTGCGGTTGAGCCGCGCACCGACATCTACTCCCTGGGCCTGGTGCTTCTGGAATGCCTGACCGGAGAAAAAGCCTTTCCGGGCCCTACCGTCGAGTCCGCCGTCGCACGCTTGGTCCGAGATCCGGAGATTCCGGCGGACCTTGGCACCGAGTGGGTGGACCTGTTGAAGTCAATGACGGCAAGGACTGTGGAGGCCCGTCCCGAAGCCCACGATGCGGCGGGCGCCCTCCGGGCTCTGGCCGCAGAGTCCGACGCCCTTCAGCATGCTGTTGCCTCCGCAGACTTCGGCCCTGACGACGCCGTCACCGGCGGAGTCACCACCGGGAATATTTACATTCCGCTGCCGCCGGCACACGCACCCAGCCTTTAGAAGAGCCGGGGCGGGGCCAGCGAACGGCACAAAGAAGCCCGGACCGATTCATGTCGGTCCGGGCTTTCTCCATCCCAGCGCGGCTTGTCCTACTTGGAACCTTCGGCCGACTCCTGGTCTTCCTCCGGCTCAAAATTCGAGGGCTCATCCGTGGACGCGGCGGCTACGCCGTCCTCGGTGTCGGGGATGGTGCCCTCGGGACCCGTGGTCTTCTCCCCGCCCTTGGACTGGTCCTCGTTGGGGTTCTTTTCGCTGCCCATGGTGGGTCTCCTCATCCGCTGCGGCTCCCGCCGACTATTCCGGCGCTTCCTTCGATACTAAGGCACCTGAGCATGGACGGGACAGCGGCCGGGCCGCACCGTTCCCAAACCGGCCGCTGCGGCCGGTTTGGGAACGTGCCGCTGGCCGGGTTGGAACCGGACCGCTGAGACAATCAGGCGCGACGGCGGCGCGAGGCGACGGCCCAGCGGGTGACCAGGCTCAGCACCAGCAGTGCAGCCGCCGCACCCACTGTGACCATGAAGGCCGCCTGGTGACCGTGGCTGTCCGCGAGCCGGCCGGCCAGGGCGGCACCCAGCGCGGTTCCGGTAACAACTCCGCTGGCCAGCATGGTCATGACCGTGCCCATCAGGTGACGGGGTGCAACCACCGCTCCAATACCAAAAATGCTGACCATGGTGGGGCCCACCGGAATGCCCAGAACAAAGAGCGCCACCAGCATGGTGGGAATGTCAGCGGGGAATAAGAGGAGCACGGAGAACGCCGTCATGGCAGCGGCTGCGGCCATCCACCGCGCTGCCGGTCCGAACCGTTCGGGCCAGAAGGCCACGGACAGAGCTGCGGCGGCCGAGCTGATTCCCATAACCGCGTACAGCAGGCCGGCGGCCGAGGAGATGTCGAAGAGGCCGCCGAAAGCGGTGAGGCTGGTTTGCGTTCCGCCGAAGAACGTTCCCATGGCCACCATGCCGAGGACGGGGAGCGCAATGAGCAGCCAGTCGGCACGCGGCTCCACGGCGGCGGGCGCGGCCTCTTCGCCGGCGGCAGCGGCAGCGGTTTCCCGCCCTTCGCGGGCTGCACGTGCAGCACGGGCCGGAACCACGGTGCGGACCGTGGGATGCACGGCAAAAGCGCTGACCATGCTCAGGGTCAGGACAGCGGCGATGGCCAGCGGGAGCCAGGGTGCGACGGCGGCGGCGAGCAGCCCGACGAGCGCCGGACCGAGGACGAAGCTCAGTTCATCCGCGGTTCCTTCATAGGACATGGCGGTGTCCAGGTCCCGGGTGCCCGTGGAGTTTTTCCCCGCCGTCATGGCCATCCAGCGGACACGCGCGAGCGGACCCACCTGGGGACACGTGGCCCCCATCAGAAAGGCGGTGGCGAACGCCGCGTAGGGGGTGGAAGCATCAGGCAGCTGAAAGGCCATGTACAGGGTTAATGCGATGGCCAGCGGGTTGACGACGGCGGCGGTCAGCAGAACCGGCCGCTGCCCGACACGGTCGGCCACATAGCCAAGGATGGGAGCGCCGAGGGCCGAGCCGATGCCGACAGCACCGGCAGCCAAACCGCCGGTGGCGTAGGAACCGGTGACACTCGTGACCAGGGTCAGGGCACCGATGGTCAGCATGGCCAGGGGAAGCCGGGCCAGGAAGGCGACCGGGACAAAACCGCGGCCCGCCATTGCGAAAATCCGGGCGTAGCGGCCGGCAGTTTCTGCGGCGGCCTGGTCCGGAGCAGGGTCCTGATCGGGAGCCTGAGGGGAGATGGAAGGGGAAGACAAGTTATTACTCATGCGATGTCCAGATACGTTGCATCGCGCATCGTCCCCCCTCCCGATGCGCCGAACCCGGTTACGCATCAAGCTTACCTTCCCATCGGGATCTCTGCAGGGCGGCCTACACCCCCACCGGGTTCCCGGCAGAGAAGCGGACGGAAGACCCGTTGCGCCCCTTGGTGATCTGCAGCTGCGCCCCGATCCGCTGCTTCATTTCCGCCACGTGGCTGACCAGCCCCACTACCCGGCCGCCGTCGCGCAGCCCTTCCAGTGCGTCCATGACCTGTTCCAGGGAGGTCTCGTCCAAGCTGCCGAAACCCTCATCAACGAACAGGGTCTCGATGCTCACACCCCCTGCTTCCTGCTGGACAACGTCGGCCAGGCCCAGAGCAAGGGCCAAAGATGCCATGAAGCTCTCGCCCCCCGAAAGAGTGGAGGTGTCCCGGTGCTGCCCGGTCCAGGCATCAGTGACGTGCAGGCCCAGTCCGGACTTCTTGTTGCCGGCGGTGGAGTCGCTGTGCACCAGCGCATAACGACCGCCCGTCATCGCTGACAACCGTTCAGTGGCGGCCGCGGCCACCTGCTCCAGGCGTGCAGCCAGCACGTAGGTGCTCAGTGTCATCTTGTAGCCGTTCTCCCCTCCCCCGCGCGCTGTGTCGGTGACAGAGCGCAGAAGGTTGTACCGCTCCTCCAGGGGACGGATCCGTTCGGCGGCCGCTGCCAGTTCCACTCCATAGGACTGCAGCGCCTTCGTGGATGCTTCCAGCAGACCCAGCTGGACCGAGCATTCCGTCAGTCGGGTGCGGGCGGACGCAGCGGCGTCCGAGGCGAGGACCAGATCCTCCTCTTCGGGCACCGGAAGGGGTTCGCCGTCCCCGTCCACATCGGCTGCCGAGTCCTCGCTTTCACGGCGCAGAACCAGCCGCTGGCCCTCCTGGTCGTACCGGCTCACGGTGAGTTTGGCGTCGGCGGCGGCTCCCTCATCCAACAGGGCTCCGCGCACATCCTGAACGGTGTCGAAGTCGGAATCCCGCAGCCGGGCAGCCAGGTCGTCGTCGGCCTCGGCTGCGTTGTCCCGCGCTGTCTGCAGCTCGGCGAGGGATCGCCGCGCCGCACTGATGAGGGTGCGGAGCCCGGCAAGGCAGTTCACTCTCTCGGCGAGTGTCGCGAAACCGTCTCGGGCAGCCTGCACACGGCCGGTGAGATCGGCGATCCGGCGCTCTGCCGACAGCTGCTGCTCCTGCGCCTGCGCCGCAGCAACCAGCGCTGCGGCCGCTTCCTCGGCAAGGTCGTCCAATTTTTGGGTCAGCTCCGCGCAGCGCGCGACGGCGGTGTCCAGTGCTGCGGCAGCAGCCACAGCCGCCGCCAGGGCACTCTCCGCTGCTTCTTCCTGTGCCTTGGCTGACTCCGCATCCCCGTCACCGCCCTGGATCCGCAGTTCGGCGAGGCGGCGGTTGTCCTTGTCCGCGCGCAGCCGTGCGGCTTCGAACGCGGCTTCCGCGGACCGGGTGAGCCGGCGTGCCTCATCCTCGTCCTGCTTGGTGACGGCGTTTTCGCCGTCGGGCAGAGCAGCCGGGGCGGGATGAACGCTGCTGCCGCAGACCGGGCAGCCCTTCCCGTCCTCCAGCCGTCCCGCCAGCTCCGCTGCTGCTTGATCCAACCGGCGCTGCTGCAGGTCCTGCCATGCCTGGCGGAGGTCCTGGTAGGTTCCGCGCAGGCGTGCCGCCTCCGCCTCGGACTCTGCAGCGGTGACAGAGGCATGCGCGTACTCGCTGATGGCATGTGTCAGGGCACGCGCCCGGTCCACCTCTTTCTGCGCGGTTTCCTGCCGGGAGGCCTGCTGCCGAAGCGATTCCAGTTCCCGGGTCACCTCGGACTGTTCGGCACGGAGCGTCTCCCCCGCGGCCTCGGCTGCAGCGGCCGCGGCCCGGCTGGTACTGCCCCGGTTAACCGCGTCAGTGAGCTCCGCTTTCAGGTCGCCGATGCGTTCTTCCTCGGCCAGCGCAGCTTCGGCGGCGCCAAGCTCCGCGGTCAACCGGTCCTCGGCGGCAAGCAGCACCGGCGCAAAGTCGCCTTCCGCCGCTGCCGTTTCGGTGAGCCCGAACCCTGCTGCCAGAGCATGCCCCAGCAGCGCCTCCTGTGCCTGCCCCGCCGTTTCCTCCCGAACCCGAAGCCGTTCCCGGGCGGTATCGACGGCGCGGACGAAACCGCTCAATGACTCGGCACGAAGGTGCCGTTCGAGGGCATCGCGCACAGGTTCCACTTCATCCCGGCGGGCGGCATGAGCCTGTTCATCACGCTCGAGCTGTTCCCGGGCAATTCCGCGGGCACGGCGCGCTTCCACGTCCGAACGCGTGTGCTCCGCTTCCCGCAGTGCAGCGGCAAGGACGGTGTGCTCTTCCCGTGCAGCCTCCGTACGCGCAGCAAGCAGCCGGCGGAATTCTTCCACCCCGGCCGCCTCTCCGGTTCCGGGCTGATCTGCTTCCGCGTCCCCGCCTGTGTCCGGGGCAGCGCCGTCCGCATCCCCGGCAGTGCTCTCCGCCCAGCGCTCCATTTCATCGCGCGCCCGGCGCATCACATGCTCGCTTTCGGCACGGGCGGCGTTCATCTCGCGCTCGGCTACGGCTAGATCCGCCTTGAGCTGGGCTTCGATGTTCTCGAACCTTGTGGTGCCGAACAGTTTCTGCAGCAGCGCGGACCTGCTGGCTGCGTCGGCCTGCAAGAAGGCTGCGAAGTCGCCCTGCGGCAGCAGAACCACGCGGGTGAACTGCTCCTTGTCCATGCCCATCAGGGCCCTGATCTCGACGCCTGCTTCATCATTGCGTGCGGTCTTCTGGACCCACTCCCCGTTTACGAGTTCGCGCAGGGTGGTCTTCGCCTGCTCGAGCACGGTTTTTCCGGTGCCGCGCTTGGCCGGACGGTCCCAGGCCGGGGTGCGCACCACTTCGAAGCGGCGGTCGCCGGAACTGAACTCGCACAGGACCTCAGGGGCGGTGTCCGGTGCCGCGTGGTCGCTGCGCAGCCGCTTGGAGGTTTGCCGGGAACCGGGAACGGATCCGTACAGGGCATAGCAAATGGCATCCAGGATGCTTGTTTTTCCCGCACCTGTGGGGCCGTTGAGCAGGAACAGTCCGTGGGCGCCGAGCTCATCGAAGTCGATGACCTGCCGGTCCGCGAACGGTCCGAAGGCCTGGATTTCCAGCCGGTGGATCCTCACTGTGCAGCCTCCGCTGACTGGACCTTGGACAGGACTTCGGCGAAGAGCTTCTTCTCCTGCTCGTCCGCCTGCCGGGAGCGGACATGGTCCAAGAACCCGCAGCAGATCTCCAGGTCATCCGTGGCCCGGGCCAGCCGCTGGCTGTACGTCTGGTTGGCTGTGCGCGGCCCGGACGCCGGATCAAAGGACAGCACCAAAGTGTCCGGGAAGCGGGTGCGCAGCCGTTCCATGGCTTTGGCGGGACGTTCGTCGTCGGTCAGGGTGATCTGGCAGTAGGCGTCTTCGGCGTCAGCGAGGCCGGGATCTGCGAGCAGGTGCTCCAGCGTCCCCCGCAGGACCGCCAGCCGGCGCGGGGCAGGCCACAGGACAGGTTCCACCGAAGCCAGGCCGCCGGCGTCGAACTCCACCATCAGTCCGCCCTTCTGCTGGCGTGCCTCGGAGAAGGAGTACGGCAGCGGAGAACCGCTGTAACGGACGGACGGGCTCAGTTCCTGCCGGCCGTGCAGGTGGCCCAGGGCGGTGTAGGCGAACGAGTCAAAGAGGTCCAGCGGCACGGCACCCACCCCGCCCACGGTGAGGTCCCGCTCACTGTCCGTGGTGATGCCGCCGCTGGCGAAGACGTGCGCCATGACCACGGGTTGCACCGGCGTTCCGTCCGCGGCCCGGCGCTGCACATCCTCCCGGATCCGGCGGACGGCTTCGCCGATGACGGTTTCATGGTGCGGGGTGTCCACTCCCAGCTCCGGCGCAGCCAGGCGCGGTTCAAGATAGGGGATGCCGTAGACCGCCACGGGTGGACCGCCGGTTTCCAGCAGGACCGGCTCCGGAATCTCAGTGATCCGGGTCCGCAGGTACACGCCGCCGCGCTCGAAGATGCGGCTGCCGAAGCCGAGGCGGGCCGCGGAATCATGGTTGCCGCTGGAGAGGATGACTTTTGCGCCGGCAGCGGTGATGCGGTCCAGGGCCGAATCCAGCAGGCGGACGACGTCGACCCCCGGGAGTGCGCGGTCGTAGACATCTCCGGCGATCAGGACCGCGTCCACCTCCCGCTCACGGACCGTCTCCACGAGCCGGTCGATGAACTGCTGTTGGGCGCTGAGCATCCCCACTCCGTGGAAGGAACGGCCCAAATGCCAATCGGAGGTGTGCAGTATTCGCATACCAACAAAACTACATCGCTGCACTGACACTTCCCGGACACCCCGGACATGACAACGCCCACCCCTGTGCGCCGCAGGACGGCGGGAGGGGCGGGCGTTGGCGGTGAGCTAAGGGGACGAGCCGAGGCAGCCCCGGCGTGTCCCGGTGCCCGGTTTAGCGCCGACCGGTACCCGGGCGGCCGCCGTCGTCGTCGCCGTCAAAGAACCCGCGGGCGTCGTCGTCGTTTTCCCGGGACATCTTCGTCGGTGCCGCGGCTGATGCTCCCGCCACCGTTCCCGTTGCGGTGCCGGACGGGTGCTGTGCCTTGGCCTCCTCAACGTCGGCGTTATCGAGCTCATTGGCATCGGCAGCCTCGTCAGCCAGCAAGTCCGCATCCTCGTCTGTGTCGTCACCGCGCTGCGCATCGGACTCGCTCAGGTGGACGCTGCGGTAGATCAGTCCGGCAATCAGGGCACCCAAAACCGGGGCAGCCCAGAACAGCCACAGCTGCTCCAGGGAATCGCCGCCCGCAAAGATGGCTGCGGCGGTGGAACGGGCCGGGTTCAGGGAGCCTCCGGTGATCGGGGCCAGAATGCTGAGCAGGACCGCGTAGGTCACGCCGACGGCGAAGGCCGCCGAGACAGCGGGAATCCGGCGGGCGGAGGCGCCCAGGAACACGGCAACCAGCAGTGCGGTGGCCACCACCTCGGCGAGCAGTGCGCTGGCGAGCGGGAATCCCAGCTGGTAATCGGTACCGTAGCCGTTGGCCAGCACGCTGAAGATCTGGCGTGTGTCAGTCAGCTCAGGATGGCCCTGAAAGAGGACCCACAGGATCAGGTAGGCCAGGAGCGCACCGATGAGCTGTGCCACGACATAGACGGGAAGTGCTTTCCACGATGTGCGGCCGGCAGCGGCGCTGCCCAGGCTAATGGCCGGGTTGAAGTGTCCTCCGGACACGTAGCCGAAAGCGACCATGGCGGCGGCGGCGGCGAGCCCGACACCCAGCGGGGAAGAAACTCCTCCGGTTCCGCTGAAGATCGCCACGGCTGTTGCGAAGACCAGCAGAAACGATCCCACGCCCTCCGCGATGCTGCGGCCCAGCAGCCCGTAGCTGTGCAGCCGCTTGCGGGGTGCGGTATGGGCGGCGGGTTCTGCGGCGCGCGCGCCGCCGGCGGAGATGGGCTCGGGATTCATTGGCAAAGGTGTCCTCTTCCTCGTTGGTGGAGCTTAGCTTCTTCCGAAGCAAAGCAAACTCACCCAGCTTTCCATTTCCCGCTGTGAACCAGCTGGGGACTCGCTGGGCCTGCATGCTCGATATGCTGGAACCGTGAGCTTGAACCCTGAACAGTCATCTGCCCCTGACCCTTCTCTCAGCGGGTCCGGCGCGGCTTCCTCCCATCATCCGCGCAATGGCCAGTCAGGAAAAGTGCTTGGCTGTCTGTTGGGCGGAGCCCTGGGTGATGCGCTGGGCTATGCGGTGGAGTTTTCCCGCCTGCCTGAGATCCGCAGCGCCTTCGGTCCGGACGGCCTCCGGGACTTTTCCGTCCTGCCGGCGCCTGTTCCGTTCTCCGATGACACCCAAATGACCCTCTACACGGTGGACGGACTCCTGGAAGCGCTGGAATGGGCCAACGCAGGCCTGGGAGCCGACGAAACAGCCTGCCTGTGGCTGGCCTATCTGCGCTGGCTGAAGACCCAGGGCGTCGCGCTAGATCCGGGGGCGCCCAGCCCTCCGGCCCGGTGGATTGATTCCCAGACCGTGCTCCACCACCGCCGCGCGCCGGGGAATGCCTGCCTGTCCGGGCTGTCGGGCCCGGACATGGGCACCAAGTTCCGGCCGGTCAATCCGGATTCCAAGGGCTGTGGAACGGTGATGCGTTCGGCGCCTTTTGGGCTGCTGCCCTATGTGGAGACCGCAATGGTCTACCGGCTCAGCGAAGATGCGGCGGCACTCACGCACGGGCATCCGTCGGCGCTGCACAGCGCGGCAGTGTTCTCGACCCTGATCCACGACCTTCTGGACCCGGCGGCTTCCCTGCAGGACGCCGCAGAGACGGCGCTGGAGCGGGCCGGGGAAAGCGGAGTGCCCGAGCTGGCAGAGCGGCTGGCCGCCGCCGTGTCCCTGGCCCGGTCCGGCCCTGTCCCGCCCGAAAAGCTGACCAGCGCCCTGGGCGAAGGGTGGGTGGCTGAAGAAGCACTGGCGATCGGCCTCTATGCGGCCCTGGCGACGGCGTCAGCCGCCACGCCGCAGGAACACTTCCGTGCCGCCCTGGCACTGGCCGTGAACCACGACGGCGACAGCGACTCCACGGGCTCCGTCACCGGCAACATCCTGGGCACGCTGTACGGCACCGAAGCGCTGCCGGAAGAATGGCTGGCCGCCCTGGACGGCCGCGAGGTTATTGAGGAACTGGCCCGGCAGTTTACCGCCGCAACCACCGCGGGCTAAGCAGGGCTAAGCCTGCCGGAGCGTTCCGGGCCAGGTCCCGTCGATCATGCGCAGGAACTCCGGTTCGGACAGCACCTCAATGCGCTGGCCCTTGCCGTGCAGGTCCAGGACCCGGCGGGCCTTGCCCGTCAGGACGCCGTTGCGCAGGTCCCCGGCTTCAAAGCCGTCTCCCATTACCAGCACGGTGGTGGCCCGGGTGACGTTGGACGCGGGCTTGGCACCAAGATCAGCGGCAAGCTTCTTGGCCGACTCGCGGGACATGCCGAGGTTTCCGCTGAACACCACGGTTTGCCCGTACAGCGGGTGGCTGCTGTCAGCGAGCAGGTTGGGCGGCGGGTTCTCCCCTTCCACCGGCCAGCCTGCCCATCCGGTGGCGGCAGCCTTGGTTTCCGTGCCGGTTCCGCGTTCCAGCGCAGCCCGTGTCGCCTTGGACAGGGCGTCGACGCCGGGGATGTAGGCAGGCAGCCGGGACGGCACCATGCCCTGGACAGCGAAAAAGCCGGGCATGTCCGGGGCTGCGCTGCGGCGCACGATATCCAGCATGATCCCCGCGCACGCCCGGGCGTCCTCCACGGCGTCGTGGTGGTTCTTCAACGGTACTCCCGCGGCCTCGGCCGCGAACGGCAGGGAATGCGACACCAGGGAATAGGTCCGGCGGGAATGCACCACGGAACAGGTGTACTCATAGGCCGGTCCGGGCAGGTCGGAGACCTCCAGTGCGGAGCGGATGACCCCCATGTCAAAGGCGGCGTTGTGGGCCACCAGGAGGTCCTCGCCGATGAACGCGCCGATCTCCGGAAACAGCTCCCCAAAGCGGGGGGCGCCGGCCACCATCGGGGCTTTGATGCCGTGGATGCGGGTGTTGCGTGGATCGAAAAAGTCATGGCCGGCCGGCGGCCGCATCAGCCAGGACACTTCATCAACGATGACGCCGTCCCGCACCTTGACCAGTCCCACCGAACAGGGCGAGCCCCTGAATCCGTTGGCCGTTTCGAAGTCGATGGCCGTGAATTCAATTCCCACGCGGTGTTCGGTTCCTTAGTTCTGTTCAAGCGGGTTCTGTGCAGACACACGTCTGTGAAGGCAGACGGTGCTGCTGTCCTTTGATAAGGCGGTGCGGCAGGGGGCCGCGGAGCCTATTCTCCGTCCACCGGCTGGACCGGAGGGGCTGCCTTCTTGCGCCGGTGCGAGCGGACCTTGCTCACCACGTACCACGCAGCAACCAGGACACACGCCACGATGACGATCTTCTGGAAGATCCCGGCGTATTCCTCCACCACGTGCCAGCTCTCGCCAAGGTAGAACCCGGCAAAGACAAAGATGGCGTTCCAGATCAGGCTGCCCGCCGTGGTCAGGCCCAGGAACTTCCAGATGGGCATCCGTTCGATGCCGGCGGGAATGGAGATGAGGCTGCGGAAGATGGGAATCATCCGGCCAAAGAACACCGCCTTGTAACCGTGGCGGTTGAACCAGGCCTCCACCTTGTCCACGTCCTCCAGGTCCACGAGGGGAACCTTCGAGACCAGGGCACGCATCCGGTTCCGGCCCAGCCAGGCACCAAGTCCGTACAGTGCCCAGGCACCCACGACGGAGCCGAGGGTGGTCCAGATCAGGGCTTCGATGATCGAGAAGTTGCCCTGGCTGGCGGTGAATCCGGCCAGGGGCAGGATCACCTCGCTGGGCAGCGGCGGAAAGAGGTTCTCCAGGGCGATAGCCAGGCCCGCGCCGGGAGCACCAATGGTCTCCATGACGTTGACGGCCCAGTCAGCGACCCCTCCCAGCGCCGATCCGTCGGTATTGGCGGTGGCAACTGAGGCAAGGATCTGTGTAGTCATATTGACCCCAATTCTGCCTTACGGAGGGCCCCCGGTGAAAACCCGACACTGCGCGGCAGCCTGCTCATCGGGTTTTACCGGCGTGGCCGGGGCCGGA
This sequence comes from Arthrobacter sunyaminii, assembly GCF_018866305.1. Taxonomy (NCBI): domain Bacteria; kingdom Bacillati; phylum Actinomycetota; class Actinomycetes; order Micrococcales; family Micrococcaceae; genus Arthrobacter; species Arthrobacter sunyaminii. The sequence continues at coordinate 2,817,143 of NZ_CP076456.1, forward strand.
ACGGGGGCACGGCAGGGACCTGCCCGCCGTCCCCCGGGGCGGCCTTAGGCCAGGGCCGCCACGATCGCCGGGAGCAGGGCACGGAAGGCCTGTCCGCGGTGGCTGATGGCGTTTTTCTCCTCCGGCGAGAGCTCCGCGCAGCTGCGGTCATATCCCTCCGGGCGCAGGATCGGGTCATAGCCGAAGCCGCCGTTTCCGCGTGGTGCTGTGAGAAGGGTCCCACGCAGTTCGGCCCGCTCCACCACGGTGTGTCCGCCGGGCAGGGCCAGCGCCGCGGCGCAGACGAAGGCTGCCCCTCGATGCTCGTCCGCTATGTCCGACAGCTGCGCCAGCAGCAGGTCCAGATTGGCGGCGTCGTCCCCGTGCCGTCCGGACCAGCGGGCGGAGAAGATACCCGGGGCTCCGCCCAGGACGTCCACGGCCAGGCCGGAATCGTCGGCGATGGCCGCCAGACCTGTTGCCTCCGCCACGGCTCGGGCCTTAAGCAGCGAGTTGGCCTCGAAGGTCACACCGGTTTCGGGAACGTCGGGAACTCCTGCGGCGGCGGCATCAATCACCTGGGTGTCGACGTCGAGTCCCTCGATCCGCCCGCGCAGCAGTTCGCGCAGTTCCCGCAGCTTGCCGGCATTCCGGGTGGCCAGGACGAGCCTGGCGCCGGCGGGAACGCCGGTGCTCACTCGTTTTCCCCGCGCGATTCCCCCAGGGTACGGCGCTGGATTTCGGCCAGCTCGGACGTACCCAGCAGGGCCAGGTCCAGCAGGGCGTTCAGCTCGTCGCGGTCAAACGGTGCACCTTCAGCGGTGCCCTGCACCTCTACGAACTTGCCGGAACCGGTGACCACCACGTTCATGTCGGTTTCGGCCCGGACGTCTTCCACATAGGGCAGGTCCAGCATGGGCACACCGTCGATGATGCCCACGCTGATGGCTGCCACGGTGTCCAGCAGGGGCTGGGCGTTGCGAGCAATCAGCTTGTTGTCCCTGGCCCAGGTCAGGGCATCGGCGAGGGCCACGTAGGCGCCGGTGATCGCGGCGGTGCGGGTGCCGCCGTCGGCCTGCAGGACATCGCAGTCCAGGACGATGGTGTTCTCGCCGAGGGCCTTGGTGTCGATGATGGAGCGCAGCGAGCGGCCGATCAGCCGGGAAATCTCGTGTGTGCGGCCGCCGAGCTTGCCCTTGACCGATTCGCGGTCATTGCGGGTATTCGTGGCACGCGGCAGCATGGCGTATTCAGCAGTGACCCAGCCCTTGCCCTCGCCCTTGAGCCAGCGCGGAACACCGGCGGTCAGGGACGCGGTGCACAGCACCTTGGTGTTGCCGAACTCGATCAGCGCCGAACCTTCCGCCTGCTTGGACCAGCCGCGGGTGATGGTGATGTCACGCAGCTGGTCGGGGGTGCGGCCGTCGGAACGGACGACGGCGGAGCCTGCGGAAGGCGTGGAAGAGGCATTGTTTGCTGCTGTAGTCATGAGCCCAGTCTATCGGCCGGCACCCTCCGGACCCGCCTGACCGGCGGGGCTCATCGATAAGGTTTCCCGCGGCCCTAACCGGCCGGAAGAACCCCCGGATTCATGGCCAGCGGCACGGTGAAGGGACTGCCGACGTCGTAGGAGACGCCCGCGACGGCGACCGCCAGGTCTCCCGCGTAGGTTTCCCGGGCCTCGGCAACGGACACGGTTGCGTCATTCCACACGGGAAGGTGGGTGAGCAGCAGCCGGCGCGCGTTGGCGGCGGAAGCGGCGGCACCGGCCCGCCTTCCGGTCAGGTGAACACCCTCGATGGCGTCATCGCGGCCTTCATGGAAAGCTGCCTCGCAAAGGAAGACGTCGCTGTTGCGGGCGGCCTCCTCCAAGCCTGCGCAGGAATCCGTGTCTCCGGAATAGGCCAGGGTGTGGACCACGGGATTGCCTTCGGCGTCGACGCCGGTGGCCTGGACCCGCAGCGCATATGCTTCGTCCGCGGGATGCCGCACCGGATACGGCGTGACCGTGAAGGGGCCGATGGTCACCGGCTCGCCGCTGGTCCAGTGGTGAAACTCAAAGTCCTCATGCATGCCCGGGTCAGCGGGCAGCCCGTAAGCGGTGGCCATGCGGTCCGCCGTGTCCCTGGGGCCCCAGACGAGGATCCGGTCCCGGTTCCAGCCGGCCGGATCCCAGTGCACCGCCACGTGCAGGCCGCATAGATCCATGCAGTGGTCCGGATGCAGGTGGGTCAGCAGGACCGCATCGATGTCGCGCAGGTCCATGTAGCGCTGCAGTGCACCCATGGAACCGTTGCCCAGATCCAGCAGGATGCGCCAGTCGCGCACGCCGTCATTGGCGGTCACGAGGTAGCAGGAGGCGGGAGAGGCCGGTCCGGGAAAGGATCCGCTGCAGCCCACTATGGTCAGTTTCATTTAGGTGCCGTTCCGAAGGGCGCCGTGCGGCCTTCCGTTTTCGCGGTGGATGGAGCGGGCTGCGGCAACCATCTCCGGGGTGACCCGGGCCATGCTGCCGGTTGGATAGTGGGCGGCCACGTTCTCGACGTGTTCAACGCTGAGGACTTCGGGGCCAAGGAAACGGCGGGCGAGCAGTTCAAACGACGCCGCGTCCCCCGTGGCCACGAAATGGTGCTGCGGGGCGGTGTCCGCGGTGCGCTGCAGGTTATGCGAAATGAGGGCCCGGTAGACGTCCTTGGCGGTCTCCTCCGCACTGGAAACCAGCGTGACGCCGTCGCCCATCACGTAGGAGATCACACCGGTCAGCAGCGGGTAGTGGGTGCAGCCCAGCACCAGCGTGTCCACGTCCCGGGACTTCAGCGGTGCAAGGTACTCTTCGGCGGTGGCCAGCAGATCCGGGCCGGCAGTGACTCCGGCCTCCACAAACTGCACGAAGGCCGGGCATGCCACGGACGCGATCTCAAGGTGCGGTGCCGCAGCGAACGTGTCGTCGTAGGCGCGGGACCCCACAGTGGCTTCGGTGCCGATCACGCCCACCCGGCCGGAGCGGGTGGCCGCCACGGCACGCCGCACTGCCGGCTGGATAACCTCAATGACAGGAATGCCGTAGCGGCGGGTGTAACGCTCGCGGGCATCCCGCAGCACTGCGGCAGAAGCGGTGTTGCACGCGATCACCAGAAGCTTGACGCCGGAATCCACCAGTTCGTCCATCACGCCCAGCGCATTGGCGCGGACTTCGGCAATGGGCAGGGGGCCGTACGGTCCCTTGGCGGTGTCACCCACGTAAAGAATCGACTCATTGGGCAGCTGGTCGATCACCGCGCGGGCAACAGTCAGTCCGCCCACTCCGGAGTCGAAGATGCCAATGGGTGCATCCTGGCGCTGTGCGTCCTTCAGCGGTTCTTTCGTCAGCGTGGAGTTACCCGGGTCAGAGCTCATAATGTATCGACAATAGCCCTCGCGGGCCCCGGCGCGTACTCAGTACAACGTGCTCTTGATCACAACAGGGAACGAATCATGGCCTGCATCAGTGTCTCCTGAAGCCAGGTGACGAAGTTGTAAACCAAGGCCAGGTAGCCGTCTACGTCCTTGGCCTGGGAGGGGTCCGTGATCCCGTGCAGCCGCTCGGTGTCTTCATCGGTCTCCAGCCCGAGCCGGTCCGCCAGCACCAGCCGCACATCGTTGAGTGCACGGGCAAAATACTGGGCCTGCTCGGCGTTGAGCAGCAGCTGCTTGGACTCCAGATGCACCGACGCCGCCCGCAGTGCCCCGGTCTTGTTTTCCCGCAGCGAGCGCTCGGTGAGGCGGCGGAATTCCAGGGCTTCGCCGTCGTCGCCCTGCACCCCGTCCGGCAGCAGACGGCGCAGCGCGGAGTCATCCGGCACACGTGCGCTCGTGTCCAAACCCACCATGGCAGCCAGCGGGTCCGCATCGGCGGGGGTCTCCGGTTCCAGCATGTTCAGCACATCGGCAAACAGGCTGCGCAGCAGTTCCCGCTCCCCCGCATCCAGCGATGCCGAAATGCCCTTGCGGGTGGATTTGAATCCGGTAGCCACGTCTGTTCCTATCCGCCGGCGGTGCCGGTCTGTGCTGCTTTGGCCGCTGTTGAGGACCGCTGTTTAGGGCTCGTCGGTCTTTTGGAAGGTGGCCCAGAGGCCGAAGGAGTGCATGGCCGTGGTGTCGCGCTCCGCGGATTCGCGGGAGCCGGCGGCAACCACCGATTTGCCCTGCTCGTGCACTTCCATCATGAGCTTGTTGGCTTTGGCCTCCGAATACCCGAAGTAGCTGCGGAACACGTAGCTGACATAGCTCATCAGGTTCACCGGGTCATTCCACACGATCACCACCCACGGCACATCCTTGCCAACCAGGGACTCCGTATCGGTACGCTCGAGGGTGTCGGTGCCCGCTGAAGTGCTCAGGACAGCGCCGGGTGCAGTGCTCAACGTCATGACTCCAATTGTAGGTTGGACCCGGTTGCAGAACCGCCACCGGATGCCTTCTACTCAATAAGCGAACGGGGGATAGAGTTTTGACTGTGAACAGCCCTTCAACGTGGCGCCAACCAAATGCCGCCCTCTATACAGACCATTACGAGTTGACCATGCTGCAGGCCGCCCTGCACTCGGGCACGGCCTCCCGGCGATCAGTGTTCGAGGTCTTCGGCCGCAGGCTGCCCGACGGACGGCGGTACGGCGTGGTGGCCGGCACCGGCAGGATCCTTGAGGCCCTCACGGCCTTCCGCTTCGGCGAGGACCAGCTGCAGTTCCTGGCGGACACCGCCGTAGTGGACGGGCCTACCCTTCAATGGCTGGCGGACTTCCGGTTCTCCGGCAACATCTTCGGCTACGCCGAGGGCGAGGCGTACTTCCCCAATTCGCCAATCCTTACGGTGGAGTCCACCTTCGCCGAAGCCTGCATCCTGGAAACCCTGGTGCTCTCGGTCCTGAACCATGACAGTGCCATCGCCTCGGCAGCGTCCCGCATGGTCATGGCTGCCGGCGGCCGCCCCTGCATCGAAATGGGCTCGCGCCGCACGCACGAGGAATCCGCCGTCGCCGCAGCCCGCGCCGCGATCATCGCCGGCTTCGACAGCACCTCCAATCTGGAGGCGGGGCGCCGGTACGGCCTGAAGACCGTGGGCACCGCAGCCCACTCCTTCACCCTCCTGCATGACACCGAGCGCGATGCCTTCGAAGCCCAGGTGGGCTCCCTTGGCGCCAATACCTCTCTCCTGGTGGACACGTACGACGTCGAAGCCGGCGTGCGCAACGCCGTCGCCGTCGCTGGACGGAAACTTGGCGGCGTCCGGCTGGACTCCGGTGACCTGGTGGCCCAGGCCCGCTGGGTTCGGGAGCTGCTGGATGACCTCGGCAACACGGAAACCCGCATCATGGTGACCTCGGACCTGGACGAATACGCCATTGCCGCCCTGGCTTCTGCTCCGGTGGACGCCTACGGTGTGGGAACCTCCCTGGTTACCGGGTCCGGGGCTCCGACCGCCGGCATGGTCTATAAGCTCGTCAGCCGGGAAGGGGACGACCATGAGTTTGTCTCCGTCGCCAAGGCGGCCAAGAACAAGGCATCCCGCGGCGGGAGAAAGTACGCCCTGCGCCGGCTCAATGAGCACGGAACGGCAACGGCAGAGGTCATCGGCATTGGCCACCGGCCGCTGGATGACGGCAATGACCGTCCCCTGCTGGAGCAGTTCGTTGCCGACGGCGAAATCCTTCCCGGCTGGACCGGGGCCGAAGGCGTGGAGCGTGCAGTCAAACGGCACACCGCGTCACTGGATGAACTGCCCGATGCCGTACACCGCCTGCAGCGCGGCGAACCGGTGATCCCGACAGAATACGAGGAGGAAGCATGACGCGCGCCCTGATTGTTGTTGATGTCCAGAACGACTTCTGTGAAGGAGGTCCTCTCGCCGTTCCCGGCGGTGCCGACACGGCGTCGGACATCACTGACTACATCGAGACGACGCTGGGCCGCTATGACGTTGTGGCCGCCACTCAGGACTGGCACATTGAGCCCGGCGCCCACTTCTCCGACACCCCGGATTACAAGGAGTCCTGGCCGGTGCACTGTGTTGCCGGCACAACCGGAGCCAACCCGCACCCGGACCTGGACACCGAACACATTGATGCCTTCTTCCGCAAAGGCCAGTACGAGGCCGCGTATTCCGGCTTCGAAGGGGTGCTTGCCCCGGAAGACGAAGTGCCTACGGGCGATCTGGACGCGGCCGCCGCACCGGCTGATCCGGCCGAAACGGTAAGCCTGGATGACTGGCTTCGGGAGAACGACGTCGATGAGGTGGTCATTGTGGGCCTGACCACCGACTACTGCGTCCGGGCCACCGCGCTGGATGCCGTCGCGGCCGGCTATGACACGTACGTCATCCCCGAACTGTGCGCCGGAATCGACCGCGCGGATACCCGTGCCGCGCTCGCCGAGCTGGAAGACGCCGGAGTGGAGCTGCTGGACCTGTAAGCGTTCGCGCCTGGCAAGGCTGACCCCTGCCGGTCGGCAAACAGCAGCAGAGGTGCCGGAGCATGTTGCTCCGGCACCTCTGCTGTGTCTTGGGTGTGCACGTATGGCGATCTCGACCCCTAGAGACCCGCCAAGCTGCACACCAGATCCTCCGTACGGATCCTTCGTGCAGATCACGGGGCTTGCCGAAATCTCTCGTGCAGATCCCGGGCCCATAACGGCCAAATTCGCATGTTTACGCCCGTTATCTGCACCAAGGATCCGGCGCAAAGGGTCCGGTACGCACAAACGGTGATCTCAGCCGCTTGGAACCCGCCAGAGCTGCACAGTCGATGGTAGCCAGGGGGTCCTTTGTGCGGATCAGGGCCCCAAAGTCGCTCGACCGGTGCTTTGGACTCGCCGTCTGCCCTGATGCTCCGGGTTGAGACCTCTCTAGTACAGATAACGGGCCTAAACGTCCCCCATGAGCCCGTTATCTGCTCTACGGACGCGAGCCGGCCCCCCGCAAGCCCGTTATCTGTTCTACGGACACTAACCGTGGACCCGGGCCAGCCCGCACGGCGCCGGCGCCGGCACACAACAACGGCGGGTGCCGACTCCCGAAGGAACCGGCACCCGCCGTCGTTGTTCTGGTCCGTTTCAGCTATTTGCGCCCGATGAACCAGTCCTGCAGCTTCTTCAGCCGCTGGTTGAGCTGCTCCTCATTGGCCTGGGCCACGGGCGGTCCGCCGCAGATGCGGCGCAGCTCGCTGTGCACCACTCCGTGCGGCATACCGGAACGGGCAGACCAGGCGGAGACGTTCTTGGCCAGCTGGCCGCGCAGTTCGGTGAGCTGCCGGTGGTCCATGACCGCGGGAGCCGGTTCGGGCTCGGGTGCTGCAGCAGCCTTCCGGCCGCGGCGGGACAGCTGCTCATGCTGGCGCTGGCGCAGCAGCATTCCCACCTGGTCTGCGTCCAGCAGACCGGGGATGCCCAGGAAGTCCTGTTCCTCTTCGCTGCCCAGCTCTCCGCCGGTGCCGAATTCGCCGCCGTCGAACAGTACGCGGTCAAAGGACGCCTGGGATTCCAGTGCCTCGAACTTCTGTTTGGTGAGGGAGTCTGAAGCCTTTTCCTCGCGGTTGGCGGCCTCCATGAGGCTGTCCTCCAGCGCGAAACCTTCCTCTTCGAGGTGGTTCTCCGGGCGGTCCAGGGCGTGGTCGCGCTCCAGTTCCAGCTGGTTGGCCAGGGCCATCAGGTTAGGCACCGAGGGCAGGAATACAGACGCCGTCTCGCCGCGCTTACGGGCACGCACAAACCGGCCCACGGCCTGGGCAAAGAACAGCGGGGTTGCCGTGGAGGTGGCGTAGACGCCCACCGCCAGGCGCGGAACGTCCACGCCTTCGGACACCATGCGCACAGCCACCATCCAGCGCTGGTCTCCGGCGGAGAATTCATCAATCTTGTCCGAGGCCTTGGCATCATCGGAGAGGATGACCGTGGGAGACTCCCCCGTGATCTTCTTCAGCTGGCCCGCATAGGCACGCGCGTCGTCGTGGTCCGTTGCGATCACCAGCCCGCCGGCATCGGGCACTGCCCGGCGCACCTCGGAAAGCCTGCGGTCAGCGGCGGCCAGCACCGCAGGGATCCATTCACCCGTGGGGTTCAGCGCCGTGCGCCAGGCCTGGGCGGTGATGTCCTTGGTAACGGCGGCTTCGCCGAGGGAAGCGGCCATTTCATCACCGGCGCTGGTCCGCCAGCGCATGGTGCCGGAGTAGGCCATGAACATCACCGGACGCACCACGTGGTCCTTCAGCGCCTGCCCGTAGCCATAGGTGTAGTCCGCCTTGGACCGGCGGATCCCGTCGCGGTCCTTTTCGTACTCCACAAAGGGAATGGCCGCGGTGTCGGAGCGGAACGGCGTCCCGGTCAGGGACAGGCGCTTGACGGCCGGTTCAAAGGCCTCGCGGATTCCGTCACCCCAGGACAGGGCGTCGCCGCCGTGGTGAATCTCGTCCAGGATCACCAGGGTGCGGGCCGCTTCGGTCTTGGCACGGTGCAGCATGGGCTTGGAGGCCACCTGGGCGTAGGTCACTGCCACGCCGATGAAGCCGTCACCGTGGCGGCCGTCAGCATTCTTGAAGTTGGGGTCCAGGGCCAGGCCCACCTTCGCGGCGGCGTCGGCCCACTGGCGCTTGAGGTGGTCGGTGGGCGCGACGACGGTGATCCGCTTGACGATCCCGCGGTCCACCAGCTCGGTGGCCACGCGCAGGGCGAAGGTGGTCTTGCCTGCACCGGGGGTGGCGACGGCGAGGAAATCATCGGCGTCGGAGGCAAAAAACTTCTCCAGGGCTTCTGCCTGCCATTGGCGAAGCTTCGGGGCGGTGCCCCACGCGGCTCGCTCCGGGTAGGCGGGCGGCAGGGCCGGTCCGCCGAAGAGGGTATCTGGGCTCACGCTGTGAACGGCACCTTTCCTGTGTTCGGGGTAACAATTGCACTGCGGGCACCGGAGACAATCCCCAGGCACGCAAAAATGGCCAGGACAAGCCACATGACGCGGAAAACGCCGGCTTGTCCGGAAGCGGCGGGGTCCTGCAGGAGGGCGAAGAGAATTCCCGCCACTGTGGTTCCCGCAACGGCTCCGAGCTGGTCGGAAATCTGCAGGGACGCGGAATTGCGTCCCCGGTCCGCGGAAGTGGACAGAGCCAGCACCATCACGGAAGTGCTGGACAGGGCCAGGCCCATGGCTGCTCCCGCGAAGGACCACACCGCCACGATCACCCAGAAGGGCACCGACGGCGAGGCAAGCAGCCCGATTCCTCCCACGGCCGCGGCCAGCATGGTTGCGCCGATCACCAAAAGCCGGTGACGCCGCCCGCCGGCACGTGCCTGCAGGAAAGAACCCACAGCCCAGCCTACCGCTCCTGCGGTCAGGGCCAGTCCGGCAGTGGCGGGGTCCACACCGTGCGTGGCCAGCACCATCAACGGCAGGAAGGCCTCCGCTGCCACGAATCCGGCACTAAGCAGGCCGCGCGTGGCGACCACGCTGGGCAGCCCGCGGGACAGGCGCAGGGTGCCCGGCGGCAGCAGACGGCCCAGCGCGACGCCGGCCGCTCCTGCTCCCGCGGCAGCTGCGGCCCACAGCAGTACGGCGGCCGACGACGGCACTGCGGCCGCGCTGCCCGCCCACTGCGCGAGGAACACGGCAGCGGCCAGCACCGTGCCCCAGAGCGCGCGGCGGCGGCCTGCTGCTGCGTCCATTGCGGGGCTGGCGGGCGGACCCAGGCTGCGGATCCGCGGCCAGACCATCAGTCCGGCAACCAGCACAATGGGAATCACAGCGGCAAAAACCCACCGCCAGCTCACGTATTGCGCCAGCAGGCCCGCGGCCAGCGGACCCACCATGGAAGGCAGGATCCAGGCCGCCGCCAGCCAGCCAAAAATCACCGGTTGAAGTGCCGACGGATAGATCTCGCCGATGATCACGTAGACCGCCACGATCATGGCTCCCCCGCCGAGCCCGGACACCGCCCGGCCGGCGGTGACAATCCAGAATTCCCCGGCCAGGGCTGAGAGCACCAGCCCGGCGGTCATCAGCAGCATGCCCGCGGCAAGCGAGGGAAGCGGCCCCTCGCGGTCACACCTGCTGCCGGCCACCACGGTGCCCAGCAGCGAGGCGGTGAGGAACATCGAAAATGCCAGCCCGTAGCCGGCACCCGCCGAGAGTTCCGCTGCCACTACGGGCATCGCCGTCGTCACCGCCATCGCTTCGAAGGCGGAACAGGTGATGATCGCCAGAATGCCCAGGGTGAGGGCCCGGTACTCTGCGGACATTGCGCCGGCGGGCCGGCGCTGCGGAGCCGAACCGCTCATGGACGCACCGGAATTATTTTTTGCCGTCCTTGGGCGCGCTCAGCCCATCATAGATTTCCTTGCAGGTGGGGCACACGGGGAACTTTTTCGGGTCGCGGCCCGGGGTCCATACCTTGCCGCACAGCGCGATCACGGGTTCTCCCGAGAGCGCGGATTCCATGATTTTTTCCTTGCGGACGTAGTGGGCAAACCGCTCACTGTCGCCGGGTTCGGTGTACTCGCGCTGTTCTTCGCGCTCGATAACGGCGGTGGAACCGCCGCCGTCGTCGAGGCGGCGGGCAGGGTCGTTTTCGAAAGGATCGGGAGGAAGACTCATGGCTCCCATCTTAGTACCAGGGGTCATTTGTTCACGGATACCGCGGCCAGCAGCTCCGGGGCGCGGCGGTCCATCCAGCGGCCGCCGATCCGGATCCCGGCCAGCAGCAGCCCGACTCCGAGCACCACGCCGGCGGCCAGCGTGAGCCAGCCGAGCAGTGCACTGCCCGTCACGAGGGCGGCCACGGCCAATGCCAGCACCGGCAGCACGATCACCAGCTGAGCCAGCATGCCCAATCCCTGGACAAGGACGGTGCGCCCGCCGGAACCGGGCGGCGTCTTGAACGCGTTCTCTCCCGGCAGCGGCACGTTGTAGGTGTAGCGGGCGGACACCACGCTGGACAGGCCCAGACCGCTGAGCAGCACCCCCAGTGAAACACCCAGCAGCACCGGCAGCAGGTCCGTTTGCCCCAGCAGCACGCAGGGCAGCACGGTGGCCAGCAGCACCGTCGGCACGCCGAAGGCGGCACAGGCAAGGGCGCGGCCGGCGCGGTCAGCGGCGCCGGTAACCCCGGTGCTGATGTGCAGCGCAAAGGCGGTGTTGTCATACGCCACGTCGGCTGAGATCGCGAAGGCCAGGAGGAAAGCCACCAGCGGGCCGATGAGCAGCGGCACCACAGGAGTGCCGCCGGTGTTGTTCACGAACAGCAGCGCTACCACCAGCAGCGGAATGATGAGCAGGGAGGCGCCGTAGCGCGGATCCCTGATCCAGTAGGTCAGGGCCCTGGCCGCCACTGCACCGGTGGGGGTCCCCGGAAACAGTCCGAAGAAGCCCAGCTTGCCGCCCTTACGCCGGGCTCCGGCGTTGTACGGAGGCGTGACCAGCGCCCGGACGAGGAGGACTTTCCAGGCCCAGACCAGCAGGGCTAAAAAGACGACGGCGATGGCCAGCTTGGCGGCCGCGGTTCCCCACTGGCCCAGGGCAACGTCGCCGGGGACGGCCCAGGCAGCTCCAAGCGGGGTCCAGGACAGTGTGCCTGCCAGGGAAGGAAGGTACTCGCCTGCACCGCTGACACCCGAGCTGATCCCGCCAATAATCGGTCCCAGCAGCATCAGGGGAATGATGAGCAGAAGACCGGTGATGTCTTTGAACCGGCGGGAGGAAGCCAGCGAGGTACTCGCCGCCACGGTGACCCGGGCAGCAATGACACAGGTGAAAACCGCGATGATCGCGGTCAGGAGACCGGCCGCCACTGCGGCCGGAGAACGCCACCACACTGCCGCCGAGGCGAGTGCGGCCAGGACGGTGACCACGCCGGGAATCCCGATGAGACCGCCCAGTGCCAGGCCGGTTAGCAGCTTCGGCAGGGGCACGGCAAACGTAACGAAGCGCGCCGGGTCCAGGGTCAGGTCCACGCCGGTGGCAAGGATCGGGATCAGGGCCCAGCCCAGCACGGCAGCGGAACCTGCCAGCACTGTCACTGTCCGGGCCAGCTCGGGGTCGGTGGTGCTCAGAAAGAACAGCCCGGTCAAGAGCAACACCAGGACTGACAGACCGTACAGCGCCCCGAAGACAATCCCCACGATCTGCCAGGGGCTGCGGCGCAGGGAGTTGCGCAGCAGGGTCAGCTTAAGCCTTACGAGGTGCGCAACCACGGCAGTCCCTCCGAGTGGGTGCGTCCGCCGACGAGCTGCACGAACCGGTCTTCCAGGGATTCGCCGCCGCGGACCTCGTCCACGGTTCCGGCCGCCAGGAGGTTGCCGCCGGAAACCACAGCCACGTGGTCACACATGCGCTGGACCAGGTCCATCACGTGGCTGGAGACGATGACGGTGCCTCCGTTGGCAACATAGCCGGCGAGAATGTCTCGGATATTGGCGGCGGAGATGGGATCCACCGCTTCGAATGGCTCATCCAGCACCAGCAGCCGCGGCGCGTGGATCAGCGCCGATGCCAGCGCGATCTTCTTGGTCATCCCGGCGGAGTAGTCAACAACGAGGGTGCCGGCGTCATTGGCCAGGTCCATGGCTTCGAGCAGGTCCTGCACCCGTTCGGCCACGGTCGCGCGGTCCATGCCACGCAGCAGGCCGGCATACGTCACCAGCTGTTCGCCGGTGAGCCGGTCAAACAGCCGTACACCGTCCGGGAGCACTCCCATCAGGCGCTTGGCCTTCAGCGGCTCCGCCCAGACATCCGTGCCGTGCACCCACACCTGGCCATGCTCGGGCCGCAGCAATCCGGTTGCCATGGACAGCAGGGTGGTCTTGCCCGCACCGTTGGGGCCGACCAGTCCGAAGAAGGAACCCGCCGGAACGTCGAGGCTGATCCCGTTGACGGCAATTTTCTCGCCGAAACGCTTCGCCAGTCCCCGAATTGCCAGGGCGGGGGCAGCAGGAACGGCCGAGGTTTCCAGGGGCAGGGAATCGGTCATGTGAGCACCACTTTCGTCATGCCACCAACCTACCTCCGGGCTCCCGTCCACGGATCAGCCGCAAGGACCAGAATCACGCCGAGTCCGGGCGGCGAAACCCGCCTTCCGGAGTAGGGGGCCGAAACGAAGCCGCATCGCCGGGACAACCGAACCGGGAAAGGCGCCTTTTCTAGCCACGCGGATCGGATTGGACCTTCGGCCAAGCTAACCCAAGGGCTTGCAGGCTACGGCTGGCGGGCCCGTTCATACTGCGGGGCCCACGGCAGCTTGGCGTCCAGCGTGTCGGCAGCATGCAGCCACCAGTGCGGGTCGCTGAGCGCTGCCCGCGCAATAAGGACCGCGTCGGCACGTCCCTCGCGCAGCGTCTGCTCGGCTTCCGCCGCCGTGCGGATCAGGCCGACGGCGCCCGTGGGCACGCCTGCATGCTTCCGCACATACTCCGCAAACCCGGTTTGGTATCCCGGCGCCACCGGTATGGAAGCCCCCGGAACTGCCCCGCCGGTGGAAACGTCCACAAAGTCCACGCCCCGGTCACGGGCCTGGGCAGCCAGCCGGGCTGAGGTGTGCTCGTCCACACCGCCGGCGGTCCAGTCCGTGGCAGATATGCGCAGCAGCAGCGGCATGGATTCGGGGATGACCGCACGGACAGCGTCGATGACCTCTAAGGTGAGCCGGTTGCGGCCCTCCTCCGATCCGCCCCAGCCGTCGGTGCGGGTATTGACCAGCGGCGTCAGGAACTGGTGCAGCAGGTACCCGTGGGCGGCATGGATTTCAATGGTGTCGAAGCCCGCCTCAACGGACCGTTTGGCAGCGACGGCGAAGTCATCAATGACCTTGCGGATACCTGCCTCGTCCAAGGCCTCCGGTGCGGCATAGCGGCCAAACGGCTCGGCGGTGGGACCAACGGTGAGCCACCCGCCGTCGGCCTCCGGAACAGTGCCGCTGCCCTCAGCGAAGGGAGCGTAGGTGGACGCTTTGCGCCCCGCGTGGGCCAGCTGCACGCCGATCTTGGTGTCCGCGGCCCCGTATTTGTGCACAAAGCCGATGATCCGGCGCCAGGCGTCAACCTGTTCCCGGTTATAGATTCCAGTGTCCTGGGGGCTGATCCGGCCCTCGGGACTGACCGCTGTGGCTTCCGTGACAATCAGAGCCGCTCCACCGGCGGCAAAGGAGCCCAGATGCATCAGATGCCAGTCATTCGGCACTCCGGGGGCGTTGACCTCGTCGGCGGAGTACTGGCACATGGCGGCAACCCAGCCGCGGTGTGCCAGCTCAAGGCCCCGGAGGGTCAGTGGATCAAACAGGCCGTGGAACTGGTGTGCTGCCGCATCGGTCATGCCGGCGGGCCTAGAAGAGTGCCCGGGCCAGGGCGGAACGCGCCTTGGTCACCCGCGGATCGGTGGTGCCCACCACTTCGAACAAATCCAGCAGCCGCAGCCTGGCCCGCTCACGGTCTTCGCCGAAGACCCGGGAGATCAGGCGCACCACACGGGTGAAGGCATCTTCAACGTGGCCGCCGGAGACATCCAAGTCAGCGACCGCCAGCTGGGCGTCGACGTCGTTGGGGTTCTCCGCGGCATCGGTGCGAAGCTTCTCCGCGTCAACCCCCTTGAGCCGGGCCATCAGCTCCACCTGGGCGAGCCCGGCCTTGGCTTCGGCGTCGGCAGGCTGCTCGGCCAGCGCTTTGCGGTAGGCCGCGGCAGCGCCGTCGTAGTCTCCTTCAACAATGGCGTCGTAGGCTTCCTGGTGCAGCGGCGGCAGGGGTGCATCCTCGGCAGCTTCAGCGCCTCCGTCCTCATTCAGGGATCCGGTGACACCGTTGGCCGCGGCGACCTGGAGCAGCTCGGCAACGAGGGCGCGGATCTGTTCCTCGGGCACTTCACGGTCAAAGAGCGGTACCGGCTGGCCCTTGAGGACCGCAGCGACCGTGGGCACTGCCACGGCCTGGAATGCCTGGGCAATCTGGGGATGCTGATCCACGTCAACCCGTGCCAGCAGCAGCTTTCCGTCCTGCTCCGCCACGATGTTCTGCAGCACCGCGCTGACCTGCTGCGACTCCGGGCTGCGGGCCGAGTAGAGGTCAATAATCACCGGCACCTGCGCGGAGAGCTGAACCACCTGGGGGAAGGACTGCTCGGTCACCTCCACGATGTACGGGCTGGCCCCGCCCGCAGCGGCTGCCGGTTCGCCCGAAGCACCGGCGGGTGCCGGCGGCGCAGACGCCTTGGCTTTTAGCGCGGACAGGTCAACGGCTCCCCGCAGATTCATCGAGGAAGGGGCCGGTGCGGGGCGGTGGTTCGGAGTGCTCATGGCTTCACCTTATTACGCGGACTCGGGTCACCGGCACCCCGGTTACCCCTGACAGAGGGTAGGGCTACTTGAGGGTGGCGGACAGCAGTTCCTGGACGGCGCCAATGACCTGAATCTGGTCCGTGCTGCCGGCGGGCGGAACGTACAGCATGACGCCCTCGCCGTACTTCACATCGATTCCGGCCTCCGTGCTCGTTTCGCCTGTCAGCTTCTCGTAGACGGTGCCCTCCAGATTGATCGAGTCACCCACTTCCCGCGGAACGCTCGCATAGCTGCTGTCCATGTACCCGAAGACGATGGCGCCACCGTCCGCGGTCCTCAGCGCCCGGGTGTCGGCCGGCACGGATGTGTGCTTGAACGTAATATCGGCAAACTCGTTATCCGGGCTGGACAGGACGGTCTTCTGGAACTTGGTGACGGCCTCGGCGAAGGTGTTGGCTGCAAACGTGTCCTTGTTTGCGCCTTCGGGGTTGGTCAGGGCGTCCGCCAGGCCGTCGACGGCGGCCTGCGGGGCAATGTCGAGTCCGTCAGCTGAGCCTGCCGGAGCCGGATTTACTCCGGTGCCGTTGGCAGGACGCTTGGGGAAGGTGGTGCCGGGCAGCATTTTGATGGCCGAAACCAGCTTGTAGTTCTGGCGGGCCGATTCCTGCACAAGGAGCAGCGCCTGCGGAACTTCGTTGTCCGGACCCTGGGTGACCGCCACGATGCTGCGCGGGAACTCAGTTCCGCCCATGATCAGGTCCGTCATCAGCGGTTCCGCGACAACCGGCTCCGGTGCGTCAGTTTCCGGCACCTTCGCTGCGGTGGCGTAATTGGCCTCGCGCAGGCTTGCGGCGCTTCCGGCGGCGCGGGTGGCGAGCAGCTTTGCATCCTTTGCCGCATCGGCTTCGGTCACGGTGGATGCGACTTCGGAGAGGATCCGTTCCAGCTGGGAATCCAGCACCACGGGCGGCGTGGCTTCGCTGCCGGATTCTGCTGCGGGGCTCGTGGATTCTGCTGCAGGGCTTGCAGTGAGCGGAAGCGCTGCCAGTGCCGCAGCCGGTGCGCCAAAGCTCAGGCCGGCGGCAATGACGGTGCCCAGAGCCGCCGCAGGACCGCGGCGCCTGAGGGCGGGAAGGATACCGAAGGCCTGCGTACTGCCCGCAGGTCCCGCTTTGGAATCCTTGGCGGGTACGACGGCGGGGTCCCCGGTGCCGCCGGTTGCCGGATGGGCGCCCGACGGTGTGGCCTGCTTGGCCGGTTCCGAAGAGGAAGGTCCGTTCCCGCCGGAGCGGCGGCCGCTGTTGCCCCGGCCGGTCATGAAGGTCAGCGCCAGGCCCAGAACGGCGACAAGGGCGCCCAGGACGATCAGGGGGACGGCAAACGGAGTGGAATCATCGTTGGCGAAAGTAACCGAGACAGCCGAAGGGGCAGCTGCGGTCCCGTCCGTGGCCAGCAGGATCTGCCAGTCCCCGGCGGCGGGCGGCTCCCAGCCGAAGGTCAGCTCATCCTCGATTTCCTGTTCGGAGACCCACAGGTCGGATCCGGCAGGGTTGGGAACAGTGTCAGTGCCGTCCGTTACCTCGGAGGTGAGCGACTCGCCGTCGGCACCGATGCGCAGCACGGAGGCGTCCCCCACCCAGGCGTCGACGTCGTCGGCCCGGCCTACGGCCATCAGGAACGGCCCGTCCGCAGAGACGGTCACATCCACCCCGTCGGAGTGCTGGGTGAGGACGTCCGAGCTGATGACGGTCAGCGGCGCTTCCTGGTCTTGGGACGGTGCTGCCGCCGTAACGGTGCTGGGCGGGGCCCAGACGGTGCGCTGCCCGATGCCGATGAGCATCAGCAGCACTCCGATGACGATCAGCGGAACTGCAAATTTGTTTCGCACAACTTACCTATCTTCAGTCTCGGTGCAAGTGCCTCACGTATAGGCAGGCGAACGGGACGTGGAGCCTCTTGAATGTCAGGGCGGTAGCCGGGTTTATAACCCAATGGTAACGAAATCCTCTGGCAGGACACATTCGAAGCCCGCCGCCGCGTGCGCGCACCCCGCCGCCGGGGCTCCGGGACTGATAATGTGGCGCTTCGTACCGGGGCGTTCGCTAAATCTAGGAGACCTGCACAATGGCCGAGAACCAGGACCTGCCGGCTGACGGATCCCGTCCTATTTCCGGACAGGCCGGGGGCACGAATTCTCCGTCAGGCAAGCGCCCCGGTTTTCTGTCCGCCGCCTCCGAACGGATCCGGCACGCGGCGCCCCGCGGTATTCCCGGAGCCCGTCCGCGGCGCCGGTTCGAGTTTCCGCCGGAGACTGCGGCGGAGGGAACAGCGCCGGCCGGTCCCGAGCAACCCGTCGAGGCCGGCAGCAGCGGCGATGATTCCCCCACCCGCATGAGCAGCCATCCCATCCATTTCGGCTTCATGTTTTCCGTGGGCGTGGGAATTGCCCTTCTCTGCTATTTCATCCTGACCAACGTCGGTGAACTCCTGGTATGGATCGGAGCCGCACTCTTCATAGCGCTGGGACTGGACCCCATAGTGCGCTGGCTGGCGGCCCGGAGGATACCCCGGCCGGCCGGAATTGCCATCACTGTCCTGGGCCTGGCCGGAATCATTATGGGCTTCTTCGCGACCCTGATTCCCACCATCGTGCGGCAGACCACGGAGATCATCAACAATGCCCCCGGCTATGTGGACACCTTTCTGGAATCGGATTTCTTCGTCAACATTGAAGAACAGTTCCATGTGCGGGAGAGGATCGAAGAAGAGGTCAATAAGTTCTTCAGCAACGCGGACGCGCTGGGCGGGGTCTTCGGCGGCGTGCTTTCGGTGGGCACGGTTATTGCCAACGGCCTTTTCGGTGCGCTGATTATCCTGGTGCTGACCCTGTACTTCCTCTCCTCCCTGCCGTCCATGAAGTTGTGGGCGTACCGTCTGGCACCCAAGAGCCGGCGCCGCCGCGTCGAAGCCCTCTCCGAGGAAATCAGCGGCAGTGTGGGCAACTACGTGATCGGCCAGGGGCTGGTCGCCCTGCTGGACGCCACCTATGCCTTCATTGTCATGAGCATCACCGGGGTGCCGTTCTCCGTTCTGCTCGCCTTTGTGGTGGCACTGCTGGCCTTTATTCCACTGGTGGGCCCGCCCATCGCGCTGGTGCTGGTATCCCTCGTAGCCCTTACCGTCAGCTGGCAGACCGCCGTGGTCTTTGCACTGTTCTACGTGGCGTACCTGCAGTTCGAGGCGTACTTCGTATCCCCGCGCATCATGCAGCGTGCCGTCGCAGTGCCCGGAGCCGTGGCCGTCATCGCCGTCATCGCCGGCGGAACCCTGCTGGGCGTCCTGGGCGCCCTGATTGCCATTCCCACCGCAGCAGCCGTGCTGCTGCTGCTCAAGGAAGTCTTTATTTCCCGCCAGGACCAGCGCTAGCAGCTGGCTACGGGACGCTCAGCGGTGCCCGACGGCGGCAGCCGCTCAGCGCCGCCGGCCGCCGGTTCTGCGCGTGCGCCAGCAGCGCTCATGCCAGTGCCGGCGGTCCGCGACGGCGGTTTCACGGCCCAGAAGCGAGTCCTCCTGCCACACCACGAGGTGCGGGATTCCGGGCGGAATGGTGATGCCGCACCCGGGGCATTTGTACTCTTTTGCCGCATTGCGGGCCGTGATTTGCCGCACTGACCATTCACCGTCGGGCGCGCTTTCCCGATGCGGTATTCCGGCGCGGGTGCGTTCCAGGTCCAGCTCCGCGGCAGGCGTTGCCCATTTGCTCCGGGCACTGCGGCCCAAGTTGGCGTTGGCTGCGCCGGGCGGGCGGCGGGGACGGTTGGAACGGGGCATATAAGTTATTTTGCCTCAAGCAGAGCCGGTAAAGTGCAACTGTGCGTTTAGTAATAGCCCGCTGCTCTGTTGACTACATCGGCCGCCTCCGTGCCCATCTTCCGCTCGCCGTCCGTCTGCTGATGGTGAAAGCCGACGGTTCCGTCCTGATCCACTCCGACGGCGGCTCCTACAAACCCCTGAACTGGATGAGCCCTCCGGCCACCCTCCGGGTCACCGCTCCCTCGGATGACGACGCCGAAACAGGCGTCATCGAAACGTGGAACGTCCAAAGTGCCAAGACAGACGACAAACTCGTCATCAGCATCTATGAACGCTTCTCCGAGACATCCCATGACCTCGGTGTGGATCCGGGCCTCATCAAGGACGGCGTGGAGGCTGACCTGCAGCGGCTGCTGGCCGAGCAGATCACCAAGCTCGGCGAGGGCTTCACGCTGATCCGCCGGGAGTACATGACAGCCATCGGACCGGTGGACATCCTGGCCCGGGACGCCTCCGGCACCACGGTTGCCGTGGAACTCAAGCGCCGCGGGGATATCGACGGCGTTGAACAGCTCACGCGCTACCTTGAGCTGCTCAACCGGGATCCGCTTCTGGCTCCGGTCAAGGGCGTGTTCGCCGCGCAGCAGATCAAGCCGCAGGCACGGGTGCTCGCAAACGACCGCGGTATCGAGTGCCTCACCCTGGACTATGACGCCATGCGCGGTGTGGACGATTCGGAATCGCGCCTCTTTTAGCTTGGCGGAGACCGGGTCCCGCAGACCGGACATTGCACCTGAAATCAGCCCGGTTATCCCCAAGACATAACGCCGCCGGAAGTTCATACGGGCCGGATCAACCGCGCTAAGAAGTGCGGGCAAAACACTCTCGAAAATACTCGTAAATATTTTGCCCGAATTCGTTGACCAGCCTTTGGGTGTGTGTAATCCTATAACCAGTCTTTGTGTAGGTGTTATTCATGCTCGCAAGACCGTTGCGAGCGTGAAGCTCCTCAAGGAACTGCTGAATGGCAAGGATCTTGAGCCTTCCCGTTTCAGTAACAATGAGGCCGCCGCGGGGTGTGGCGGTCTGAAGTTCCACTTATGAGGAGAAACAAAAATGGCACAGGGTACCGTCAAATGGTTTAACGCTGAAAAGGGCTTCGGCTTCATCACTCCCGATGATGCAGACGGCGACGTCTTTGTTCACTACTCTGAAATTCAGACCGGTGGCTTCAAGACTCTCGATGAGAACCAGCGCGTTGAGTTTGAAATCGGCCAGGGCGCCAAGGGCCCCCAGGCTACCGGCGTCACCGCCCTCTAAGCTTCACCAAAAAACTTAGTAACCAGAAAGTCCCCGGCATCTGCCGGGGACTTTCTTGGTTTCCAGGGGGAAATCCCTGCCGCTGCGTACCGGAGGGATTTCCCGAGCCGGCGGGATTTGCTCGGGTGTCAGCTGCGCCGGCGAATGACCTGCGCGCCCAGCCCGCGAAGATTCTCCATGAATTTTTCGTATCCGCGGTCAATGTGGTCCACTCCGCGGACCTCGGTGGTGCCTTCAGCGGCCAGCCCGGCTATGACGAGGGCAGCACCGGCCCGGATGTCATTGGCTTCGACGGGTGCCCCGGACAGTCGGGGAACCCCCTGGATCAGGGCGTGATGCCCGTCCAGCCGGATGACGGCACCCAGCCGCGCGAGCTCCGAGGTGAATCCCCAGCGGGCCTCGAAGACATTCTCCGTGACCATTCCGGAACCGGTGGAAACGGCATTCATGGCCACAACGAAGGGCTGCAGGTCGGTCGGAAAACCCGGATACGGCAGGGTGGAGACGTTGATGGGCTCCGGGCGTCCGTTGCCTTTGACGGTAAAGCTGTCCTCCCCCACCGTGACGGTGCAACCGGCCTGCGAGAGCTTGTCCAGCACCACGGTCAGCGCGGAGGCGTCCGCGTCGCGCACTTCGATGCAGCCGCCGGTGATAGCCGCTGCGAAGGCCCACGTTCCGGCAACGATCCGGTCCGGCACCACCCGGTGCACCACCGGTTCCAGCCGCTCAACCCCCTCGATCACCAAGGTGTTGGTGCCGATGCCGGAAATTCGGGCGCCCATTTCGTTGAGCATGAGTGCAATGTCCGTGATTTCAGGTTCGCGTGCCGCGTTGTCGATGACGGTGGTTCCCGCGGCGAGGGTCGCAGCCATCATCAGGTTCTCGGTAGCCCCCACGGACGGAAAGTCCAGCAGATGGCGGGCTCCGATCAGGCCGTCCGGCACAGAGGCCACGAGGTACCCGTGGTCAATGGTGATGGTGGTTCCCATCAGCTCAAGGCCGGCTCGGTGCATGTCCAGCCCGCGGGAGCCAATGGCGTCACCGCCGGGCAGTGCCACTTCGGCTTGGCGGCAGCGGGCAACCAGCGGGCCGAGGACCGAGATGGAGGCCCGCATGGCGCGCACCAGGTCATAGTCCGCCTGGTGCAGGGGCAGTTCCGGAACGTCGATGGAGACGGCGGCCGCTTCGACGTCGTAATCGACGGAGCAGCCCAGCCGGCGCAGCAGCTCGGCCATGATCCAGACATCCTGGATGTTGGGAACGTTGGTGATCGTGGAGCATCCCTGCGCCAACAGCGTTGCCGCCATCAGTTTCAGGACACTGTTTTTAGCTCCGGGGACGCTGACCGCTCCGTTGAGCGTGGCCGGTCCGGTAACAACAATGACGTCTTCCATTCCTCAATACTAAGGCGGTTGACGGTTGCTGATTTCCTTAGCGCCAGGTCCCGATGCCAATGACAGGGCCGGCTTCAAGCCACGAGGACAGGCCTGTGTAAACCTCATACTTCATGGCCACGAGGAATTCCGTGCCCTGGTATTCCAGTGTGACGATGATGGCGCCCGGCTGGATGCGGGCGCGCTCAGCCTCCGTGGGCTGCCGCCAGCTTCCTATCTCCAGCGAGCTGCGCAGGAACCGATGCGGCGGCCGCGGGCTGAGCGAGATAAGGCGCAGCCATTCCAGATGGGTGTCCGTATAACGACAAACCCCCATCTGCCACCCGCGGGGCGGAAAGCAGATGGAGGCGTCAAAAGTACCCAGGGCGCGCCGCAGCTGACTGCGGCGCACCCCGAACAGAACTACTGCCAGTACCAGCAGGAACAGGAGCCCTGCCAGCGCAATGAACAAATAAGAGCTGCTCATTGGGAAGGGTCAGCGAGTCCCAGCGTTGGCTGCGTCGTTCATCTGAGCGTTGTCAGCGACAATCACTACGCGGTTGCTGTCGACGGAGAAGAAACCACCGTCAACGTTCACCGTGAAGCGGGCACCGGAGACCGGCTCGATGGCCATTTCGCCCTCGGCCAGAATGGCCAGCAGCGGGGTGTGGCCGGGAAGAATCCCGACGTCGCCCTCACTGGTGCGTGCCTTGACCATCTTTGCCGCGCCGGACCACACGAAGTGGTCCGCTGCGACAATCTCAACTTCGAGTTCAGCAGTGTTCGCCATAGGGCTTACTTCCCGGTCTGCTCTTGGATCTTCGCCCAGTTGGCCATGACATCGTCCATGCTGCCGACGTTGAAGAAGGCCTGCTCGGCGATGTGGTCCACGTCGCCGTCGCAGATGGCCTTGAAGCCCTCAATGGTTTCCTTGATGGAGACCGTGGAGCCCTCGACGCCGGTGAACTGCTTGGCGGTGTAGGTGTTCTGCGACAGGAACTGCTGGATGCGGCGTGCACGTGCCACAACAATCTTGTCCTCTTCGCCGAGCTCGTCGATGCCGAGGATGGCGATGATGTCCTGCAGTTCCTTGTTCTTCTGGAGGATCTGCTTGACGCGGACTGCCGTGTCGTAGTGCAGCTGGCCCACGTACTGCGGGTCGAGGATGCGCGACGTTGAGGTCAGCGGATCCACGGCCGGGTACAGACCGCGCGAGGCGATTTCACGGGAAAGTTCCGTGGTGGCGTCCAGGTGCGCGAACGTGGTGGCCGGGGCCGGGTCGGTGTAGTCATCAGCAGGCACGTAGATGGCCTGCATCGACGTGATGGAGTGACCCTTGGTGGACGTGATGCGCTCCTGCAGGAGACCCATCTCGTCGGCCAGGTTCGGCTGGTAGCCCACAGCGGACGGCATGCGGCCCAGAAGCGTTGAAACCTCGGAACCTGCCTGCGTGAAGCGGAAGATGTTGTCGATGAAGAGCAGCACGTCCTGGTTCTGCACATCGCGGAAGTACTCCGCCATGGTCAGGCCGGACAGGGCCACGCGCAGACGCGTTCCCGGCGGCTCATCCATCTGGCCGAATACAAGGGCGGTGTCCTTGAGGACGCCTGCCTCTTCCATTTCAACCCAGAGGTCGTTGCCTTCACGGGTACGCTCGCCAACACCGGCGAATACCGAGGTACCACCGAAGTTGCGGGCCACACGGGTGATCATTTCCTGGATCAGCACGGTCTTGCCGACGCCGGCGCCGCCGAACAGGCCGATCTTTCCACCCTTGATGTACGGGGTGAGAAGGTCGATCACCTTGATGCCGGTTTCCAGCATCTCGGTGGAGCCTTCGAGGTCCGCGAAGTTCGGAGCCTTGCGGTGGATGGGCCAGCGCTCGGTGATCTCCAGCTGATCTTCAGCGACATCCAGGGGCTTGCCCAGGACGTTGAAGATGTGGCCCTTGACGCCGTCGCCTACGGGGACGGAGATCGGTGCGCCGGTGTCCTTGACGGCTGCGCCGCGGACCAGGCCGTCGGTGGCCTGCATGGAGATGGCGCGCACGAGGTTGTCGCCGAGGTGCTGGGACGTTTCGAACGTGATGGTCTTGGTCTCACCGTTGAGCGTCAGCTCGGTGGTGAGGGCGTTGTAGATGGTGGGGATTGCGTCAGCCGGGAATTCGACGTCGACAACCGGGCCGATGACACGGGCGATACGGCCGGTGGCACCCGAGGCTACGGAATCAGATCCGTGCTCGACAGTTTGGGCAGTCATCTCTCTCACTTCACTCAGTTAGATGGCGTGTGGACTAAGTTTGCTTTGGTGGAACGGGTCCTGGAGCCGGGGCTAGGACGCGCTGAGCGCGTCGGCACCGGCAACAATTTCGGACAGTTCCTGGGTGATCTCGGCCTGACGGGCGTTATTGCGAAGTCGCGTGTACTTCTTAATAAGGTCGGAGGCGTTGTCCCCTGCGGACTTCATTGCGCGCTGGCGGGCTGCGAGCTCGGAAGCGGCTGCCTGAAGCATGGCTGCGAAGATGCGCGACTCGATGTAGCGCGGCAGCAGTGCGTCAAGAACCTTTTCGGGCTCCGGCTCGTACTCGTACAGAGGCAGCAGCTCAGTCTCGGACTGTGCTTCTTCCTCAACAACCTCCAGCGGCAGCAGGCGGATCACCGTGGGTTCCTGAACAACCATCGACTTGAAGCGCGTGTAGACAATGTGGATTTCATCCACGCCGCCGTCTTCGTAGTCTGTGTTGAAGTCATCAAGAAGGGCCCTGCCGATTTCGCGGGCCGTTTCGAAGTCAGGTGCGTCGGTGTTTCCGGTCCAGACACGTGCGGATTCCCGGTCACGGAAATCGTAGTACGCCTGTGCCTTACGTCCCACCAGGTAGGTCTTGACCTCTTTGCCCTCTTCACGGAGCAATTCGACCAAGGATTCGCTCTGCTTGAGCACACTGGCGGAGTACGAACCAGCAAGACCGCGGTCGGAGGTCATAACCACCATGGCTGCCCGGCGGATCTGCTCCGGCTCGGTAGTCAGCGGGTGATCGATTTCCGACTGGGACGCCACAGCAGAAACGGCACGGGTGATCGCATTGGAGTACGGCAATGACGCAGCCACACGGGTGCGTGCCTTTCCAATGCGAGAGGCAGCAATCAGCTCCATCGCCTTGAAGATCTTCTGCATCGACGTCGTCGAAGCGATCTTCTGACGGTAGACCCGAATTTGGGCTCCCATACTTTTCCTTTCAGTTCCTAGCGTTTGAACTAGGGGCTAAGGCATAGGCCAGGTGTTCCGCGTCCGGGCCGTGCGGCCCGGACGCGGAACACCTAAGCCGCTAGCGCTTCTGCTTGACGATCTTTTCCTGGTCAACAGCGTCTTCGCCCAAGGCGGCGTACTCTTCGTGGCCGGCGGCAACCATGTGGTTGTCGCCCTCCCCGAAGAAGCCTTCCTTGAAGGAGACAACGCGCTTCTTGAGTTCCTCCACAGTGGAGTCCTCAAGCTTGCCCGTCTGTGCCAGGGTGGTCAGGACGGACGTGCTGTGCTTCAGGTGGTCGATGAACTCGCCTTCGAAGCGGAGCACGTCTTCCACGGGAACATCGTCCAGGTAGCCGTTGGTGCCGGCCCAGATCGAAACAACCTGTTCCTCAACCGGGTACGGAGCGTACTGACCCTGCTTGAGGAGTTCCATCAGCCGCGCACCGCGGGTGAGCTGCTGGCGGGTGGCTGCGTCCAGGTCCGAAGCGAACATGGAGAACGCCTGCATGTCGCGGTACTGGGCCAGTTCCAGCTTCAAAGTACCGGAAACCTTCTTCATGGCCTTCTGCTGTGCAGCACCACCGACGCGCGAGACGGAAATACCGACGTCGACGGCGGGGCGCTGGTTGGCGTTGAAGAGGTCCGACTGAAGGAAGATCTGACCATCGGTGATGGAGATGACGTTGGTCGGGATGTAAGCCGAGACGTCGTTTGCCTTGGTTTCGATGATCGGCAGGCCGGTCATCGATCCTGCACCGAGCTCGTCGGAGAGCTTGGCGCAACGCTCCAGCAGGCGGGAGTGCAAGTAGAAGACGTCACCGGGGTACGCTTCGCGTCCCGGCGGGCGGCGCAGCAGCAGCGACACGGCACGGTAGGCTTCAGCCTGCTTGGAGAGATCATCAAAGATGATCAGGACGTGCTTGCCGCCGTACATCCAGTGCTGGCCGATGGCCGAACCGGCGTACGGTGCCAGGTACTTGAAGCCTGCGGGGTCGGATGCCGGGGAGGCCACGATGGTGGTGTACTCCATGGCGCCGGCCTCTTCGAGGGTGCGCTTGATCTCAGCAACCGTGGACGCCTTCTGGCCGATGGCTACGTAAATGCAGCGCACCTGCTTCTGGACGTCGCCGGATTCCCAGTTGGCCTTCTGGTTGAGGATGGCGTCAACAGCAATGGCGGTCTTACCCGTCTTGCGGTCACCAATGATCAGCTGGCGCTGGCCGCGGCCGATCGGGATCATGGCGTCGATTGCCTTGAGGCCGGTCTGAAGCGGTTCGTGAACCGACTTGCGCTGGGTTACGCCGGGTGCCTGGAGTTCCAGTGCACGGCGTGCCTCGGCCTGGATGGGGCCCATGTCATCCATGGGCTCGCCCAGCGGGTCGACAACGCGGCCCAGGAAGGCATCGCCCACGGGTACGGACAGGACTTCACCGGTGCGGTGAACTTCCTGGCCTTCTTCGATCCCGGCGAAATCGCCGAGTACAACGACACCGATTTCACGGGTGTCAAGGTTCTGGGCCAGGCCCAGTGTGCCGTCCTCGAACCGAAGCAGCTCGTTTGCCATGACGGAGGGCAGGCCCTCCACACGGGCAATGCCGTCGCTGGCGGTTGTTACGCGGCCAACTTCAACGCGCTCTGCGTTTCCGGGTTCGTAGGACGCCGCGAATTCGTTCAACGCATTACGGACGTCGTCGGCGTTGATGGTCAATTCGGCCATCTGCAGTCCCTGCTCTCCTGTGTTGTGATCATCGCTTGGTGCCGATGACCGTGATTAATTCTCAAATGATCTTGAACTGGTCTCAACCGTCCCGCGGGACGGCTAGACCGCGAGCTTCCGACGGAGGTCGGACAGACGGGAAACTACTGATGAATCCAGTATCTCGTCCCCCACTGCGATCCGCACGCCGCCGATCAGTGACGGGTCAACGTCGGCGTTGATCTTCAACTCACGGCCGTAGAGTCCATTAAGAGAGGACTGCAGACGCGAAAGCTGCTCTTGGGTCAACGGACGGGCGGCCCGAACCTCGGCGATCCAGCGCTTCTGGCGCCCGGCAACGAGCTCCAGGAAGCGTGCCACCAGGGCACTGGGCTTCAGGCCACGCGGATGCGTGACCGCCTGGCGGATCAGTACGAGTGCCGCAGGGCTGGCCCCGGGCACAATCTTCTCGGCCAGCGTAATCTTCGCTTCAGGCGAGGCCTGCGGCTCGGACAGTGCACGCTGGAGTTCGTGGCTGGAAGCCACCACCCGGTTGAACCGGATGAGATCGTCTTCCAGTGCATCGAGGCCGACAAGCCCTGATCCCCTGTTTTCTGCCGTTGCCGAAACAACAGTGGCAGCCAGTTCCTCGAGCGCATCACCCAAGTCACGCGGAGACCGCCAACGCGAGGAGACCAGATTGGCTGCAATGGCTTCAGCGTCGGCTGAAACCTTTCCGCCTACCAGCTGTGAAACCAGCGCCGCCTTGGCATCGCTTTCACGGGCGGGATCGGTCAGCGCACGCCGGACACCGGCGCTGCTGTCGAGAACGCCCAGGATTCCAAAGAGTTCCTCTGCCAGCGACAGGGACGCAAACGGAAGCTTGGCTTCCAGCTGCTGCCGTGCCGCGGCGAGTGATTCGCTCGATACTCCTGCCATTACCTAGCTGCACCTGCGTTCTCGTTTTCCAGTTCCCCAAGGAAACGGTCAACCACGCGGGCAGCGCGGGCGTCATCCTCGAGCGTCTCGCCGATGATGCGTCCGGCCAGCTCGGTTGCCAGGGTGCCAACCTCAGCACGGAGCGACGTTACGGCCGCCTGCCGTTCTGCGGCAATCTGCACCTGGGCCTGCTCGGTGATCCGAGCGGATTCAGCAGCAGCTTTAGCCTTCAGGTCCGCAAGAATCTGAGCGCCTTCGGCGCGTGCTTCCTCACGGATGGCGTTGGCTTCTGCCCGGGCATCTGAAAGCTGTGCCTTGTACTCCACCAGCGCTGCGCTGGCCTCGGCCTGGGCCTTCTCCGCTTTGGCAATGTTGCCTTCAATGGCTTCAGTGCGCTCCGCGTACGTCTTTTCGAAGCCCGGAACCACAAACTTGACGACGATGAACATCAGTATGGCGAAACTGATTCCCGTCACCAGGATTTCCCAGACGTTGGGAATCAGGGGGTTGGCGCCCTCAGAGGCTGCCAACATAATTACCTGATCCATAATGCACCCGTCCTATCTGCTTGGTGGGTCAGTCGGTTCGGACTAGACAATGAACGCGAGAACCAGACCAAGAATAGCGAGTGCTTCGGTCAGTGCCAGGCCAAGGAAGGCGATGGGCTGAAGGACGCGCTGTGCCTCCGGCTGGCGTGCAACGCCGCTGATGTAAGCGAAGAAGACGAGACCCACACCGATGGCGCCGCCGATTGCGGAGAGACCATAGCCGATTGCGTTGAGGCTACCTGCGATTTCCATGTTGATTTTTCCTTTCAAGATGCCCTGAGGGCAGGTTGCTTGGGGTTTCCCCGAAGGGGAAGTTTAGTTATCCCGGAGGGGAAGCTTAGTGATCGTCTGCCAGTGCGCCCTGGATGTAGATGGCGGTAAGCAGGGTGAAAACGTAGGCCTGGAGCACCATGATCAGTGCTTCAAGCATGTACATGGCGATGCCGCCAACCAGCACCAGGACAGACGAGGCCTGGAGGATGATGTTGTCCTGGAGAACCAGGAGGTATTCAATGCCGGCGCCGGCAAGCATGACAATCAAGTGCCCGGACATCATGGTGGCGAACAAACGCAGGCTGTGCGTGATCGGCCGGACCAGGAAATTGGAGATGATCTCAATGGGAACCAGAACGGGGAGGATGTACCACGGCACGCCCGAGGGCACTGTGGCCTTCACGAAGTACTTCATTCCGTGCTTCTTGATGCCAACACCGATCCATGTGAAGTACACGATCGCGGCCAGCAGGTAAGCACCGCCCGGGTGGGAGAAGCTCGGCAACTGAATGAACGGAATGGCACCGTAAATGTTGTTGACGATGATGAAGAAGAACAGCGCGAAGAGGAAGGGGACGAACTTGAGGAAGTCCCGCT
This sequence comes from Arthrobacter sunyaminii, assembly GCF_018866305.1. Classification (NCBI taxonomy): domain Bacteria; kingdom Bacillati; phylum Actinomycetota; class Actinomycetes; order Micrococcales; family Micrococcaceae; genus Arthrobacter; species Arthrobacter sunyaminii. The sequence continues at coordinate 2,846,202 of NZ_CP076456.1, forward strand.
CGCCGATCACATCCTTGGCGATGCCGTTGCGGACGAATCCGTAACCGAATTCACCCAGGAACTGCAGGCGTCCCGGCACCAGCTGTCCCTTCCGGGAAGCTCGAACAAAGATAACGGCAATGATGATGACCGAGAGGACGACCAGCAGCATCTGCTTGCCGACACCGGTGCCGTAGTCCGCGCCCCACGGGAAAATCTCAGGGAGGTGCATTTCTTCAATGGCCGGCGGAACGAATCCACCTTCATTAGTGGCCGGGAGTGCAAGCGCGATCAACGCGTTTCCTCTCTGCTGTGTCCTTCATCGGGCGTGTGAATCGGGGCAATACTGGTTGCCCGCTCTAAAAACTGTGGCATTACTGTTCGGCTTCTTCACGGTTGTGGGCTGGATGGCCGACGCTGGCTTTCGCAGGTTTGCTTCCGGTCAGGCCGTGGACTTTGGTCAGATAGAATCCGGCGGCTGCTCCAAAAAGGATACCGACGAGCACCAACCACTGAGTCTCGAACAGATTGTCCAAAAACCACCCTATCAAACCCCAGGCGACGATCCCGCCAATGATGTAGCTGAAGACGCGCATGCCGGAGTCGTACGTGTTTTCGGGATCGTAATCAGGCTTTTCAGGCATCCATTTTCCCTTTGACTGATGTTTCTTCCCCCGCATTGTCGTCGTACAGCTGGAAACGAATCCGGGAGAAGGCACGGATTTCCGCAACCTGCCATACCACCACGGTCAGAAGCGCAGCGGTAAAGAACCACGTTGCCTCAAGCCAGGCCGGCCTGCCGATCAGAAGCAGCACCGCAGCAAAAACAGCCACTTTGACGATGTAGATGAGCGCAAACATGGCCATCGCGCCGTGCGGGTTGTCCCGGCCCACCACATGGACAATCAGCAGGCTGACGCCGCTGAAAGCAATGACGAGGGCCCAGCCAAACAGCACGCTGCCGACACCTGCGGTCCCGTCTGCGACCAGGGACGCAACGATAAGGACTGCGGCAACCAGGCCGGTCCACATCATCGCGGTGCGGAAGATGCGCAGCCACGGATTCAGGGTGGGCCCTGAAGCGACAAGGGGACGTCCAGTCTGGGCACCGTCTGCGGGGCTCATAACTTTAGACATCCTTCGGGCTGGGGCGGGAATTTGTGCCGCGTATTCTTCGCGACTCTTGAAATTCTACAGCACATAGAAGTCGCCTCCGCCCGGGAGGCGTCACATACGCTCACACCCGGGCGCGCCGCCGGCCGAAGACCTTCGGAGAGAAGAGGTAAAACACCACTACGGCGGCGGCAAAGAGCGTCAGCGCAATCTTGGGCACATCCTCCGCTTCGGCGAGAACGAGGCCCGCTCCCCCGGTCAGCAGGGTGCAGGCGGTCACCACGCCGGCGGACTGGAGATGGCTGAGACCAACGTCGGTCAGCCGCTGGTAGACATGCTGGCGGTGCGCGGCATACCAGCGTTCACCCCGGCTGATGCGCAGCAGGAGGGTAGAGAAGGTGTCAGCGAGATAAATGAGGATCGGGAAGAGGAGATATTCCACAGGAACCCCGGCCAGGAAGGCGGCAACCGCAATTCCGGAAATGCAGGCACCCAGCAGGTAGCTGCCGACGTCGCCCATGAACACCGAACCGCGGCCCAGGTTCCACGGCAGGAACGCTGCAAAAGCGGCAGCGGTGACGGCGCCGGCCACCGTCATCCACACGTGGTCATTGAGCTGGCCGGCAACGGCGTAGAGGACGCCGACGGCGATGCCGTGCAGCCCGGAGATCCCGTTGACGCCGTCCATAAAGTTGGCGACGTTGATGTAGGCGGCAATGGCAAGGGCCCCCACCGGAACCCACCAGTAGCTTTGCTCCATGGTCCAGACAAGTGCGGTGGTTCCCAAGATGCCAAGGAGCAGCTGAAGTCCGGCCCGGACCCGGACCGACAGGCCGCGGAAGTCTTCGACCCAGCCCAGGAGTGACGCCGCGGCGATAACGGCCATCAGGATCGCCATGATGGACCGGTCAATGGCAACCAGTCCGGTCAGCAGGGATAGGCCCGTGCCCAGCAGGACACCCGCGGCGATGGTGACTCCCACACCGCGGATGATGACCTTGCTGTGCGAGGAGCGCTCGTTGGGGATGTCCAGGACGCCAAGGCGGCGCAGGAAAGGTATGAAGAGGAAGGGCAGCAGCAGGCTTGCGAGGAAGGCTGCCCCAATGCACAGGGCAAGGAGCATTAGCCGGTCCGCCGTTTCGCTGTTCCGTCGCTGCGGGGGCGGCGGGCAGTGCGTTCGCCGGGAACCGCGCCTCCGATTTCCGTGACCGGGGGCAGGATTTCACCGTGCGAATCCACACCGCACTTGTGCAGCCAGTCTTCGAATTTCAGGTCCGACGGATTCAGTTCATCCACCGCAGTATGGGAAATCTTGGGATGCAGCGGACGGGAGTCATCTTCACCGGTGCCCACCAGGATTTCGTGCATCTTTTCGCCCTGGCGAAGCCCTGTGAACACAATCTCTATGTCCTTGCCGGACATGGCAATCATCCGTTTTGCGACGTCGAGGATCTTCACCGGCTCCCCCATGTCCAGGATCAGGACTTCTCCGCCGCGGCCGATCGCCCCGGCCTGGATCACCAGCTGGCAGGCTTCGGGGATGGTCATGAAGAACCGGGTCACTTCCGGATCGGTCACGGTCAGCGGCCCGCCCTGCCGGATCTGCTCGGTGAACAGGGGCAGCATGGAACCCCGGCTGCCGATCACGTTGCCGAACCGCACCGACACGTAGCGGTCCTGGGTGCTGCGCGCCATCCAGGCGGTGAGTTTCTCGGCCACCCGCTTGGAGTGCCCCAGCACCGTGGTGGGGTTGGCTGCTTTGTCCGTGGAGATGTTGACGAAGTACTTGACCTTGGCCTTCTTGGCGGCCCGCAGGACGTTGGCGGTTCCCAGCACATTGGTCTTCCAGGCTTCCTGCGGATACTGCTCCAGCAGGGAAACATGCTTCAGCGCTGCGGCATGAAACACGACGTCGGGACGGCGTTCGGTGAAAATCTGCTCCAGCGCTGCGGGATCGCGGATGTCCGCCAGGACGGTGTCCCTGCCGTTCAGCAGGCCGTGTCCGGTGATGGACAGCTGGGTGAGCTGCAGTCCGGTTTCGTCGCGGTCCACCATAATCAGCTCGGCCGGATCAAAGGCGGTGATCTGGCGGCACAGCTCGGAACCGATGGATCCGCCCGCTCCGGTCACCAGGACCTTGCGGCCGGTGAGGTAGCCGGCCACCTCCTCCACATGGATATCCACGGGACGGCGGCCGATCAGGTCCTCAACGGCAACCTCGCGGAAATCGGTGAGGCCGGCACCGGCGCCCTTGCTCAGCATGTCCTTCAGCGGCGGCAATACCAGTACCCGGAGGTTCAAGCCCTCAGCATGGTCGGTGACCTCGCGCACCTGGCGGGCTTCGACGTCGGCGATCGCAATGATCAGAATGGAGGCGCGGGTGCGCTGGACAACCTCGCGCAGGTCCTGCAGCCGTCCCAGCACGGGCACGGTGGACAGCCGGAGGTGCTTTTTCGCCGGATCATCGTCGATCAGGCCAACGGGATAGTAAGGCGAATCCGGGTCCTTCATCATCCGCGTCACGAGGGAACTGCCCAGGAAACCGGCGCCGTACACCAGCGTCCGCTGGGCCTCGTCGCCCGGACGCGCCTTGCCCTCGACATACATCCGCTTGAGGTAGCGGATGGCGGCCATGAACAGGCAGGCAAACGGGAAGGCGATCATGCCGGTGCTGCGGGGAATGTCGATGGCCAGGCCAAAGAGCGCACTGACGATGACGAGTATGGCGGAGACAACCAGCGTGACGATGGCCAGCAGCCGCATCTCGTGGAAGCTTCCGAAGCTGTACCTGCCGCGGTACAGCGCGAAGGAGTAACCCACGATCAGCTGCACCAGCACGGCCACGCCGCAGAAGACGGCGACACCCCCGGGATTGATCTGGTCCACCGTGAGCTCGTACCGCAGCACCAGCGCCAGGACGATGGCCACGATCCAGGCCAGAGAGTCCAGAATGTACTGCGTCCACAGCCACAGCGCAGGCCTTTCGCCGCGGAAAGGACCGCTCTCGTCCGTGCTTGTCTGCCTCATAATCCTCAACGGGTAGTTCCCCGGTTCTCTTCTCGGTGATTGCAACACTGTTCGGAAGAATCCGGTGTAATAGACTGGAATCTCATCAGCATTCTAACTGCACACCCTGCTCCGTTCGGCTTGGGCCGCTCATCCGGGTTGCCTCGAAAGGATCATTTTGCCGGACTCCGTGGCCGTAGCAGCAGTAACGTTCGACCGCCCCGACGATGTGTCCACTCTGCTGGACTCACTGGCTGCCCAGAGCGCCAACATTACCTCGGTGGCCTTGGTGGATTCAGGGAAGACGCCGGTTCAGGATATCGCTGAAGCTTCGTCCGCGCCCGTTACGTACGTTCGGTCCAACACAAACCTTGGGGGCGCCGGCGGTTTTTCGCTGGCCATCCTTACCGCCATGGCTTCCGGGGCGGACTGGATCTGGATTATGGACGACGACGCACATCCGGAGGATCCGAACTGCCTCGCCGCCCTGCTTGAGGCCGCTCAGAAGCACCACATGGACGTGGTCCTTCCGCTGGTCGTGGCTCCCGGGCACCCTGACACTCTGTCCTTCCACTTCCGGTTGGACGGCAAGCTGACCCATGACCGCGCGCAGGTGGAGAAGCTGGGCTTCATCCCCGACGTCGGGCATTTCTTCAACGGTGCACTGATCCGCGCCGACGTATTCTTCCGTGTGGGCCTCCCGGATCTGCGCCTGTTTATCCGCGGGGATGAGACCGATTTCATGATCCGGCTGCGGCGCGCCGGAATCCGGTTCGGAACCGTGACCTCCGTAGCCCTGACCCACCCGGCGGCGTGGGCCGAAGTGCAGCAGGTTGCCGGTGAACGGCTGCACGTGCTGGTTCCCGAAAATGCCTTCAAACAGTTTTATTTCTACCGCAACCGCGGTCACCTGACATGGAAATACAAGCGGCTGCGCTCCTTCGCCGCTGACGCGGTGGGCTATCCCGTCCACTTCGCCAAGACCCGCGATCCGAGGGGCTTCGCCGCCTGGCTGCGTGCCTACGCGGCCGGGATGCGCGGACGCCGCTTCGGACCGCCGTCGGACTTCGGCTTCTGACATGGCCCGCCCCGAGGTGCCCTCCCCCGCTACGCCCTCCTCTGCCGAGGAACTGACCCTGGTCATCGCCACTTTCAACCGTTCCGGATATTTGCGCGGACTGCTGGATTCCGTGGCCGCCCTGGAACCGGCACCGGAGCGGATTGTCGTGGTGGACAACGCCAGCACCGATGACACCCAGGACGTCATCACCGCCGCTGCCTCCCGGCTCGCCATCCCGCTAATCAACGTGCGGCTGCCTGTCAACGCCGGCGGCGCCGGGGGATTCTCCGCCGGCGTAGCGCGTGCCCTCAGCGAAGGTGCGTCTTGGCTGTGGTTAATGGACGACGACGTCGTTGTCCTCCCGGGTGCCGTGACGGCACTTCGCAAGTGGACCGGAACGTACGGGTGCATCCACGGCAGGCGCCTGGACGAGGCCGGCAACCCGTTCTTCTGGCAGCACCGGTTCCTCCCGTTCCTGGGTATCCATATTCCGGTCCGCGGCAATGTCTTCCGGGACAGTGCAGCTTTCACAACCAACGTGGGCTGCTTTGAGGGCATGCTGATTTCGGCTGATCTCGTGCGCCGCATCGGGCTTCCCGACGAGCGGTACTTCATCAACGGCGACGACGAGATCTACGGCTGGCTTGCCTCGCGCCTGACGGACGTGGTCTACGTCAATGACTTTGTGCTGCAGAAGGTCCGTCCGCAGAAGCAGATCGATCTGGGCATCCGGCACTTGAACGATTCAAGTGATCTCAGCCGCTTCTATTCCATGCGCAACCGCGGCCACACGGGTCAGTATCTGCGGGCGCACGGGCGGTACAACCGCCTTGGGTTTGCGCTGGGAACGCTGCTGACTGCCGGCAAGGAGATTCTGCGGCTGCTTGCCGTAGAGCACCGGGTTGCCGGGGCGCCGAGCCTGTGGCGCGGTTGGCGGGAAAGCCGGTTGATCCTGCACGATGGATCTTGGCAGCCCATGCCGCCGCTTGATCCGGCCCCGTCCAACGATCGGAAACACCAGGTTTGACGCACGACATTTCTCCGCACCATCCCGCAGTACAGAACGCCAGCGCAGCCGAGCCGACGACGTCGGCTGTTTGGGCCGTGCTCGGATCCTCCGGTTTTATCGGCAGCGCCGTATGCGAATCACTGCGTGCCGCCGGACTTACCGTGCGCGCCGTTGCAGCTCCCCGGCTCGAGTCAGCCGCCGAGGACGCAGCGGGGCTGCTTGAGGAAGCTTCCGCACTGGCTGCAGTACGGACGGAACTCGCGAACGCCTTTGCCGGCGCGGACGTCATCATCAACGCGGCCGGCCTCGCCACGCCGGGAGGAACAGACTCCCCCGCGCTCCGCGGGGCCAATGCGCTGCTGCCGCTGGTTGTTGCCGATGCTGCAGACGCGGCCGGAGTTCGCCGCTTCGTCCACCTGAGCAGCGCCGCCGTGCAGGGACACCGTCCGTTCCTGGACGAAACCAGCTACGTCCAGCCGTTTTCCGCCTATTCCCGGTCCAAGGCCCTGGGCGAACGCGGTCTGGCGGCACGGTCTGCCGGTGCCTGCGGCGTCGTGACCATCCGGGCCACCTCTGTTCAGGGACCGCAGCGGCCCACAACGGTCAGTCTTGCCCGTTTGGCCGCCTCTCCGCTCGCCACCGTCGCGGGCGAGGGAACGGCGCCTTCCCCGGTCAGTTCAGTGGATTCACTTGTGCAGTTCATCCGCACCGTGGGACTGCACGCGGGCCGTGTTCCCGCCGTCGTCCTGCAGCCGTGGGAGCATGCCACGGTGGCAGGAGTGCTGGAGGCGGCGGGCGGCCGGAAGCCGCTGCGGCTGCCTCAATGGCTGTGCCGCAGCGCGCTCTGGAGCGGCTACCGGCTCTCTGCCCTCGCGGGCGAGCGGCTGCACGGTCCCCTGCGCCGCCTGGAAATGATGTGGTTCGGCCAGCGGCAGGTTCCCGGCTGGGCCGAAGCGAGCGGCAACGTTCCCGAGCCCCGGGTGCAGGAAGTCCTGCGCTCTGTGCAGGTCCGGGAACCGGCAAACCACTAGCCCGCCGGCTCCCGGCTCCCGCCATCCGGCCCCCAGCCGCCCGCATCCCGCCGAGTGCAGCGGTCATGCGCCTTAGGCTGCGTCTGCTGACTGCCTCTGAACTCCCGGCACGACTTCCTGCAACCGTTCCAGGCTGATCGCGCCCTGCCGGACCACGCGCAGGGTGTCGGATGTGGCATCGACGATGGTTGACGGCACTCCGGCCTCACCGTGTTCCGGCCGGGGGCCGGCCTCCAGATAAACCTCCACGGACTCGGCCAGCTGCTCGCGGGCCTGCGCGGCAGTCTGAGCCGCAGGGTTGCCGGTGCGGTTAGCCGATGAGACTGCCAGCGGCCCGGTGAGGTTCAACAGTTCCAGCGCAATGGGGTCATCGGGCATCCGCAGCGCAACAGTGCCCATGGTGTCGCCGAGGTCCCAGGTCAGCGAGGGCTGTGCATGGAAAATCAACGTCAGCCCGCCGGGCCAGAAGGCCTGGGCCAGCGCCCGCGCGTCCTCGGAAACATCCACTGCCAGCCCGTCCATGGTCTGCATCCTCGGAATCAGCACGGGCGGCGGCATGGACCGGCCCCGGCCTTTCGATGCCAGCAGGGTAGCCACGGCCTGGGGTGAAAAGGCGTCTGCCCCGATGCCGTACACGGTGTCGGTTGGCAGGACCACGCACTGCTTGGCGGCCACAGCCTGCTGGGCCTTTGCCAGGCCCTCGCTTCGGCTCTGCGGATCAGTGCAGTCGTAAGTGGTAGTCACGGGTTTCCTTGTTTCCTTGGGATCAGTACATCTGGTTGATGTTGGGGGTCAGTGGGTTTCAGCCGGGGACGAAGTCCGCACGGCGGAGGTGGCCCGCGGACGTCCGTTTAGATCAGTGTGCGTGGCAACGCCGCGCCAGCAGGCTTCGGCCGACAGCAGCGCAGCAATCCGCTCGGCCTGGACTTCGGCGTGTTCCATGACAAAGTAACCGTCCGGAAGCAGCAGCCGGGCAGCGGTGGCGGCAGCCGCCAGCGGCAGTTCAAGTCCGTCCTGCCCGCCGCCGTAAAGTGCCATGGCCGGATCATGCTCGGCGGCTTCCGGTTCATTGGGTACAGCATCGGCGGGGACGTACGGCGGGTTGGACACCACCACGTCAAAGCTGCCGTTTTCATCCGCCAGAGCGGTCCGCAGGTCCGCATGCAGGAGGCGGACTCCCAGCGGTTCGAGGTTCTGGCTCGCCCAGGCCAGGGCCAGCGGGCTCAGCTCGACGGCGGATACCTCAGCATCCGGAACTTCGGTGGCCAGGGCGGCGGCAATGGCACCGGAGCCGGTGCCAAGGTCCACTGCCCGAACCGCAGGCTTCCCGGCAGCAAGAACGGCACGGGCATGGTCGATGGCCAGCTGGGCCACCGTTTCCGTCTCGGGCCGGGGGACGAAGACCCCGGGCCCGACCTTCAGCTCGAGGTAGCGGAAGGACGCGGAACCCGTCAGGTGCTGCAGCGGCACGCGGGAGGCCCGCTCGGCCACCAGCTCGGCATATCCTGCCGGGACCGGTGCATCGGTGAAGGCCAGCGCCTTCACCCTGCCGCGGGACTCCCCCAGCACATGTGCGGCCAGCAGTTCGGCGTCCACGGCCGGAGTGGGCACCCCGGCTGCGGCCAGAGTGGCTGTTGCCTCACGCAAAGCCGCTGCCAGGGTGGTGGATTCCATCGGCTTACTTAGTTCTCGTCACCGATGGCGTCCAGGCGGGCCTGTTCATCCATTTCGATGGCAGCCTGCACCACGGCCTCCAGCTCGCCGTTCAGGACGGTGTCCAGGTTGTAGGCCTTGTAGCCGGTGCGGTGATCCACGATCCGGTTTTCCGGGTAGTTGTACGTGCGGATGCGCTCGGAACGGTCCATGGTGCGGATCTGCGACTTGCGGATGTCCGAGTTGGCGGCGTCGATCTTTTCCTGCTCGTGGGCCAGGATGCGGGAACGGAGCACGCGCATGGCGGCTTCGCGGTTCTGCAGCTGCGATTTCTCGTTCTGCATGGCCACCACAATTCCGGTGGGAAGGTGGGTGATGCGCACGGCGGAGTCGGTGGTGTTCACGGACTGTCCGCCGGGGCCGGAGGAACGGTAGACGTCGATCTTCAGGTCGTTCTGGTTGATCTCGACTTCTTCAGGCTCGTCCACCTCGGGCAGCACCAGCACGCCTGCCGCCGAGGTGTGGATGCGGCCCTGGGATTCCGTGACCGGGACACGCTGGACGCGGTGCACGCCGCCCTCGTACTTCAGGCGGGCGTAGACGCCCTCGGCCGGGTCATTGGAGTTGCCCTTGATGGCCATGGAGACATCCTTGTAGCCGCCCAGATCGGACTCGGTGGCGGAGATGATCTCGGTGCGCCAGCCGCGGTGCTCGGCATAACGGGTGTACATGCGCAGCAGGTCACCGGCGAACAGTGCTGCTTCATCGCCGCCTTCACCGCCCTTGACCTCGATGATGACGTCGCGGCCGTCATTGGGGTCGCGCGGAATCAGCAGGCGGCGCAGGGTTTCCTGTGCCTCATCCAGCTGTTCCTTCAGCACGGGAACCTCGGCGGCGAATTCCGGATCCTCCGCTGCCATTTCAGACGCTGCGGCGAGGTCGTCCTCGAGGGCGTGCCACTTGTTGTAGGCGTCCACGATGCGGCTGAGCTCGGCATAACGCCGCCCGAGCCGCCGGGCCAGGCCCTGATCCGCATGCACTGCGGGATCGGAAAGCCGCAGCTGCAGCTCTGCGTGCTCATCCAACAGACCCTGTATGGACTCAAACATCTTTTACATTCCTCTTTCGATGGTTGGAACCGGCCCAAAGCGGACGGTTCCATGGCAATTTCACGGCGGAGATTTTCGACTGCCCAACAGCAGTTTATCCGTGCCCGGCCTCCGGACCTGTGCCTGGACTTCGGGACCTGCGCGTTAACTGCCAAGCCGCCCAGACTCCGGTCCGTCCGCGGAAGGCGGAGGCCGGAATATGAGCGGCTTGGTAAGGCAGCTAGTTGTCCTTGGTGCCCAGGGTGGTCTGCTGGACCTGCATCAGGAACTCAACGTTGGACTGCGTCTCACGGATCTTTCCGGTGAGCAGTTCCAGAGCCTGCTGCGTGTCCAGACCGGACAGGACGCGGCGCAGCTTCCACATGATCTTGACTTCATCAGGGGAAAGCAGGTTCTCTTCGCGGCGGGTACCGGACGCGTTGACGTCCACGGCCGGGAAGATGCGCTTGTCCGCGAGGTTGCGGGACAGGCGCAGTTCCATGTTGCCGGTGCCCTTGAATTCCTCGAAGATCACCTCGTCCATCTTGGATCCGGTTTCCACCAGGGCCGTGGCCAGGATGGTCAGCGAACCGCCGTTTTCGATGTTGCGGGCAGCACCGAAGAAACGCTTGGGCGGGTACAGCGCCGAGGAGTCGACACCGCCGGACAGGATACGGCCCGACGCCGGAGCGGCCAGGTTGTAGGCACGGCCCAGGCGGGTCATGGAGTCCAGGAGGACGACGACGTCGTTGCCCATTTCCACGAGGCGCTTGGCCCGCTCGATGGCGAGTTCGGCAACGGTGGTGTGGTCATCGGCGGGACGGTCGAAGGTGGAGGCGATAACCTCGCCCTTCACCGTGCGCTGCATGTCCGTGACTTCTTCGGGACGCTCGTCCACGAGGACCATCATGAGGTGGACCTCAGGATTGTTGATCGTGATGGCGTTGGCGATTGCCTGCAGGATGAGGGTCTTACCGGCCTTTGGCGGGGAGACGATCAGGCCGCGCTGGCCCTTGCCGATCGGAGCCACGAGGTCGATGACACGCGGGCCGATCACCTTGGCGGAGGTCTCCAGGCGCAGGCGCTCGGAGGGGTACAGGGGAACCAGCTTGGAGAACTCCACGCGGTCCTTGTTGTCCTCGGCGGGCTTGCCGTTGACCGAGGTCAGGCGAACCAGTGCGTTGAACTTCTGACGCTGGTTGCCGCCCTGGTTCTCGCCTTCGCGCGGTGCGCGGATGGCACCGACAACGGCGTCACCCTTGCGCAGGTTGTACTTCTTGACCTGGGCCAGGGACACGTAGACGTCGTTCGGGCCCGGCAGGTAACCGGAGGTGCGGACAAACGCGTAGTTCTCCAGGACGTCCAGGATGCCGGCTACGGGCAGCAGGACGTCGTCGTCAGTGACCTCGACGTCGTCGACGTCCGGGTTCTGGTTCCGGTTGCGGCGGCGCTCGTTGCGGTCGCGGAAACGGTCGTTCCGGTCGCTGCGATCGTTGCGGTCATTCCGGTCGTTGCGGTTGCGGTTGCGGCGGTTGCGCCCGCGCCCGTTCTCCTCATTGTCATTGTCGCGGCTGTCGCTGCGATTGTTGTCACGGTTGTCACTGCGGCTGTTGTCGCGCTCATTCCGGTCGCCGCGGTTGTTGTTCTCGCGCTCATTCCGATCGCCGCGGTTGTTGTTCTCGCGCTCATTCCGGTCGCCGCGGTTGTTCTCGCGCTCATTCCGGTCGCCGCGGTTGTTCTCGCGGTTATTGTCACGCTTGTTCTCACGGCTGTCGCTGCGGTTGTTCTCGCGGCGGTCCTCAGAGGCGCTGTTGTTCGCCGGGGCGCCCGCACCGTTCTCTGCGGCATTGGACGGCGCAGAATCGGCATTCGGCTGCTCGGCCTTGCTGTTGTCGGCACGGCCGTTCTCGGAGGTGCCGTCGCTGTCCGCACGGCGGCTGCGTGAACGGCGGTTGCTGCGCTCGCGCTGCGGCTGCTCTTCGCGCGGAGTCTCCTCGCGGGAGTTTTCCTCCCGCGGAGCCTCAGCCTGTGCGGGCTCAGCTGCGGTCCGGGCGGGTGCCTCGGCGGCAGGCGCAGTGACTACTCCGTCACTGGCAGCGCGGCGGTTGCGGTTGCGGGTCCGCGCCGGACGCTCGGGGGCTGCCTGCTCTGCGGCCGGGGCCTCAGCGGCAGCCGGGGCTGCGGAACCTGCTGTGGCAACGTCGGCCTGCGCAGTCTCGGTCTTGGCACCGCGGACCGGCCGGTCGGCAACTGCGCCGCCCCGCTGGTGGTTGGAGATCGCCGTTACGAGATCTCCCTTGCGCATGCGGGATCCGCCGGTAATGCCCAGCTGGCCGGCAAGCGCCTGAAGCTGGGCGAGCTTAAGGCCAGCCAGTCCGGAGCTTTTTGAAGTCGCTTCGCCGTTGGTTCCGGCGGTAGCTGAGTCCACACCTGTTGTCAGGTCAGTGGTATCGGTCACGAAGGATCCTTCCCCCTCGTCGGGCGGTCCGGCGCAGTGCCGGCCGCGGATGATTTGATCCTGGTCCCCCTATGGTCAGACATGGGGGGCAGGGTTCGCCGGTTCCGGCAAGAGCCGGGCAACGGCGAATCTACTGGGTGCCTCTTGGAAAGAAATCCACAGGAGTTTGGTCAGCTTTGCTGCCGAACTACGCGGCATTCAAGGGAACTGACCTTTTCTTGGCAGTACCCGAAGGCTGCACCGGGGATTGCGCTTCCGCAGTTGAATAAGAGTATTCAAACACGATGCTTGGACAGTATGCCCCTGACAGCGAGTTTTCAACAAATACTCAGTGCGGTCCAAGTATGGACGGCCTGGATGCGGGAGCACAAATGACGGTTAGTACCGCTGGTGCTCTTCCACTCTAGCACCATCACGATCAACACTCAGCCGCAAAACACGCCACAAATGAGCAGTTTTAGCGTCCGCAAGATGCCGGCCAATCAGATGCTCGGCCCGCTGCGCCTGGTCCTCGCCGTTGGCCAGAGCCATGACCGTGGGGCCCGCACCGGAAATGACGGCGGCGATGCCGTGTTCACGCAGGTGCCGCATCAGTGCCGCGCTGGGCTCCATGGCCGAAGCGCGGTAGTCCTGATGCAGGAAATCCACTGTTCCCGCCGGCAGCAGGGAGGGTTCCGCGGCGAGGGCATGAATCAGCAGGGCAGCCCGTCCCGAGTTGGCAGCGGCGGCCGGATGCGGGACCTGCGCGGGAAGCAGCCCGCGGGCACTCTCAGTGGAGAGTTCAGTGGCCGGCACCGCGGCAACGGGGATGATGTCGCCGTGCACCGGTGCGCTGACAGAGCGGAAGATCCCCTCTTCTTCCCAGGAAATCGCCAAGCCGCCGGCCAGCGCCGGGGCCACATTGTCCGGGTGGCCTTCCAACCGGGAACACAGGTCCAGCAGCGCAGCTGCATCCAGCCGGTGCTCCCGAGGCAGCAGGGCGTTGCCGGCCAGCACACCGGAAACGATGGCCGACGCCGAAGAGCCCAGCCCCCGGCCGTGGGGGATGACGTTTTCCGCGTCCAGCTGCAGTCCGGGCAGGGAGAACCCTGCGGACTCCACGGTTTCCCTGATGGTCCGGACCACCAGGTGCGTGTCATCGGTGGGCAGCGTTCCGGCGCCCTCACCGGTGATGCGCACCGTGGTGCCCGGCTGAGCGGACGTGCGCACGCGCACGGTGTCATACAGGCCGACGGCCAGGCCCAGGCTGTCAAAACCCGGGCCCAGATTGGCGCTGGTGGCGGGAACCCGCACGGTCACGTCCTGACCGGCGGCCACCGCTCCGGTTACCGTTCCCGGCGCAGGCACTGACGCAGCGCGGGGCAGGGCAGCGGAATCACTCGCATGCATATCTGTTAGCCCGCAGCCTGTGCTTCCAGCCCCAGCGCGGCGGCAACGGAGACGACGTCGAACTCCACCTTGGTGGGTTCAACCTCGGAACCGTCGGCCGTGCGCAGGGCCCACTGCGGGTCCTTCAGGCCGTGGCCGGTGACGGTGATGACAATCTTCTTGCCCGTGGGTGCCTCGCCGGCGGCGTGCTTCTTGAGCAGTCCGGCCACGCCTGCGGCGGAGGCCGGCTCCACAAAGACGCCTTCCCGGGAAGACAGCCAGCGGTGCGCTTCGAGAATCTCGGTGTCCGTCACGGCTTCGATCAGCCCGCCGGACTCGTCGCGGGCAGCAATGGCCTGCTCCCAGGAGGCAGGGTTGCCAATACGGATGGCGGTGGCAATGGTGTCCGGATCCGTCACCGGATGACCCTTTACCAGTGGTGATGCACCCTCAGCCTGGAAGCCCCACATCACGGGAGTCTTCGTGGCCACCGGTGCCAGTTCCTCGCCCGCGACGTTGGTGTAAGGCTCGGAGTATTCCCGGTAGCCCTTCCAGTACGCGGTGATGTTACCGGCGTTGCCCACTGGCAGCAGGTGGTAATCGGGGGCATCGCCGAGGTAGTCCACCACTTCGAAGGCAGCGGTCTTCTGTCCTTCGATGCGGGCGGGGTTTACGGAGTTCACCAGGAACACCGGATAGGCCTCGGCGAGCTTGCGGGCCACATCCAGGCAGTTGTCGAAGTTGCCGTTGACCTGCAGCAGTTCAGCGCCGTGGGCAATGGCCTGGCTGAGCTTGCCCATGGAGATCTTGCCGTCCGGAACCAGCACGGCGCAGGTGATGCCGGCCTGCGTGGCGTACGCGGCGGCCGAGGCGGAGGTGTTGCCGGTGGAGGCGCAGACCACGGCCTTGGCACCGGATTCGACGGCGGCCGTCATGGCCATCGTCATCCCGCGGTCCTTGAAGGAACCCGTGGGGTTCATGCCCTCGACCTTGAGGTAAACCTCATTGCCGGTCAGTTCGGAGAGGGCCTTCGCTTTCACCAGCGGAGTGCCGCCCTCACCGAGGGTGATGATCTCGGTGCTCTCGGTTACGGGAAGACGATCGGCGTATTCGGCGATGACGCCGCGCCATTGATGAGCCACGGTATTAGACCCCTTCTACCCGCAGGACGGATGTGACTGAATTGATGATGTCCAGGCCCTTGATGGCCTCGACGGTGGCTGCCAGCGCAGCTTCGGATGCCCGGTGCGTAACGAAACGCAGCTCGGCAGACGAGGCCGTGCCGTCAGCATGGATGGTCTGGCGCATGGTTTCGATGGACACGCCGTGCTCGGCGAAAACCTGCGCCACCGCAGCCAGGACGCCCGGCTGGTCGGTAACCTGCAGGCCGATGCTGTAGCTGGTGGTGACCTTGGCGAACGGCAGAGCCGGTACGGAGCCGGTGGGCGTTTCAGCGCCGAGCGGTCCGCCCAGGACCAGACGGCGGGCGGTGGAGACGACGTCGCCCATCACAGCCGACGCGGTGGGTGCACCGCCGGCGCCCTGGCCGTAGAACATGAGCTCGCCGGCGTTTTCTGCTTCCACGAACACTGCGTTGAAGGCACCGTGCACCGCGGCGAGAGGATGCGTGCGCGGCAGCAGCGTGGGGTGCACGCGCACACTGACGCCGGGCTCGCCGTCGTTGTCCAGCTTTTCCGCGATGGCGAGCAGCTTGATGACGAAGCCGGCGTCCTTCGCCGCTGCAATGTCATCGGCGGTGACGGAGGAGATGCCCTCGCAGGAGACGTTGGCCAGGTCGAAGTTGGTGTGGAAGGCCAGCGAGGCGAGAATGGCGCCCTTTGACGCAGCGTCATGGCCCTCGACGTCGGCGGTGGGATCGGCTTCGGCGTATCCGAGGCGCTGGGCGTCAGCCAGGGCATCGGCGAACTGGGCGCCGGTGCTGTCCATGGCGTCCAGGATGTAGTTGGTGGTGCCGTTGACGATGCCCATGACCTTGGTGATCCGGTCGCCGGAAAGGCTGTCCCGGATGGGGCGCAGGATAGGAATGGCTCCGGCGACGGCGGCTTCGTAGGCCAGCCGCACGCCGGCTGCGTCGGCCTTTTCAAACAGTGTGGCGCCGTCGGCAGCGAGCAGGGCCTTGTTGCCGGTGACCACGGAGGCGCCGTGTCCGATGGCGTGCAGCATCAGCGTGCGGGCCGGCTCCATGCCGCCCATCAGTTCGATGACGATGTCCGCGCCCTCCACCAGCTTTTCGGCGTCAGTGGTGAACAGGTTCCGCGGCAGGTCCGTGTCGCGCGGCGCGTCCGGATTGCGCACGGCGATGCCGGTCAGTTCCAGCCGGGCACCGGTGCGTGAGGCCAGGTCTTCGGCGTCGTCAAGGAGGATCCGGGCAACCTGCGAGCCAACGTTTCCGCAGCCCAACAGGGCAACTTTGAGGGTCTTCATGGTGCGTGCCTACTCCTTCAGCGATTCGGGCGGTCGGACGCCGGCGTGTCAATGTCCCGGGCCAACAGGTCTTCTTCGGTTTCTCCGCGGATAATCAGCCGTGCGGCACCGTTTGATACGGCAACCACGGGCGGACGGGCAATGTAGTTGTAGTTGCTGGACAGGGCCCAGCAGTACGCGCCCGTTCCCGGAACGGCCAGCAGATCGCCGTCACCGGTGTCCGCCGGAAGATAGACGTCCCGAACCACTATGTCCCCGCTCTCGCAGTGTTTGCCAACTACGCGTGACATAACGGCGTCATCTTCGGACGTCCTGGAGGCAAGCACTGCCGAATAGTCGGCGTCGTACAACACGGGGCGGGCGTTGTCGCTCATGCCGCCGTCCACTGACACGTACCGGCGTTCGGCGGTCCCGCCGTCGGCCGTGTCCACGCGGACCGTCTTGACGGTGCCGGCGCGGTACAGGGTGAAGGTGGTGGGGCCAACAATGGCACGGCCGGGCTCAATAGAGATCCGCGGCACGGCCAGGCCCAGCTCGGTGCAGGTGGTGCCGACGACGGCGGCCATCGCCTGCGCAATTTCAGCCGGCGGACGCGGGGTGTCGGCTTCGGTGTAGGCAATGCCGTAGCCGCCGCCGAGGTCCAGCTCCGGCAGTTCGACGCCGTGGGCAGCCTTGATGTCCGCCAGGAAGCCGAGCAGCCGCTTGGCGGCCAGCTCGAAGCCCTCCGGCTCAAAGATCTGCGAACCGATGTGGCAGTGCAGGCCCAGCAGCCGGATGCCCTTGGCTTCCAGCGCAGCGGCCACAGCGGCAGCGGCCGGAGATACGCCGCCGGCAGCCGGATCCGGTGCCATGGAAAGGCCGAACTTCTGGTCCTCATGGGCCGTGGCAATGAACTCATGCGTGTGCGCATGCACTCCGGGCGTCAGCCGCAGCATCACGTTGGCCTGTTCGCCGCGGGACACCGCGAGGGCGTCCAGACGGTGCAGCTCGGCCATGCTGTCCACGACAATCCGGCCCAGGCCCATGTCCAGGGCCCGGGTCAGCTCTGCGTCGGACTTGTTGTTTCCGTGCAGTCCCAATTCAGTGCCCGGGATCCCGGCGCGAAGGGCAACGGCCAGCTCACCGCCGGAGCAGGTGTCCAGACGCAGGCCTTCTTCACGCACCCAGCGGGCCACCGCGGTGCAGAGGAACGCCTTGCCCGCATAGTAGACGTCCACTCCCCCGCACAGGTCGGCAAAGGCGGCGTCGAAGGAGTCCTTGAAGTCCCTGGCGCGGGCGCGGAAGTCCGCTTCGGAGACCACGAACAGCGGCGTGCCGAACTCCCGTGCCAGGGCGGAGACGGACACTCCCGCCACTTCCAGTTCGCCGCTGGCGCCGCGGCTGACGTCACGGGCCCACATTTGCGGGCGCAGCGCATTGGCGTCCGCCGGGTGGCTGAGCCATTCGGGGGCGAGCGGGGAAACAGTCATGAATTACATCCGTTCCGGTGCGGAGACTCCCAGCAGGCCAAGGCCGTTGGCCAGGACCTGGCGGGTGGCAAGGTTCAGCCACAGGCGGGTGCGGTTCACATCGGTGATTTCCTCGTCGCCCTGGGGGGCGATCCGGCAGGCGTCGTACCAGCGGTGGTAGGTGCCGGCGATGACTTCCAGATGGCGGGCCACGCGGTGCGGTTCACGGAAGGCGCTGGCCTGCGCGACGACGCCGGGGTACTGTCCCAGCGCGGCCAGCAGTTCACCTTCGGTGGGGTGGGTCAGCAGCGACGCGTCGAACCCTGAATCGTCCACGCCGGCGGCCTCGGCGTTGCGGGCCAGGGCGTAGGTGCGGGCGTGGGCGTACTGAACGTAGAACACCGGGTTCTCGTTGCTGCGCCTGGTCAGCAGGTCCAGGTCAATGTCAATGTTGGAGTCGGCGGAGAAACGGGCCAGCGTGTAGCGGGCAGCATCCACGCCCACGGCGTCCACGAGGTCCTCGAGCGTGACCACGGTGCCGTTGCGCTTGGACATGCGCACGGGCTTGCCGTCCTTGACCAGGTTCACCATCTGGCCGATCAGCACCTCAACACACTCCGGGTCGTGCCCCAGGGCGGCGGCAGCGGCCTTGAGCCGGGCCACATAGCCGTGGTGGTCGGCGCCGAGCATGTAGAAGTTCAGGTCAAAGCCGCGGTCGCGCTTGTTCTGGATGTAAGCGATATCCCCGGCGATGTAGGCGGCGTTGCCGTCGGACTTGATGACCACGCGGTCCTTGTCATCACCGAACTCGGAAGAGTTCAGCCACCAGGCGCCGTCCTTTTCGTACAGGTTCTTGGAGCCCTTGAGCTGTTCCAGGAGCTTGTCTACCTGGCCGTTTTCGTGCAGGGAATCCTCATGGAAGAAGACGTCAAAGTCCACGCCGAAGTTGTGCAGGGATTCCTTGATGTCGGCAAACATAAAGTCGACTCCGGCGGCCCGGAAGTGTTCCTGCGCTTCGGCGTCGGGCAGTTCCATGATGTCCTGTTCAGCGGCCAGGATGCGGTTGGCGATGTCCTCGATGTAACCGCCGGCGTAGCCGTCTTCGGGAGCCGGCTCGCCCTTGGCCGAGGCCAGCAGGGACCGGGCGAAGCGGTCAATCTGCGCACCGTGGTCATTGAAGTAGTACTCGCGGGTGACTTCGGCGCCCTGGGAGGAGAAGATCCGGGCCAGGGCGTCGCCGACGGCGGCCCAGCGGGTTCCGCCCAGGTGGATGGGCCCGGTGGGGTTGGCGGAGACGAACTCCAGGTTGATCCGGGTGCCCTTGAGGACTTCCGAGGTGCCGTAGGACTCGCCGGCATCAACAATGGTCTTGACCAGCTCACCGGCGGCACCGGCGTCGAGCGTAATGTTCAGGAAGCCGGGCCCGGCAATGTCCACCTTGGCGACGCCGTCGATCTTTTCGAGGCGTCCCTTGAGGATTTCCGCGAACTGGCGGGGATTCATTCCGGCCTGCTTGGAAAGCTGCAGGGCAATATTGGTGGCCCAGTCGCCGTGGTCGCGGTTCTTCGGACGCTCCACGCGCACCTCCCGGGGCACGTCGATGCTGAAATCACCGGCATCGATGGCGTCTTGGAGGCAGGCAGTTACGGCGGAGGAAAGTTCTTCAGGAGTCACCGGTTAAGCATAGCCTCCGGGCAGGTGCCGGTCCGCGAACTGTGACGACGCCGCGGACTGCCCCGGCTGTCCCCTGGTCCGCCCGGTGGGCAAATCAACACCCCGCGCACAGGCGAAGCGCAACCGAATACGTTGTAATGGATAGGGATCCCGCCTCCAAGGAGAGAAATTGACCCCCTCACACAAGACCATGCTGTTCGCCGCCGCTTCCCTGACCCTGGCTTCTGCCGCCTGCGCCCCGGCGGCCGACGACGGCGCCTCCGCCGACCCGGAATCTGCACCCCCGGCTGCCGGATCAGCTGTCCGGACCGGCAACTACGCCGACGGGGAATACTCCGCGCAGGGCAGCTACATTCCCCCGTCCAACCAAACCGAGGAAGTGGACGTGACCCTGACGCTGGAAGGCAATGTGGTCACCTCCCTGGACGTTCAAACGTCCGGCAACAACCCCACATCCAAGCAGTACCAGCGCGAATTCACCTCCGGCATCCAGGAACAGGTCGTGGGCAAAAACCTTGATGAGCTTGACGTGGACAAGGTTGCCGGCTCGTCCCTGACCAGCTCCGGTTTCAACAAGGCGCTGGACGCCATCCGGACGGAAGCCGCGAGCTGACGCTTCCATGCCGGATTTCAGCTTCGAGGCCATCGGCACCGCCTGGACCGTGAGCACCGCCGCCCCGGTGACTGAGCAGGAACGGGCAGCCGTCACGGAGCTGGTGGACTGCTATGACCGGACCTACTCGCGTTTCCGGCAGGACTCGGTCATCGCACCGCTTGCCGCATCGCCGGGAACCGTGGACCTTCCGGTGTCCGCCGCACCGCTGCTTTCCCTCTTCGATACCCTGAACCGGCTCAGCGGGGGCGCCGTGAATCCTTTGGTGGGCTCGTCGCTGGAGAAGCTCGGCTACGACGCGGCGTACTCGTTTGCCGCCGCGGCCCCCTCCCCGGCACCGGACTGGGCGGCCTCGGTGTCCTGGCAGGTGCTTGGTGACCGGACCGTGCTGAGCACCTCGGTGCCGGTGACTTTCGACATTGGCGCCGCGGGAAAGGGACAGCTTGTTGACCTGGTCTTTGAACTGCTGCGCGCGGCCGGGCACCGGGAGCTGACAGTGGACGCCGGTTCCGACCTGAGGCACCGCGGCCCCCGTGCCCTGCGGGTGGCCCTGGAACACCCGTATGACACCACGCAGGCCATCGGCGTGCTTCCGCTGCAAAGCCGCGCGCTGTGCGCCTCGGCGTCCAACCGCCGGCAATGGGGAGACGGGCTGCACCATATTGTTGATGCAGGGACCGGCCGTCCCGTGGAGACGGTGGCAGCCGCCTGGGTGCTGGCGGATAACGCCATGACCGCCGACGGGCTGGCCACCGCACTGTTTTTCACCGACCCCGGCACGCTCGCCGAAGAATTCGCCTTTGACTATGTGCGGATGTTTTCGGACGGGCGGGCCACTTTCTCAGATGCCATGGCTGGAGTTCTTTTTTCATGAGTCTTTCCCTGTCCGCCGCGTCCCGCAGGCTGGACGCTTTCGCCGGCCGCTGGACGATGTACCGGCTGACCACCCTGCTCCTGCTGGCGATGACGGCGTGGTCCTTTGTGCTTTCCGCGGCGGGGCAGCTGTTCTACACCCCGGCCGAGCTCGCCGCCACCGCAGCCACCGCCGTCGTGTCCGCCCTGGTGGCCAGCCGGGTCATGGGACTGCTCTTCCGGACCCGCCCGCAGACCGACTCCTCCATCATCACCGGGTTGTTGCTCTACTTCCTTTTCTGGCCCACCACCGAAGGATCCCAGCTGTTGACCGTGGCACTCGCGGCCGGGGCTGCCACGGCATCCAAGTACCTGCTGGTGTGGCACGGCCGGCACATCTTCAACCCCGCCGCTTTCGGAGCCGCAGTGTTGGCTGTGACGGGCCTCAACAGCGCCGTGTGGTGGGTTGCGGCTCCGCTGATGCTCGTAGTGGTCCTGCCCGCCGCGGTGCTGATCCTCTACCGCAACCGGCTGCTGCCGATGGCCGGCGTGTTCCTGCTGGCCTCGGGAGCGATCATCGTGGCACGGTTCCTGTCCGGCGGGGAACCGCTGACGACGGCGCTTGCCACCCTGATCGCTTCCTATCCGGTGCTGTTCTTTGCCGGCTTCATGCTGTCCGAGCCGCTGACGCTGCCGCCCCGGCGCGTCCAGCGCCTGCTGGAAGCCGCCGTCGTCGGCGTCCTGTTCGCCGTGCCGCTGAACCTTGGACCCGTGTATATGTCCCCCGAGCTCGCCCTGCTCATCGGGAACCTGCTGGCCTTTGCCTTGGCACCGCGTGCAGGCATCAGACTGCGGCTGCGCGAAAACCGGGCCCTGACACCCACGGCGAGGGAGCTGGTGTTCGAGCCCCTGCGACCGCTGACGTTCCGGCCGGGACAGTATGTGGAGCTGAGCCTGCCCCACGCCAGCCCCGATGCCCGCGGCGCCCGCCGCATCTTCAGCCTCACCACGGCGCCCGAAAAGCCGGACACAGTGGCCGTGGGACTGCGTGCCACAGAACCGTACAGCTCCTTCAAGTCCACCCTCCTGAAGCTGAAGCCGGGGGCCGTAATTTCCGGAACCACGGTGGCCGGGGACTTCCTGCTCCCCCGCGATCCGGGCGTTCCGCTGCTGCTGATGGCGTCCGGCGTCGGCATCACGCCGTTCATGAGCCATCTGCGTTCCCTTGCTGCCCGCGGAAGTTCCGGGGAGAGCACCGGGGGATCCCTCGGACGCGACGTGGTTCTGGTCTATGCGGCGTCCTCGGTGGAGGAGCTGGCATATGCGGCGGAACTGCACGGGATGGGAATCCGCGTTTTGGTCTGTACGCCCACCGATCCGAAGATCAGCGGATGGACTTGGCTGGGCCCCGGGCTGCCGGACGCTCAGGCGCTCGCCCAAGAGGTTCCGGACGCTGCCCGGCGTGCGGCGTATGTCTCCGGATCGCCGTCGGCTGTTGCCGCGGCACGGGCTGCGGTCCGAGGTGCCGGCGGCCGTTCCGTAAAGACGGACGCGTTCCTGGGCTATTGATTTCCGCCGCGTTTTCACACGGCGCGCCGGACCTGCTAAGCTTCTTGAGTCCCACAGGACCTGCCGGTTTACCGGTGTCCTTGCCCTCGTAGCTCAGGGGATAGAGCGGTTGCCTCCGGAGCAACAGGCCGTAGGTTCGAATCCTATCGAGGGCACATTGAGACACGAAAGGACCCCGCACAGGTTGCGGGGTCCTTTTGCGTTACGGATCAACCCCGGCTCACGCTGCCCGCTGTGAGAGGGCTCCTGCTGCCGAGATGACATGGCAACCGCGGGCAGCCCAAGTATTTCCTCTCGTGTGCCGGCGAAAAACTTCCGAAAAACCCTTGCGCAAGGCGGTCTGGTCAGCGGTAGGGTGTGGCACATACCAACCGGTCGGTTCCTTCACTGAGGGAGCGTCCCGACCGGGCAAGACACCACCGCCACGAGAAACACGGATCACCGCCCCATGAAGACCCTGAACATCAAAGAACAGCTGGCCCGCGTTTCCGTGGACCTCTTCGCCACGCAAGGCTATGCCAAAACCAGCGTCCAGCAGATTGTTGACGCGGCCGGAGTCACCAAGGGCGCCCTCTACCATTACTTCGATTCCAAGGACGATCTGCTCTTCGACATCTATGACCGCATCCTTACACTGCAGCACCGCAATCTCGAAGAAATCACGGCGCGGAATCTTCCGGTGGAGGAAACGGTCCGAATGGCGTGTGAAGACGTCCTCATTACTTCGATCGAATGGATCCGCGAAGGGGCCGTCTTCTTCCGTTCCCAGCACATGCTCAGTACGGATCGGCTGGAAGAAGTAAAGAGACGGCGCCGCAGCTACAGCGAAGTCTTCGCCGCCCTGATTGTCCGCGGCCAAGCCGAAGGTGTTTTCCGCAGCGACATCCCCACCGCCGTCCTGGTGGCCAATTTCTTCGCCAATCCGCACTATCTCTCGTATTGGTACCAGCCGGACGGACCCCTGACCAAACAGCAGGTCGCGAAGCAACTGACCGATTTGTACCTCGCCGGGCTCCGGCCTGCCACATCAGGAGGATCAGCACATTGAAAGCCTGGAACGTCGTCACCCTCGCCGAACCCCGTGACGCGATGCGCCTCACGGATCAGCCCTCCCCCGCCGCCGCACCGGGCTCGCTGGTGTTGAAGACCCTTGCCGTGGCCCTGAACTTCCCTGATGTGCTGCTGTGCCGCGGGGAGTACCAGGAGAAGCCCGAGCTGCCCTTCGTGCCCGGCATCGAACTGTGCGGCACCGTCACCGGAATCGGCGACGGCGTCACCGGCTTCCGGCTGGGCGACCGCGTGATTGCCACGCATCTGGGCGTCATGGCGGAGGAAGTGCAGGTTCCAGCCGCAACGGCCTTCCCTGCGCCCGGGTCCCTCTCCGACGCGGAAGCCGCCGCTTTGTGCATCGGCTACCAGACCGGCTACTTCGGACTGCACCGCCGGGCACGGATAGCGCCCGGCGAAACACTGCTGGTCCATGCGGCAGCAGGAGGCGTGGGAACGGCAGCCGTGCAGTTGGGCAAGGCTGCCGGCGCCACCGTGATCGGGGTGGTGGGCAACGAAGCCAAGCGCCGGATTGCCGAAAAGGCCGGAGCGGACATCGTGGTCAACCGCAGCACCGAAGATTTTGTCGACGCTGTCAAAGAGGCAACCGGGGGCCGCGGAGCCGACGTCATCTATGACCCGGTGGGCGGTGAAACGTTTGAACGTTCAACCCGTTGCATCGCTTTTGAAGGGCGGATCATCGTCGTCGGGTTCGCCGGCGGTACCCTGCAGACCGCCCGCATGAACCACGCTTTGGTCAAGAATTACTCACTCCTCGGACTCCACTGGGCGCTTTACACCAAGAAGGCCCCTGAACTGGTTGCCGAGGTCCATGAACAGCTCACGCTCCTGGCAGACAAGGGCTTGATCCGGCCCGTGGTCAGCGAAACCGTACCGTTCGACTCCGCTCCCGACGCCGTCCAGCGCCTGGGCGACGGCAAGACTGCAGGGCGGGTGGTGCTGACCCTGTAACTGAACACGCGCCCGCGTTCCCGGCACCGCGCCACTCACCGGAGCAATCTTCTCGAGACAACGGAGTACTCATGGAAGTTTTACATACCGACCAGTCGGTTTTGACCCCTCGCCTGCGCTTCAGTGACGTGAGCGTGCGGTTCGGCGGACTCACCGCCCTGGACTCGGTGTCCTTCACCGTTCCGCCCGGGGCCGTCGTCGGCATCATCGGGCCCAACGGCGCAGGCAAAACCACGCTGTTCAACGTGATCTGCGGTTTCAACACTCCGGCGTCCGGGTCCCTGGAGCTCGACGGCGAAAAGTTCCAGCCGCGGCGCCACCGGCTCACGCGCCAGGGTGTCGCCCGGACACTGCAGGGACTGGGCCTGTTTCCCGGGCTGACCGTGCTGGAGAATGTTCTGCTCGGGTTGGAGAGCACTGCCCGGCACAACCCCGTGGAGGATGCCCTGGCCCTGCCTCGTTCCCGGAGCGGTGAAGCCCGGCTGCGCGTGCGCGGGCTGCAGACGCTGGACGATCTCGGCATCGCGTCCTTCGCGTCCGCGTTGCCGGACACCCTTCCCTACGGGATCCGGAAGAAGGTGGCCCTGGCCCGTGCCCTCGCCGGCTCTCCCCGCCTCCTGCTCCTGGATGAACCCGCCGGCGGACTGGCCCACGAAGACATTGACGAACTGGCCGAAATCATCCGCTCGGTTCCGGAGACCGGCTGCTCCGTAGTCCTTGTGGAACACCACGTGGACCTGGTCATGAACGTCTGCGAGCGCATTGCGGTCCTGGACTTCGGCAAGCTGATCGCCGACGGCACCCCCGCGGAGATCGGCGCCAATCAGGCCGTCACCGATGCCTATCTGGGAGTTGAGCCGGCATGAGCGGCCTGCTGGTCCTGGACTCGGTCAGTGCCGGTTACGGCCAGGTTCCCGTCCTGCACGGCGTCAGCCTCAGTGTCGAGGCCGGCAGCATCACCGCCGTCGTTGGCGCCAACGGCGCAGGCAAAACCACGCTGCTCCGCACCGTGATCGGCCAGCTGAGACCGGCGTCCGGAAACATCCGCTTCGACGGCACCGACTTGGCGGCCACCAAAGTGGAGGACATGGTGCGGCGCGGCATCGCGCTGGTGCCGGAGGGACGGGGAGTCATCACGGAACTGACCGTGGAGGAGAACCTGCGCCTGGGCGGGTTGTGGCGCCGTGACCGGGCCGCGGCCGCAGCCCTGCTGGCACGCATGTACGAACTGTTTGAACCGCTGGACCGGCGCCGCAAGGCACCCGGGCACCAGCTCTCCGGAGGTGAACGGCAAATGCTCGCCCTGGGCCGCGCCCTGATGGCCGGTCCCCGGCTGCTGCTCCTTGATGAACCGTCCCTGGGCCTGGCACCGCGCATCACCGCACAAATCCTGGGACTGCTGCGCAGCCTCTGCGACGACACCGGACTCACCGTCCTTCTGATCGAGCAAAACGTCCGCAGCGCCCTTGCCGTAGCCGACGACGGCGTGGTCCTCAACCTGGGATCCGTCGTCGCCGCCCGTCCCGCCGCCGACCTGGCAGCGGACACCGACCTCCGCCACACCTATCTGGGGTTCTGACATGGACAGATTTCTCTTCCTCACCGTCGACGGACTGGCCCGCGGCGCTGTGCTCGCTGCCTTTGCCCTCTCATTGGTCATCATTTGGCGCGCCGCCCGCATCGTGAACTTTGCGCAGGGGGCGATGGCCGTTGCCACCACGTACATCGCCTATACCGTCACCAGCGCCACCGGCAACTACTGGCTCGGCCTGGCCTCCGCCGTGGTCACCGGCCTGCTGCTCGGGGCCCTGGTGGAGCGGACGGTCATGCGCTTTGTGGGAAACACCAATCCCCTGAACTCGGTCATTGCCGGGCTGGGACTACTGCTGGTTATCCAAGCAGTCCTGGGCATGATCTTCGGCAACGGATACAAGTCAATGGCCACACCGTTCAGCACAACACCCCTTTCCATCGGCGGCGTCAGCGCCGTCTCCCCCTACGACCTGTTCATCTTTGCCTGTGTCGGCCTGATCGTCGGTGGACTGGCCCTGCTGTTCACCAAGACCGCCCTGGGGCTGCGGCTGCGCGCCTCGGCCTTCGCTCCGGATCTGGCCCGGCTGCTGGGCGTGCGGTCCTCCCGCATGTTGACCCTCGGCTGGGCATTGTCGTCCGCCGTCGGCGCCCTGGCAGCACTGCTGATCATTCCCACCGAGCTGGGCCTGAACCCGCATGCCGTGGACACCGTCTTCGTCTACGCATTCACCGTTGCCGTGGTGGGCGGACTGGACTCCGCAGGCGGAGCCGTTGCCGGCGGGCTGGCCGTAGGCGTGGTGCTCAGCTGGGTCAGCGGATATCTGGGCGCCACCCTCGCACCCATCGCTGTACTGGTCCTCCTGCTGGCGGTGCTGCTGCTCCGACCGGCCGGACTGTTCTCCATGACGAAGGAGCGCACGGCATGAAACCGTTGAAGCCGGGGACTTCCCTCCTGGTTGCCGTTGCTGCGGCAGCAATACTGATCGGCCTCACCTTTGCCGTGGATCCCTTTCGGTCCTACCAACTGGCCACCGCGTGCGCCTACCTGTGCGCTGTTGCCGGCCTGACCCTGCTCACCGGAGCGGGTGGACAGCTCTCCCTCGGCCAGGCGGCGCTCATGGCCGCCGGTGCCTACAGCTACGCGCTCAGTGCCAATGCGCTGGCCGAAGCAGAAGTGGAAGGGCCCCTCCTGCTGCTGGCTCCGCTTGGGGCCGCAGTGCTGGGAGCAGGCGTCCTCGGCCTCATCATCGGATGCGCCGCCGGACGGTTGCACGGCCCCTACCTGGCCGGCTTCACCCTTGCCCTGGTGGTGGCCATTCCCGCGGTGACCAGTACGTTCTCGAATGTTCTGGGCGGGGACCAGGGCTTATGGATCACGGTGGAGAAGCGTCCGGCCGCGCTGCGCGGCACCGTCAGCAACGAACAGTGGCAGGCCTGGCTGGCCATTATCTGTGCGGTCGCGGTGATGGTGGTGCTGAACAACCTCCTGCGCGGACGGTTTGGGCGCCAGCTGCGGGCCGTGCGCGACAACGACGCCGCGGCCTCGCTTTCCGGTGTCAACGTGGCCCGAACCAAGATCATCTCCTTCACCGTGAGCGCTGCAGCAGCGGGCCTGGGCGGGGGCCTGCTCGCTTACGTCACCCAGAGCGCCAGTCCGGGCGCGTACTCGCTGGTGTTGTCCCTCTATCTGCTGATGGCAGCGGTCATCGGCGGCATCGGTTCGCTGACCGGCGCGGTCTGGGGTGCCCTGGTCATGGTGTTCCTGCCCTACGCGGTCAATTCCTTCACCGCTGATCTGCCGGTCTCCGCCGACGTCGCCTCCAGGCTGGACGGGAATCTCGCCATAGCGGTGTTCGGCACCATCCTCGTGCTGGTGATCCTGCTTGCCCCGCGCGGCATCCAGGGGCTGCTCTCCGCTGCGGGCCGCCGGATCCGGGCCCGTGTCTCTCCCGGGCCGGGTCCCTCAAACCCTGCCCCCGCCGTCGTCGTACCCGTTCAGCAGTCCCGCACACCAGCAGATAACCCGCCATCAGGAACAGACAAGCCGCCATCAGGAACAGACAATCCTCCATCGGAAACACTGTCCACCACGAAAGGTCAACGATGATTATTTTCCAGCACTCAGGTTCTGTCCGCAGCACCTCTGCTCCCGGGCGCACGAGCCGCTCCAAGCGCAATGTCCTCGCCGCGGCAGTCACTGTGGCTGCCATGGCTCTTGCGGCGTGCGGGTCCTCCGGAGAGGGCACCTCGACGGCGGCGGAAGACGTTCCGGGTGTCACCGACAGCACAGTCAAAGTGGGCACGCATCAGCCCCTGACCGGTCCGGCAGCGGCAGGATATGCCTCAATTTCGCCGGCCACCAAGGCCTACTTCGACCATGTGAACGCAAACGGCGGAATCCACGGCCGCACCATTGAATACACGGTCAAGGATGACGGTTACAACCCGGCCAACACTCAGAGCGTGGTGCGCGAACTGGTGCTCCAGGACGAAGTGTTCGCGATCCTCGGCGGTCTCGGCACACCGCCGCACAGTTCCGTGCTGGACTTCCTGAACGACAATGAAGTCCCGGACCTGTTTGTCGCCTCAGGCAGCCCCACCTGGAACCAGCCCGAAGACTACCCCTACACGTACGGCTTCATGCAGGACTATGACACCGAGGCCAAAGGCCTGGCTGCGTATGTGCAGGAAGAATTCCCGGACGCCACTTACTGTCTCTTCGGCCAGGACGACGACTTCGGAGCGGACTTCAAAACCGGCCTCGAGTCGGCGCTGGGCAGCGACGGACTGGCCAGTGCACAGGTTTACTCTACGGCGAACACGGACGTGGCAGCCCAGATCAGTGCCCTGCAGGCGGCCGGCTGCGATGTGAATTTCCTGGCCTCGATCAACGGCTTCACCGCGCAGGCCATCGGAACCGCTGCCAAGCTGGGCTACATGCCGAAGTGGGCGGCGTCCTCTGCCGGCGGGGATTACAACACGTTGTCCAGTTACCTCGGAGAGAACACCGACGCGCTCTTGGAGGGCTTCATCAGCTCAAACTACCTTCCGGCCAATACCGACGCCGACGATGAGTGGACGGCCAAATTCAAGGAGATCAACGAGAAGTACAACCCCGGCGCGGAGTTCGACGGAAACACGATCTTCGGCATGTCCATTGGCTATCTCTTCGCCGAAGCCCTGAACGAGGCCGGCGAGAACCCCACGCGGGAGTCGCTGCTGGAGGCGCTGGAGTCCGGCAACGTGCAGGGCAACGGACATGTGCCGCTGGGCTTCAGCGGGGACAGCCATGCCGGGTACACCGGTGGCATGATCACTGTAATTTCGGACGGTGTGCAGGCCTACACGGGAACCCCGTACTCCGCGGACGGTGACTCGGTCAGTGCCTACACCGAAGAACGTCCCGCGATGCCGGAAAACGGCATCCCGCAGTAACATTCCCTGTCCACCGCCGGGACGCCAACCGCATAAACAAGTAAAGGGCCCGCCGCTGAAATGTTCAGCGGCGGGCCCGTCTCTTTGGCTGCACCTGCTGCTTAGGCCAGCACGTACAGGGTGATCCACTCTGCAACCACCGCGGGCTTGTCCGCCCCTTCCAGTTCAATCGTGACCGCGGTGACAACGCGGACGCCCTGGCCTGTGGTCTCGACCTTGGACAGCTCGGAAACCGCCCGGACGCGGCTGTTCACCGGCACCGGGTGCGGGAACCGCACCCGGTCCAGTCCGTAGTTGATGCCCATCACGGTTCCGTCCACGCTCACCCGGTCCGCGGCCAGCGCCGGCAACAGGGAAAGGACCAGAAAACCGTGGGCGATGGTGGAGCCGAACGGACCTGCGGCAGCCCGTTCAGGATCCGTGTGGATCCACTGATGGTCATCGGTGGCGTCAGCGAACCGGTTGATCCGGTCCTGGTCGATGGTGATCCATTCACTGGTTTCGCGCTGCCCCACGGCAGCTTCCAGCTCTTGTACGGAGTTAAAGTGCGCCATCGCTAAGCCCTCGGTCCGCCGGCAACGTACAGCACCTGACCGGAGACAAAGGACGCTTCCTCCCGGATGAAGAAGGACGCCGCAGCGGCAATGTCGGCCGGTGTTCCGGCCCGCCCCACCGGGATTTCGGCCACCGCGTGCTTAACGAAGTCATCGAACGGCACTCCGACCCGTTCCGCGGTGGCCCGCGTCATGTCAGTCTCAATAAACCCCGGCGCAATGGCATTGACCGTGACGTTATACCGGCCCAGCTCGATCGCAAGCGTCTTAGTGAATCCCTGCAGCCCGGCCTTGGCAGCGGCATAGTTGGCCTGGCCTCGGTTGCCGAGGGCAGAGGTGCTGGAGAGATTGACGATCCGCCCCCACTTCTCCTGTACCTGGTGTGCCTGCACGGCACGGCTCATCAGGAAAGCGCCGCGCAGATGAACGCCCATGACCGCATCCCAGTCACTGTCGCTCATCTTGAACAACAGGTTGTCCCGGAGGATGCCCGCGTTGTTCACCAGGATGGTTGGTGCGCCGAGCTCGTCCGCGATCCGGGCCACAGCCGCTTCGACGGCGCCCGCATCCGCGACGTCAGCACCAACGCCCACAGCCTTGCCGCCGGAGTTGTTGATGGCCTCCACCGTTTCTGCGGTGTCTTCTTCCCGTAAATCGATGACGCCCACGCGGTGGCCGTCGGCCGCCAGCCTCGCTGCGATGGCCGCGCCAATGCCGCGTCCTGATCCGGTGACAATGGCGGTTCGCTGAACCGGAGGGTCCTGGGCTTCGGTCATGTTTCTCCTTGGTGTGTGAGCTGCATCATGGTGTCCCGCTGAGCGTACCGACCGGACGGTACGCACGCAACGTCTTCAGTGCCCGTCTACACACTCGCCGGGTTCCGTTGGTTATTTCGGGGTCCGGTGTGCGTACAGGTCCCGCAGCAGTGCCACCTCGGCGAGGTGATGAATCATCTCGCGGTGGATGTGCAGGACCAGCTCCGCCATCGGCGCCTGCGCCCAGTTCCCCTCCGCTTCTCCCACTGGTGCGGCGAGCGCGGATTCGGCCAAAGCGGCAACTGACCGGATCCAGGTCCCGTAATACTCATCCAGCACCTCCAGAGCCCGCGCCGCGGTTCCCGGATACTCAAAGGTTTCATAGCTGACCGCGGGAGCACCAAAGTGCGCCGCGTTCCGCATGCCCAGCACTCCCACAAGGATGTGGCTGAGCCGCCAGGCAATGGTGGTCACCGGAGCGGGAACGGGTTCCGGATACTCGAAGTCGATCGTGAAATTTCCCTTACCGGCTGCCTCCGCGTCCGTGCCGGAGGGCCGCGGACGCACATTCCAGGCTCCCGGCACGGGTTCCCAGAAATACTCGTCGTCGGTAAGCCCCTCCAGCCGGGGGCGCGCCTGGTTGTCCCAGTGCCACTGCATCTGGTCGACAAGCAGCCGCGGAATGTCCAGTGCGCCGCCGCGTGTCAGCCCCTCGCCGCCCGACGGACCTCTCCCCTCATCCTCGGCAGCGGCTTCCTCAACCATGTCCCTGTCCTGCTCCATTACCGTCCCCTTCCCTCGTAGAGCAACGGGGCTGCCGGGGTCCCGGCGCCCGTCACTCAGCTCCCCTCACCGTAAAAGCACATCAGGACAGCTTCTGTCCGCATCCGGGCGTATCTTGAAACCATGTTGGAAACCTCGGCCAGGCTGCTGCACCTGCTGTCGCTGCTGCAGATGAGACGCGAGTGGACCGGGGCAGCCCTGGCGGACCGGATGACGGTCACCGAGCGCACGGTGCGGCGAGACATCAGCAAGCTGCGCAGCCTGGGTTACCCCATCTCCGCCTCCCCCGGCATTGCCGGGGGCTATCAGCTGGGATCCGGTGCGCAGCTTCCACCCCTGCTGCTGGACGACGACGAAGCGCTCGCCGTCGCCCTCGGGCTGGCCGCCGTTGCCACGGGTCCGGTGTCCGGTATCGGCGAAGCCTCAGTACGTGCGCTCGCGAAGCTGGAACAGGTCCTGCCAGGACGCTTGCGCCCCAAGTTTTCTGCGCTTCGCCAAGCCGTCAGCGTGCTGGGCGGCAGTGCAGCCACCGTGGATCCGCAAACCCTGACCGCTTTGTCCGGGGCCATTGCCGAACAGCGCGTGGTCTCGTTCCGCTACACGGCGGCGGGCAACGCACCGGGAAGGCGGCTGGTGGAACCCTACAAACTGGTCAGCACCGGCCGTCGCTGGTACCTCGCGGCCTGGGACCTTGAACGGCAGGATTGGCGGACCTTCCGCATGGACCGCTGCCAGAGCATTCCGGCCATCCGTGAGCGTTTCTTCCCACGCCCGCTGCCCGCCAAGGACATGGCGGCCTATGTCCAGGACTCCATTACGCGCTTTCCCTACCGGTACGACGTCGTACTGCGGCTGGCGGCGCCCATCGCCGATCTCCGGGACCGGATACCGCCGGATGCAGCCAGCCTGGAAGCCGACGGCCCGGGGCACACCATCCTGCGCGGCGGGTGGGATTCCCTGGATCTGCCGCTGATGCGTCTGGCCGCGCTGGACATCGACTTCGAAATCCTGGCACCGGCCGAGATGCGCGATCGGGCGCGGGCTGCGGCAGCGCTGCTCCAGCGTGCCGCCGATGTCCAGCCCTCGGCGGAATACGGGAAGGCCGCGGATTCCAGGGATTAGACTGGGAGCAATCATGGCACTGACTATTTCCTACCCCGCGCTTTTGCCCGTTTCTGAGCGCCGCGAAGACATCATGGCGGCTATTGCCGCCAACCAGGTAACGATCATTGCGGGCGAAACCGGTTCCGGCAAGACCACCCAGATCCCCAAGATGTGCCTGGAACTCGGGCTGGCGGAGAAGGGCCTGATCGGGCACACCCAGCCGCGCCGGCTCGCCGCCCGCACCGTGGCGGAGCGCATTGCCGAGGAGCTCGACGTCGAACTGGGCGCCGAGGTGGGTTACCAGGTGCGCTTCACCGGCGAGACCAGCCGGCAGACCAAGGTCAAGCTGATGACCGACGGCATCCTGCTGGCCGAGATCCAGCATGACCGCAAGCTGAAAAAATACAGCACCATCATCATTGATGAGGCCCACGAGCGCAGCCTGAACATCGACTTCATCCTCGGCTACCTGCGCCGGCTGCTGCCGGAACGGCCGGACCTGAAGGTCATCATCACCTCGGCCACCATTGATCCGGAACGTTTCGCCGGGCACTTCGCCGCGGACGGCAAACCCGCCCCCATCATCGAGGTGTCCGGGCGCACGTTCCCGGTGGAAATCCGTTACCGTCCGCTCAACCAGCCGGCCGACGGCGGATCGGACGACGAAGCGATTGATGATGAGCTGGAGGAAGACCGCGATCCGGTGGACGCAGTCTGCGACGCCGTCGAGGAACTCTCCCGCGAAGCTCCCGGGGACATCCTGATCTTCTTCTCCGGGGAGCGCGAAATCCGTGACGCCGCCGACGCCCTGCGCTCCTCCGTGCAGCGGGTGCCCCGCCTGGCCAACACTGAAATCCTGCCCCTGTACGCCAGGCTTTCCCTGGCAGACCAGCACAAGGTCTTCCACCCCGGCAAGCACCGGCGCATCATCCTGGCCACCAACGTTGCCGAGACGTCGCTGACCGTGCCGGGCATCAAATACGTCATCGACACCGGCACCGCCCGCATCTCCCGGTACTCGCACCGCACCAAGGTTCAGCGCCTGCCGATCGAGCGCATCTCCCAGGCCTCCGCCAATCAGCGTTCAGGCCGCTGCGGCCGCGTCTCCGACGGCATCGCCATCCGTCTCTACTCCCAGGAGGATTTCAAGTCCCGTCCTGAATTCACGGATCCCGAGATCCTGCGCACCAACCTTGCCGCCGTCATCCTGCAGATGGCCGCCATGGGCGTGGCCAAGGGGCCCAAGGACGTGGCGGATTTCCCGTTTGTCCAGCCCCCGGATTCCAAAGCCATCAACGACGGCGCCACTCTCCTGAAGGAACTCGGCGCCCTGCAGCCGGCCGGCGGCATCACCCCGGTGGGCCGCAAGCTCTCCCAGCTGCCGGTTGACCCGCGGCTGGGCCGGATGATCGTGGAGGCCGGCGCGCGGGGCTGCGCCAAGGAAGTCATGGTGCTCACCGCCGCGCTGACCATCCAGGATCCGCGTGAGCGTCCCTCGAAGGACGACGCCGCCCGCGCCCAAAAGGCCGCAGAGCTGCACAAACGCTTCGTGGACGAAAACTCGGACTTCACCGGCTACCTGAACCTGTGGCGCTACGTGCAGGAGAAGCAGAAGGAACTCTCGTCGTCGGCTTTCCGCCGGTTGTGTAAAAACGAGTTCCTGAACTATCTGCGCATCCGCGAGTGGCAGGACCTGTTTACCCAGCTGCGCCAGATCGCCAAGCCGCTGGGCATCACCCTCTCCCCCGGCCCGGTGGACCCGGTGGCTCACGACAAAGAAATCCATATGAGCCTGCTGGCCGGCCTGCTCAGCCACATCGGTCTCTACGACCAGCGCAAGCGGGAGTACTCCGGCGCCCGCGGCACACGCTTTGCGGTCTTCCCGGGATCGGCCCTGTTCAAGAAGACACCGGACTGGGTGATGGCCGCCGAGCTGGTGGAAACTTCCCGGCTTTGGGCCCGCGTGGCCGCCAAGTTTGACCCGCTGTGGGTGGAGGAAGTGGCTCCCCATCTGATCAAGCGTTCCTACAGTGAACCGCACTGGTCCAAGAGCCGCGGCTCC
The DNA here is from genome assembly GCF_018866305.1 of Arthrobacter sunyaminii. Taxonomy (NCBI): domain Bacteria; kingdom Bacillati; phylum Actinomycetota; class Actinomycetes; order Micrococcales; family Micrococcaceae; genus Arthrobacter; species Arthrobacter sunyaminii. Next base: position 2,880,813 of record NZ_CP076456.1, read on the forward strand.
GTCATGGCTTATGAAAAGGTGACCCTCTACGGTGTCCCCGTCATCCCCCAGCGCAGCATCAACTATGGCCGCGTGGATCCGGAACTCTCCCGGGAGATGTTTATCCGCCATGCCCTGGTGGAAGGTGACTGGCGCACCCACCACAAGTTCTTCCACCGCAACCAGGCGCTGCTGGCCGAAGTGGAAGAACTGGAAAACCGCGTCCGGCGCCGCGGCCTGCGCGTGGATGACGAGACACTGTTCGAGTTCTATGACGAGCGCGTGGGCAAGGACGTGGTCTCCGAGCGGCACTTCGACAAGTGGTGGAAGAGCGCCCGCCACGAGAACCCGGCGCTGCTGGACTTCGACCCTGATGCGCTGCGCACCGACGACGCTTCCGGACTGGACGAAAACGACTTCCCCAAGAGCTTCCGCTACGGCGATTTTGACCTGCCGCTGTCCTACGAGTTCTCCCCCGGCGTTGCCGGAGCCGGCGACGGCGTCAGCGTTGAGGTCCCCGTACTGTTCCTGAACCAGCTGGACCCTGAGCCGTTCAAGTGGCAGATCCCCGGGCTGCGCGCCGAGCTCATCACAGCGCTGATCAAGTCCCTGCCCAAGGCAATCCGGAAGAACTTCATCCCGGCACCGGACGTGGCGCGTGCGGCTGCGGCCGCCCTGGCCGCTGACTTCGATCCCGCGCAGGACGCGCTGGAGCCCTCCTTGGAACTGGCGCTGCGCCGGCTCAAGGGCCACATCATTCCGCCCGGCTCCTGGAACTGGGATGCGGTGCCCGAGCACCTGCGCATGAGCTTCACCGTGGTGGACGGCTCCGGCAAGGTCCTGGACGAAGGAAAGGACCTTGCCGGACTGCAGGAATCCCTCGCCCCCGCCACCCGGCGTGCCATTGCCGAATCCCTTGGCGCCACGCCCAAAACCGTTACTCCCAAGGCGGCCGGCAAGCGCGGCGGCAAGCCTTCCGGTCCGGCTGGAAACGCGGGGGCAGGGCAGCCGGGGGGTGCGGCGTCGTCGGGCCCCTCACTGGCCGAACAGACCGGGCTGACCGAGTGGAGCGTCGGCACCATCGACAAGCAGGTACAGCGGCTCGTGGCCGGGCACATGGTCACCGGCTATCCCGCACTGGTGGATGAAGGAAAAACTGCCGGGCTGCGCATGTTCCAAAGTGCCGGCGAACAGTCAGTGGCCATGCGCGGCGGTGTGATCCGGCTGCTGGTGCTGCGGGTTCCCAGCCCGGCGAAATACGTTCTGGAACACCTGAGCAATGCCGAGAAACTGACGTTCAGCCAGAATCCGCACGGATCGGTGGCGGCCCTGATCGAGGACTGCACCCTGGCCGCCGTGGACAAGCTGACGCCGGAAGCGCTGCCGTGGACCCGCACAGAGTTTGATGAACTCTACGAAAAGGTCCGCGCCGAGCTGATCGACACCGTCTTCACGGTGACGGCCACGGTGGAGAAAATCCTGTCCAGCACCCGCCGGATCACCAAGGCGCTCAAGGGAACGCAGTCCCTGGCCCTCATCAGCGCCCTGAATGACATCCGCGCGCAACTGGATTCCCTGGTGTACCCGGGGTTTGTGGCGCGCACCGGCTACGCGCAGCTCACGCACCTCCCCCGTTATCTGGCCGGCATTGAACGGCGGCTGGAGAAACTGCCCACCAATGTGCAGCGTGACGCCCAGCAGATGGCAGTGGTCCAGGCGCTGGAGGACGACTACGACGACGCCGTTGCGGCGCTGCTGCCCGGCGCAGGGACACCCCCTGCGCTGACCGAAGTCCGCTGGATGATCGAGGAACTGCGGATCAGCTTCTTCGCACAGGAACTGGGAACCGTGCGGTCGGTATCGGAAAAGAGGATCCGCACGGCCCTGAACGCGGCTCTGGCTCCGTCTTAGGCCGCAGATCCCTCCGCTTTGGGCAATCGCTGCCAGTTTGGGAAATCCCTGCCGGTCCGCACCGGCAGCAAAGGCCCAAAGTGGTTGCGGAATCCCAAACCGGTTGCCAGGCCGCGGCGCAATAAAAAGAGGGGCGGGTTTCCCCGCCCCTTTGCCGATCTGAGCTGCCCGCTACGCCTCCGGCACGAACTCCCCGTGTCCGGCGGCCCGCAGCGCCCCGCGGAGCTTCTGGGCATTGGCGTCCATGCGTTCCGGGTCGGGATTGGACTCGGCCCTGCTGAAGTCGAAGTCCTGCAGGGAGTTCGCGGGCCAGACATGCAGGTGAAGGTGATCAATCTCGAACCCGGCAATGCTCAGTCCGGCCCGCTCCGAGCCGAAGGCGGCAACCTGCGCCTGTCCAATAACCTGTGCCACGGCAGTGAGTTTCTGCACCAGATCAGCCGGAGCATCCGTCCACTTGTCGACCTCGAGCCGGGGCACCACCAGAGTGTGTCCGTCGGTGAGCGGACCGATGCTGAGGAACGCCACCACGTCCTCGTCCTTCCAGACAAAGCGGCCGGGAATCTCGCCGTTGATGATCTTGGTGAACAGGGTGGGCATGGGTGCTCCTTGCGGGGGCTGGGAGGTGGATGGCGGGGTTGCGGCGCCGCTTGATACATCGGATTGCTGCCTGGTTGCAGGCACCTTCAAGCGCAGGGGCGGCGGAACGGGACGGCCGGTAATCATGCTTAGACGCTATCGCTTTTTGACCGCCCCCGGCCATTCCCCCGCCTGTGTTCCCAGGGCAATCGGGGATCCTTTGGTGGAGGACCACTGGGACCAGGACCCGGGATAAAGGGCCGCCCGGTAGCCGGCCAGCTCCAGGGCCACGACATCGTGGGCAGCACTGACACCGGATCCGCAGTACACGGCCACGGGATCGCCTTTTCGAACACCCAGTGCCTCGTACGCTGTCCGCAGCTCCTCCGGCGGGCGGAAGGTGCCGTCCTCGGCAAGGTTCCCCGCGGCAGGAGCATTCACGGCTCCGGGAATATGCCCCGCCCGTGGATCCACCGGTTCGCGGTCTCCGCGGTAGCGTTCCTTTGCCCTCGCATCGATCAGGCGCCCGCTTGCCACAACTGCGGGGACGTCCCACATTTCCACCACCGGCATACGGCCCCAGGAGAGCTCGACGTTCCCGGGGTCGGGCACCACAGGTCCGCCCTGCAGAGCGAAACCGGCCCGGTGCCAGGCGACGACGCCGCCGTCGAGCAGGTAAACGGAGTCCAGCCCGGCGTGGCGCAGCAGCCACCAGGCGCGCGCTGCCGACGTGCCGCTGACGGCGTCGTACACCACCACGGTGTCCCCGGGGTTGATGCCCCAGCCGCGGACCGTGCGGTGAAAGTCTTCCGGCGCGGGCAGCGGATGCCGGCCCGCGGAACCGTTCCCCGCCGGAGCGGCCAGTTCCTTTTCCAGGTCCACGTAGACAGCACCCGGAATGTGCCCGCGCTCGTACTGCTTGTGCCCGTCGGTGTGTCCCAGCGCCCACCTCACGTCCAGCAGCACCACCGGCTCACCGCTGGCCAGGAGTTCCTGCAGGGACTGAACGCTGATGACCGGCCCGCTCATACCTCGACCGACTCTCCGGGGGACAGATGCCGGTACACGGTTCCGTACAGTTCGCCGAAACGGGTCACATGGCTCTCGGCGATCCCCAGGCCGCGCTCATTCAACAGGGCGTCGTGGATGGGATAGGCACGCTCGGCCCCGGAAGCGATGACAAAGTCGATGACCTCCCCCACCTTGGACCACGGAGCATGAATGGGGACCAGCAGGGTCTTCACCGTCAGCCCGTTCGGAATCACGAAGGAATCCCCCGGGTGATAAAGGGTGCCGTCAATCAGGTAGCCGATGTTGGCCACCAGGGGCACCAGCGGATGGATGAGGGCGTGCTGGCCGCCGAAGGACCGCACCTCGAAGCCCGCTGCCGAAAAAGCACTGTTGGGTTCGACGTCGATGATCCGGTCATCAGCGTCGTTGCCGTTCGCGGCTGATGCCGACCGCAGCTCTGCGGCCAGGGCCGCCGGCGCGTGAAGCACCAGCTCCGTGTTCGCGGCCAGCACGGCCAGAACACGGTCCCGGTCCAGGTGATCGGCGTGTTCGTGGGTAATCAGGACCGCTGAAGCGCCGTCCAGGGCTTCCTCCACTTCGGAGAAGGACCCGGGATCCAAGACGAGGACGTTGCCGTCACGCTCCAGACGCACGCAGGAATGGGTGTACTTGGTCAGATTCATAGGGTCACAGTACCCCTGCGCACCTGTCCTTGGCCGGACAATTCCCCGTGACCCGCGGGGCCGGCCGCAGGCCCGGTGCGATAATCTGGAAGTTGCGCCGGCGGTACCGGTTGCGGAGAGTCCATGTTGGGCTTGTCCCCCGGGGCCTGCAGGCACCGCCACCACTGTTCCAAGGAGGAGCATGTCATCCGAGACGTCCCGCCCAGTGAAGCGGCAACCGGAGCAGCGGGTCACCCGCCAGCGGATCGCCGTCGGCCGGACCCTGGATGAGCTGGATGATTTCGTCAGCACCCAGGAGCTCTACCGGCTGCTGCACGAGCGCGGAGACAGCGTCTCCCTGGCCACCACCTACCGCATCCTGCAGTCAATGGCGGAAGAAAACCAGGTGGATGTCCTCCGCACCGGCGACGGCGAAGCGCTCTACCGCCGCTGCGCCGTCGAGCACCACCACCATCACCTGGTGTGCCGCAACTGCGGAAAGGCTGTGGAAGTGGAGGCGCCCGCCGTGGAGGCCTGGGCTTCCGGGCTCGGGGCCCAGTACGGGTTCACGGACGTGGCCCACACGGTGGAGATCTTCGGCCTCTGCCCGGACTGCAGCGCCTAGGGCGGGCTACGCCCGGACTGTTGCGCCCGTCTGTGCCCGTCCCTTTGTCCGCATCCGCTTTATCAGCCGGCAGACGAGGTAGATCAGGAACGAGATGGTGGTGATGTAGGGGCTGATCGAGATCCGCCCGCCCAGCGCCAGCAGGATTCCGCCCACCGCCGAGGTCACGGCAAACGCAACACTGAGCAGCACGACGAGCCGCGGCGAGGATGTCACCAGCAGTGCGGCGGCCGACGGCGTGATCAGCAGCGAGAGCACGAGCAGCGCACCCACCACCTGGATGGACAGGGCCACTGAGAGCCCCAGCAGGATCATGAAGACAATGGACAAAACGCGCACGGGAACACCGCGGGCTTCTGCCAGTTCCGGGTCCGCGCTGGCAAAGGTCAGCGGCCGCCAGATCAGGACGAGTCCGGCTATGACGACGACGGCGGTGCCGGCCAGCAGGTTCAGCTGCACGGTGTCGACGGCAACGATTTGCCCGGTGAGCAAACCGAACTTATTGGCCGAACGGCCCTCATAAAGGCCCAGGAACAGGATGCCCAGGCCCAGGCCGAAGGGCATGATTACTCCGGTCACGGAGTTCCTGTCACGGGCCTTGAGCCCCATCACGGCGAGCAGCACTGCTGCGGCCACGGAGCCTGCCAGAGACCCGATCACCACGTTGGCGCCGATCAGCAGGGCAAAGGCTGCGCCGGCGAAGGACAGTTCGGCGATGCCGTGCACAGCAAAGGCGAGGTCCCGCATCAGGACAAAGGTGCCGATCAGGCCGCCTACCAGTCCAAGGATGGCTGCCGCCCAGATGGAGTTGGCCACCAGGGGCAGCAGCTGCCCGTAGTCGCTGAAGTCAAAGATGGCGGAGAAGTAATCACGCAAGTCCATGGTCATCCTCGCTCTCGCCGTGGACATGGGTGGTCGCATCGGGGATGCCGAGGACCACAATGCGGCCGTGGCTGCGCAGTACCTCCACCCGGCTTCCGTACATTTCCGAGAGCACGTCCGAGCGCAGCACCTCAGACGGCGTGCCGGTGCGGAAGGTGCCGCCGGCCAGGTACAGCACCCGGTCCACGTAATCAATGACGGGGTTGATCTCGTGGGTCACGAACACCACGGCCGAACCCTGTTCATGACAGCGCCGGTCAATCAGTGAGCTGATGGCCTGCTGGTGATGCAGATCAAGGGACAGCAGGGGTTCATCGCACAGCAGGAGGTCGGGATCGGTGGCCAGTGCCTGCGCGGCCCGCAGCCGCTGGACTTCGCCGCCGGAGAGCAGGCCCACCGGTTCATTGGCGTAACGCGTGGCACCGACCTGTTCCAGGAGTTCATCCACCCGCCGGCGGACCGGGGCGCGCTTCAGCCGAAGCCCCCATTTGTTGCCGTCGACGCCGAGTCCCACGAGGTCGCGCGCCCGCAGCGGCGTCCCGGGGCCGAAGGCCTTCTGCTGGGGAATATAACCGATGTCGGCGCTGCCCCGCTGGGCGGGTTTTCCGTTGATCTCCACGGTTCCCCGGCTCAGCTGCTGCAGACCCAGCAGGACTTTCAGGAAGCTGGTCTTGCCGGAACCGTTGGGGCCCAGCACCGTAAGGAATTCACCGGGTTTGATGTCCAGGTCCAGGCCGTCCCAAAGAGTGCGCTGCCCGTAGGTCAAGCCGGCATTCCGGAGCCGGACAACGGGACCGGTCACCGCAGCACGTCATCAATTGAGGTCACGTTCGCGCGCATCCAGCCAAGGTAGTCCTGACCTTCGGGCAGGGTCTCGGAGAAGTCCAGCACGGGTACGCCTGCGTCTTCCGCCGCGGCACGGACAGTTTCGGTCTGCGCCGTGGAGGTTTGGGTGTTGTAGGCCAGGAAGGCCACGTCACCGGAGCGCAGCAGATCCTGCATTTGTTTCAGAACCGCCGGCGGGACGTCGGACCCTTCCTCGACGGCTGAGGTGAAGTCTGCGGGGGTCACGTTGTGCAGGCCGGCAGCTTCGAACAGGTATTCAGGAACAGGTTCCGTTACCGCCACATCCCTGCCGCCGGCCGCGGTTTTGTCTTCGGCCAGGTCAGCCGTGAGCTCTTCGATGCCACTGTTGAAGGTTGCGGCATTGTCCCGGTAGGAGGAGGCATGGTCGGGGTCCAGAGTGGCCAGGCGTTCTGCGGCCGCTTCGGCGAGCAGCCCCATTGCTTCGGGGCTGTACCAGACGTGTTCGTTGAAGGATCCGTGGGAGTGTCCGCCGTGATGGTCGGCATGATCGTCTCCGCTCTCGGCGGAGTGCGAGGGGTCGTCGTCGTGCGTTTCGCCGCCAGCTTCCCCCAGCCCTGAGATCTCCACGGCGTTGAGGACGTCCGCGCTGTCGATGCCGGAATCGGCAACCAGCGTTTCCATGAAGGTGTCGTAGCCCCCGCCGTTCAGGACCACCACGTCCGCCTCTGAGACGGCCAGCTTGTCCCGTGCCGTCGCTTCGTAGGAGTGCGGGTCCTGGCTGGGGCGGTCGATGATCGAAGTGACGCTGACCCGGTCCCCGCCCACGGTCTCCATGATGTTCCCGTAGACATTGGTGGAAGCCACCACCTCAAGAGCGCCGTCGCCTCCCCCTGCGGAGGAACCGGAGCCGGAGTCACCGGAGCCCCCGGTGCAGCCGGAGAGCGCCAGGGCTCCCCCGGCCAGGAAGATGCCGGCAAGACGGACGGAGGGTCGTCGCATAAGTTTTTGTTTCCCTGTCGAGCGGAAGTGCTTGGAGATGGAGGGGGAGTTCCGCGGGGGAACTCCCCCAGCATAACCTAAACGCGAATCATTCGCATCTAGGACTGCGCGTTACGAGCCGGAGCTACTCGGAATAGCTTTCCCCGGACCGCCGGAATCCCTGGGCCTGCGTTGCGTCCCGGATCTCGCCCACGAGCTGCTCGATGATGTCCTCCAGGAAGAGCACTCCGCGGGTCTGGTTGTCCGGACCGAGCACGCGGGCCAGATGGGATCCGGTGCGCTGCATGGTGGCCAAGGCATCTTCAATCCCGTCCTCCAGCCGCAGGTTCGCCAGGGTCCGCACCTTGTTTTCGGTCAGCGGGCGGTCATAGGCATCCAGCGGCATGGCCATGATGTCCTTCAGATGCATATACCCGGTCAGGTTTCCGTGGTCATCCATCAGCACGAACCGGGAGAAGCCCGTGCGCCCCACGGCTTTCTCGAACTCTGCCGGTGTGGTGTCGGTGCTCAGCGTCACAAGCTCCTCCAGCGGCACCATCACTGTTCCGGCGGACTGCCCGGAGAACTCCAGTGCTCCTGAAATCACGCCCGAATCATCGGCTACCAGCCCGTGCTTCGTGGACTCCTCCACAATGGACTGCATTTCCTCCAGTGTGAAAGCCGAGGCCACCTCATCTTTGGGGGTAATGCCCATGACACGCAGCGCGTGGTTCGCCAGCCAGTTCAAACTGGAAATGACAGGCCGCACCAGCCGGGAGATAAAGACAAGCGGAGGTGCCAGAAGCAGCGCCGCCCGGTCCGCCACGGACACGGAAATATTCTTCGGCACCATTTCGCCAAAGGTCACGTGCAGGAAGGTCACGATCAGCAATGCCACCAGGAACCCGGCGCCGTCTGCGAATTCCACCGGCAGCCCAAGGGCTTCCAGCGGAGCCGCCAGCAAATGGTGGATCGCCGGTTCGGCCACGGAGAGAATGAGCAGCGAACACACCGTGATGCCCAGCTGCGCGCAGGCCAGCATCAGGGATACGTGTTCCATGGCCCAGAGCGTGGTCTTTGCCCGTTTGGACCCGGCTTCGGCCAACGGTTCAATTTGGCTGCGGCGCGCGGACATAACGGCAAACTCGCCGCCCACGAAAAAGGCGTTGCCGATCAACAGCACCACCAGCCAGAAGATGCCCATCAGGTCACTCATCGCCGATCCCCCTTGCCGGCAGCATCCGTTGTCGGAGCATCAGCTCCGGCTGCGCTCTTCGGTTCCGGCTTTTTCGAAGCCGCGGGTGCGCTTTCGTCGACAGCGGCAGGATCGTCGTCGTCGTACCGGGGAATGAAACTGACCCGGTCAATGCGCCGGCCGTCCATGCGTTCAACTTCCAGGAGTCCGCCCTCAACGCTGACGCGGTCACCGGTGGCTGCGATGCGGCCCAGCTCGGCCATAATGTAGCCGCCCACCGTTTCGTAGCCGGCTTCATCAGGAATGTGCAGCAGCGGCACGAGCCTGGAGACTTCATCAGGACGCATGATGCCCGGGAAGTACCAGGCACCGGCGGCACTCTGCAGCACGCCCGGCTTGATCTTGTCGTGTTCGTCGGACACTTCGCCGACGATTTCCTCCACCAGGTCCTCAAGAGTTGCGACGCCGGCTGTTCCGCCCCACTCATCGAGGACGACGGCGAGTTGCAGGTTCGCGCCCCGCAGCTCGGAGAGCAGGCTGTCCAGGTGCACCGTCTCGGGCACCCGGAGGACCTCACTCATGATGGCCCCGGCCGGCAGGTCCGCCCGCCGGCTGCGGGGCACAGCCACTGCCTTTTTCACGTGGACCACTCCCCTGATGTCATCCGGGGAATCACCCAGGACGGGAAAGCGTGAATATCCGGTGCGGCGTGCAGCTTCAATGACATCCGCTACGGACTGCTCGGAATCGATGGTCTCCAGCCTGATCCGGGGCGTCATGACATCTGCGGCGGTCCGCTCCGCGAAGGAGAACGTCCGGGACAGGAAGTTGGCCGTGCCCTGGTCCAGGGTGCCCATCTCGGCCGACCTCCGGACCATGGAGGAAAGTTCGGCGGGGGTGCGCGCTCCGCTCACTTCCTCCTTGGCTTCCAGCCCGAACAGGTTCAGGACCTTGTTGGAGAAGCCGTTGAGCACCAGGATGGCGGGCTTGAACACCACGGTGAACGCCAGCTGCGGCCGGGCGAGGGCGCGCCCTACCCGGAACGGCAGCGAGATGGACATGTTCTTGGGGATCAGCTCTCCCAGAAGCATGGACAGGAACGTGGCCAGGATCATGGCCGTCACCACGGACACGGAATCCACGGCAACCGGCGGCAGGCCCAGGGCAGACAGCGGGGTTTTCAACAGGCGGCCCACTGACGGCTCCATCACGAATCCGGTCAGCAGCGTGGTGAGGGTAATACCCAGCTGGCAGCTGGAGAGCTGGGTGGAGAGGGAGGTCAGGCAGCGCAGGAGCGGCTCGGCACCCTTGTCGCCGTTTTCCACGGCCCGCCGGACCGTGGGCTGGTCCAGGGCCACCAGAGAGAACTCAACAGCCACAAAAAAGCCGGTGCCGAGAATCAGCACCAGGCCAAAGAAGAGATATAACCATTCCATTTAGGCTCCCACCGCCGGATTGTGAAGCGCTGCGCGGCTTATCAGGGGAAGCGCGGAAGGAAGTACCGCGGGAAAGTGCCCGCTGCGGGCGGCAGGCGGAGGGTGATCGGCCGAAGCCGGTCTGGAAGGCTCCGATGCGGCGCCGGGGGTGCGGGGTGAATGGGTGCGGGCGTGGCCGGCTCTGTGCGTGCGGTCCGCAGAAGCTGCGGAACCGGACGCAGGCCGGCGCCTAGAGAAACTGTCCATGAGATTTTCAGTTTACAGGTTTGGCATTTGGGCGCCACCGGTGAAACGGAACGGCCGCACGCGCCACTGAGGAGCTTGCGCGTGGGAGGCCCCGCTGCATGACGGATGTCAAACAGAATTGGCCAGTTGTCCCGCAATGTCACTAGACTGGCATGAAGTCTCGGTCACTGCGCACCGGCCGGGCCGCACCAGTGAGCTTTGAGGCTTCTTGCCCTCAGACATGGTGCCAATCAGGGCAAAAGGCAACTCATGGAAGAGGCGTATTAACAGTGCCAGACCAATCCAACCACCGGCTGCCGGAAGAATTCGGCGGCAACGAGTGGCTTGTCGATGAACTCTACGAGCAGTACCTCAAGGACAAGAACTCGGTTGACAAGAAGTGGTGGAGCATTTTCGACTCCTTTAAGAACGAGGAGGCCCAGGCCTCCGGTTCGAGCACTTCCAACGGAAACGGATCGGCAGCCCCCAGCGAACTTGGCGCCAATCCCACAACGCGCCAGCTTCCGGTAGTGCAGGCCGAATCCGCCAAGCCGAAGGCTTCCGGCGAGTCCCCCGCCTCCACCCAGCAGTCCGGCAAGCCTCCGGTTGCCAAGGAATCCGCAGCGTCCAACTCTGCTGCCAAGGATTCCAAGCCGGCCGCCGGCAAGGGCGAAGCAGCCGAGAACAAGGCAGCTGACAGCAAGACCCCGCCGATTCCGGCCCAGCTGCCCAAGACGCAGCCCAACAGCAAGCCCTCCGAAGAGGACAAGGTCAACGTCCTGCGCGGTCCGGCCAAGGCCATCGCCACCAACATGGACCTGAGCCTGAGCGTCCCCACGGCAACCACTGTGCGTGCCGTGCCCGCAAAGCTGCTGATCGACAACCGCATTGTCATTAACAGCCACCTGGAGCGCGCCCGCGGCGGCAAGGTCTCCTTCACCCACCTCCTCGGCTACGCAATCATCCGCGCCGCCGCCCAGTTCCCGTCCCAGAACGTGTACTACGACGTCGTGGACGGCAAGCCTGTTGCTGTGCAGCCCGCGCATGTGAACTTCGGGCTGGCCATTGACATGCCGAAGCCGGACGGCTCCCGTCTGCTCGTCGTGCCGAACATCAAGAAGGCCGAAACACTGAACTTCTCGGAGTTCTGGCAGGCGTATGAAGACCTCGTGAAGAAGGCCCGCAACGGCAAGCTCACGGCGGACGATTACAAGGGCACCACCATCTCGCTGACCAACCCGGGCGGCATTGGAACGGTGCACTCCGTCCCCCGCCTGTCCAAGGGCCAGGCCTGCATCATCGGCGCCGGCGCCCTGGACTACCCGGCTGAGTTCCAGGGTTCCAACGAGAAGATCCTGGCCCAGAACGCCATCTCCAAGATCATCACCCTGACCTCCACCTACGACCACCGCGTGATCCAGGGCGCCGGCAGCGGCGAGTTCCTGCGGATCATCCACCAGCTGCTCCTCGGCGAGCAGGGTTTCTACGACGAGATCTTCGAATCCCTGCGGATCCCCTACGAGCCCGTGCGCTGGAGCCCCGACATCCAGGTCAACCCGGACGAGCAGATCAACAAGGTTGCGCGCATCCAGCAGCTGATCCACGCGTACCGCGTCCGCGGCCACCTGATGGCCGACACTAACCCGCTGGAGTACGTCCAGCGCCGCCACGCGGACCTGGACATCCTCAACCACGGCCTGACCCTCTGGGACCTGGACCGGGAATGGCCCACCGGCGGCTTCGGCGGCAAGCCGATGCTCAAGCTGCGCAAGATCCTCGGCGTGCTCCGCGACGCGTACTGCCGCACCGCCGGAATCGAATACATGCACATCCAGGATCCGGTGGAGCGCGAGTGGTTCCAGGATCGTCTGGAAACCAAGTACAGCAAGCCGACGCGCGAAGAACAGCTGCGCATCCTGGGCAAGCTCAATGCCGCTGAAGCCTTTGAGACGTTCCTGCAGACGAAGTTCGTCGGGCAGAAGCGCTTCTCCCTGGAAGGCGGCGAGTCCCTGATTCCGCTGCTGGACGCCGTGATTTCCGGTGCCGCCGACGACGGACTTGAAGAAGTCGGCATCGGCATGGCCCACCGCGGCCGCCTGAACGTCCTGACCAACATCGCGGGCAAGACCTACGCCCAGGTCTTCCGCGAATTCGAAGGCACCCAGGACCCGCGCAGCGTCCAGGGTTCCGGTGACGTGAAGTACCACCTCGGCACCGAAGGCACCTTCACCTCGGACAACGGCAACCAGACCAAGGTGTACCTGGCCGCCAACCCGTCCCACCTCGAAGCCGGGGATTCCGTGCTCGAAGGAATCGTGCGGGCCAAGCAGGACCGCCTGGACCAGGGGGACGAGTTCCCTGTCCTGCCCATCCTCATCCACGGAGACGCCGCTTTCGCCGGCCAGGGCGTGGTGGCGGAGACCCTGAACCTTTCGCAGCTCCGGGGCTACCGCACCGGCGGAACCATCCACGTTGTGGTCAACAACCAGGTGGGCTTCACCACCTCGCCCACGTCGTCGCGCTCCTCGGTGTACTCCACCGATGTTGCCAAGATGGTGCAGGCTCCGATCTTCCACGTGAACGGCGATGACCCGGAGCAGGTTGTGCGTATTGCACAACTGGCCTACGACTACCGCCAGCGGTTCCACAAGGACGTTGTCATTGACATGGTCTGCTACCGCCGCCGCGGCCACAACGAAGGCGACGATCCTTCGATGACGCAGCCGATGATGTACAGCCTGATCGAGGCCAAGCGCTCGGTGCGCAAGCTCTACACCGAGTCCCTCATCGGACGCGGCGACATCAGCCAGGAAGAGGCCGAACAGGCGCTGCGCGACTACCAGGGCCGCCTTGAGCGGGTCTTCGCTGAGACGCACGCTGCCCAGACCTCTCCCCTGCCGGTAATCACCAAGGACACCGAAGCCGTCTCCGATCTGGAGCGCCCGGCGTCCCAGCAGGAAGGCAGCACCATTGTGTCCCCGGCATCCACGGCTATTTCCGCCGAGGTCCTGGCACACATCGGCAAGGCCCACGTAGCAGTGCCCGAAGGCTTCACGGTGCACCCGAAGCTGAAGGCACTGCTGGAAAAGCGCGAGCAGATGTCCCGCGAAGGCGGCATTGACTGGGGCTTCGCTGAAATCGCAGCCTTTGGCTCATTGGTCATGGAAGGCGTCCCCGTACGCCTCGCAGGCCAGGATTCCCGCCGCGGAACCTTCACCCAGCGCCATGCCGTCTTCCACGACCGGGCAACCGGTGCGGAATGGATGCCGCTGGCAGAGCTGGATCCGAACCAGGCCAAGCTCTGGATCTACGACTCGCTGCTGTCGGAATTCGCCGCCATGGGCTTCGAATACGGATACTCCGTGGAACGCCCGGATGCCCTCGTTCTGTGGGAAGCGCAGTTTGGCGACTTCGTCAACGGCGCGCAGACCATCATCGACGAGTTCATCTCCTCGGCTGAGCAGAAGTGGGGCCAGCGTTCCTCGCTGGTGCTGATGCTTCCGCACGGCTACGAAGGCCAGGGTCCGGACCACTCCTCGGCCCGCATCGAGCGCTTCCTGCAGATGTGCGCCGAGGACAACATGATCGTGGCGAACCCCACCACGGGCGCTTCCCACTTCCACCTGCTGCGCCGCCAGGCCTACAGCCGTCCGCGGAAGCCGCTGATCATCTTCACCCCGAAGCAGCTGCTGCGTTTGAAGGCTGCGGCAACGTCGGTGGAAGACTTCACCCAGGGTTCGTTCCAGCCGGTCATCCCGGAGCACGCAGACCTGGACGCGAACGCCGTCGACCGCGTGCTGCTGGTCTCCGGCCGCCTGTACTACGATCTGCTGGCCAACCGGCAGAAGACAGGTGACGAAAAGACAGCCATTGTCCGGGTCGAGCAGCTTTATCCGCTGCCCGTTGCGGAGATCCAGGCAGCTGTCGCCAAGTACCCGAACGCTGACATCGTTTGGGCACAGGATGAGCCCGCCAACCAGGGTCCGTGGCCGTTCATCGGCCTGAACCTGCCGGCACAGCTGGACCGCCCGCTGCGCCTGGTGTCGCGTCCGGCGTCCGCGTCCACCGCCACCGGCTCAGCCAAGCGGCACGCCGTGGAGCAGGACATTCTCGTCAAGAAGGCCTTCGAGCGTCAGTAGGCTAAGTTGGGGTGGGGCGCCGCGGCGCCCCACCCCGTTTTTTTGTGACCGGAGAAGGTGACTAGTGGAACAACGCAAAATCAGGCTGGCAGCCGTCGGCGACGAGCTGCTGGCCGGGCACGGCGACCCTCGCGCCCTGGGCTGGCTGGGCCGCGTTTTGGCCCGCACCACCCCCGAAAACGTGAGCGTACAGGCGTATACCCTTGCAGCACCCCAGGAGGGAACCGAATCCCTGGCGAACCGCTGGCTTCAGGAGGCCGGCCGCCGGTTTGACGACAGGTGCGAGAACCGGCTGGTGATCGGACTGTCCGACCGGGACCTGGACCTTGACTTGTCAACGGCGAGAAGCCGCCTCAACCTGGCCAATATCCTCGACGGGGCCGCACAAATGAGCATCAAGGTCTTTGTCGTCGGTCCCCCGCCGGGGCTCGATGCCGAACGGAACCGCCGTCTGTCGGATCTGTCTGCCGCCTTTGGTGATGTGACCACACGGCGCAAGCACGTGTATGTGGACACGCTGACTCCCCTGCTAAACCATGAACAGTGGCGCACTGACCTGGCTTCCAACGGCGGGACTCCGGGACAGGCCGGATACGGCCTGATGGCCTGGCTGGTTCTCCACCGCGGCTGGTACCGCTGGCTGGACCTTCCGGACATGAACTGAATAGACGAGAACCCCTCATGAGGGCCTTCGGCGACACGCCGGAGGCCCTCTACACATTAAGACGTATTGCCCCAAGTAATTTTCTCCTCCATCCCTGATGCAGGCGGCGAAAAATCCGTGCAAAGCCGCGCCTTTCCGGCCTGCAACTGCAACTAAAGCACCTTCCTGCACAACCCTGCCGCCGTGCTTTACAAGTAACAATCAGTTAACGTCCGCTCACAGTTAGCACAGTGGAAACAATTAGTGACTAGTCTTTCGGAACATGTGGCGGTCATCACGATCGCTTGGGGGAGCCGCCAGCGGTGGTTCCTGACGACTTCATCACAAGTTAGGACTACGAATGCGTACAAAGCGCACGGCAACTCTTGCCGCACTTTCCGTGGGGGCCCTTTTCCTGGGCGCCTGCGGCTCAGCCGGAGGCGGAGAAACCGCCGAAAGCGACACCACTGAGGACGCCAACCTCGCGTCGTCCATCTCAGTTGCCATCAGCCAGGCCCCCGATTTCTACAACGGCGGCACGTCCAAGTCCAACAGCGTGTACAACACGTACGTGGACAACTTGGTTCACAGCAACTTCTCGGAGTACAGCCCCGAGGGCGTCATTCGCAATGAAGAGTTTGGCACCTTCGAAAAGACCAGCGATGACCCCCTGACCGTGAAGTACACGATCAATGAGGACGCCCAGTGGTCCGACGGTACGCCCATCGACTTCGATGACGTGCTCCTGAACTGGGCCGCATTCTCCGGCAAGGTCGTCGACGGCGAGACGGAAATCTTCGAGCCCTCCTCCAACAACGGCTACGAATACCTGGCCATGCCTGAAGGCGAAGCCGGCGACAAGGAATTCACCTACGTTTTCGACCAGCCGTACGCTGACTGGGAAAACCTCATGATCGGTTCCCTCATGCCGGCCCACGTTGCGGCTGAGCAGGGCGGACTGAGCACCGAGAACAATGGCGAAGCACTCGTTGCCGCCATCCAGGACAGTGACCTCGCGTCCCTGAAGCCCGTGGCCGAGTTCTGGAACACCGGCTGGGGCTACGCCGAGGGACTCCCCTCCCTGCCGGACTCCGCGCTCATCCCGTCCTCCGGTCCGTACAAGCTGGACAACGCAGCCGGCGGAAACCTGACGCTGACCGCGAACGAGAACTACTGGGGCGAAGACCGCAAGGCCGCCACCGAGAGCATCGTGTTCAAGACCATCGCCGACACCGAAGCTGTGCAGGCGCTGCAGAACGGCGACGTGGACATCATTGAGCCTTCCGGTCCCACCGGTGACACCAAGGATCAGATCGAAGCCATCGGCGATTCAGTCACCATGCTTACCGGCACCGGCATGACCTTCTCCCACATTGACCTGGACCAGTCCGAAAACGGCGTGTTCAAGGACATCAAGGTTCGCCAGGCGTTCTCCAAGTGCGTTCCGCGCCAGGACATCGTTGACAAGTTCGTCAAGCCGGTTGATCCCGAATCCACCGTGGTCAACCTGCGCGAATACCAGCCCTCCCAGCCCGAGTACGACGAGATCCTCGAGGGTGCACCCGCTGCCAGCGAATACGACGAAGTCGATCTCGAAGGCGCCAAGTCCCTCATGGCTGAAGCCGGAAAGACCGAGCCCGTTGACGTCCGCGTGCTGTTCTCCTCAGCCAGCCAGGTCCGCGCAGACATGACCGCACTGATCAAGGATTCCTGCGATCAGGCCGGCTTCAACATCATTGCCACCCCGGATGCCGAGTGGACCAAGAAGCTTGACGAGCTTGGCTCCTGGGACGCTGCACTGTTCGGCTGGGCCGGTTCCGGCCTCGTAGCCAGCGGCCAGTCGATCTACGACTCCGAGGGTGTGCAGAACTACGGCAAGTACAAGAGCGAAAAGGTCGACGCACTGTGGGATGAAATTGCCCAGACCACAGACGCCGACAAGGTGAAGGAACTGAAGATCCAGCTCGAAGAGGAACTCGCCAAGGACGTCTACAACGTCCTCCTCTTCGCCAACGCTGACATCGTCGCCCACAACTCCTCCATGGAGGAAGTGGTGTACAACCCCACCCAGAGCGGCGTCACTTGGAACGCCTTCAACTGGACCAAGCAGGCCTAACCAAGGCATCACGCCATAACGGTTAGAAAGCGGGATGGGCAGACCCACGGTCTGCCCATCCCAAACTTTTGCCCCGCTACGGCTTTACGTACCACCCCCAATAGGAGCCTTCGGTGTTCTCTTTCATCCTCAGAAGAGCGGTGACCTCGTTCTTCGTCCTTCTCGCCGCCACGGTGCTGATGTTCATCCTTGCCGTCAACTCTGGCGATCCCTTTCATGACCTGATCGAGCTCCAGAGCGCCGACCGCGAGTCGCGCATTGCCCAGCGAACGGCAGCACTGCATCTTGATCAGCCTGTCGCCGTCCGCTACCTCCTTTGGCTGCAGGAAGTTGGCCGATGCATGATCCCCGGCGGTGCCGAATGCACACTTGGGCTTAACCGTGCCGGCAGCCCCGTGATCGACCAGCTGCAGACAGCGATCGGCTCCACCTTCCGGCTCGTCGTCGTAGCTGTCCTGGTGGCAATCGTTCTCGGCGTCGCCGTAGGCCTGATCACTGCCCTTCGCCAGTACAGCACCTTCGATTACTCCATTACCTTCATTTCCTTCCTGCTCTTCTCCATGCCGCTGTTCTGGCTCTCCACGCTGCTCAAGCAGTACCTGGCGATTGATCTGAACACCTGGCTGGCCGATCCGCAAATGTCCTATCTGGGAATAGCGGCCGTGGGACTCATAGTGGGACTCATTGGAGCAGTCGCTGTCGGCGGCGACAGGAACCGCCGCCTTCGTGTCTTCGCCATTGTTGCCGTTGCCACGTCGGTCACGTTCTACCTGCTGCTCATCTCCAACTGGTTCAAGACACCGGGCCTGGGCCCGATTGGCCTGTTCATTACCGCCTTTGGACTGGCCCTGGGACTTACAGCCTTGCTGGCAGGTTTCCGCCGCCGCCGGATTGTCTATGCCGCTCTCGCAACTGCGGCGGTTGGTTTCATCGGTTATCTGGTGACCCAGCCGCTCATGCAGGATCCCAATTGGGGCATCATTGCAGGCCTCGCGGTACTCACCCTTCTCGTGTCACTGGCCATCGGTCATTTTGTGGGCGGTCCCTATGCCAGGCAGACCCGTAACCTGACCGCAGTCATCGGGCTGGCCATAGGCTTCTTCGTCTTTATTGACGCACTGCTGGGCGCCTATCCCTCCCTGTCCCGCAAAAACGGGGGTCGCCCCATTCCCACTACGGGGTCCTCGACTCCAAACCTGCAGGGCACCTTCTGGGAGATCAACCTGGATTACGCCCTGTACCTGGTCCTGCCGACCATCGCGATCATGCTGATCTCCTTTGCCACCTACACCCGCTACACCCGCGCCAGCATGCTTGAGGTGATGAACCAGGACTATGTGCGCACGGCACGGGCCAAGGGCCTGAGCGAGCGTTCTGTGATCGTCAAGCATGCCTTCCGCAACGCCATGATCCCCATCACCACCCTGATGGCGTTCGACTTCGCCGGAGTGTTGGGCGGGGCGGTCATTACCGAGGCGGTGTTCGGCTGGAGCGGAATGGGAAAGATGTTTACGGACGGCCTGAACAATGTGGATCCCAACGTCATCATGGCCTTCTTCCTGGTGACCGGTGTGGCCGCGGTGACCTTCAACATGCTGGCCGACATCGCGTACGCGTTCCTCGACCCGCGCATTAGCCTGAACTGATAGGCGGAAGACATGACTGAGAAAATACCGTCCGGAACCACGGGCAGCAGCCCGGAACTGACGAGCATGACTCTGGAAAGCCAGAGAACGGATATCGCTGACGCGCCCGCAACCCGGGCCGTCACGGCGGATCCACAGATCACCGCTGCGAAAAGCCAGGGCCAGCTGGTCCGCGAACGGTTTTTCCGCCATAAGGGTGCCATTGCCGGCCTAAGCGGTCTGGTGTTCATCGTGCTGCTCGCGTTTACCTCCATCGGGCTCTCCGTGGGCCCGCTGCGCATCCCCGGCTGGTGGCCGCACACGTTCTCCACGGTGATGCCGCTTGAAGACGGCGGAGCCCCCACCCTGTCCTGGACGGGACTGGGGAACCACCCGTTCGGCCAGGACACGCTGGGCCGCGATTACTTTGCCATGACGATGCGCGGCGCCCAGATTTCCCTGACCATCGCCTTCATTGTCGGAATCGTAGGCACCGTCGTGGGAACCGTCGTCGGCGCCCTTGCCGGGTATTTCCGCGGCTTCATCGAAACCGTCCTGATGCGCTTTACCGACGTCATCATCACCATCCCCCTGCTGGTGGTGGCCGCGGTGCTGGCCAGCATCGTCTCGGACTACGGCATCGTGGTGTTTGCGATCTTCCTTGGTTTGCTGACCTGGACCGGGCTGGCCCGTATTGTCCGCGGCGAATTCCTCTCCCTTCGGGAAAAAGAATTCGTCGAGGCTGCCAAGTCCGTCGGTGCCAGCTCCGGCCGCATCATCTTCAAGCACATCCTGCCCAACACCGTTGGGGTCATCATCGTGTCCGCCACTCTGGCAATCTCGGGCGCCATTCTGCTGGAGACCGCGCTGAGCTTCCTGGGCCTCGGTGTACAGCCGCCGGATACGTCCCTGGGCAAGCTCATCAATGAGAACCGGGCAGCCATGACCACCCGTCCGTGGCTCTTCTTCTGGCCCGGCATCTTCATTGTGGCCATTGCGCTCACCGTGAACTTTATCGGCGACGGCCTCCGGGACGCGTTTGATCCCCGACAGACAAGGAACAAGCAATGAGTTCGGCACCCCTGTACAGCGACATCACATCAACAGCGGGCACGGCTCCGATCCTGGAAGTGTCCGGCCTGGGCGTCGATTTCAGCGTGGACAACAAATGGGTAATGGCGGCGGAGGACGTTTCCTTCACCGTCTCCCCCGGCGAGATCCTGGCCATCGTGGGTGAATCAGGTTCAGGTAAGAGCATGTCGTCCATGGCGCTGCTGGGGCTCCTCCCCGGCAACGGACGTTCCAAGGGCAGCGCCAAGCTTCAGGGCAAGGAGTTGATTGGTGCTCCGCAGTCGGCACTGCGGAAAATCCGAGGCAATGACATTGCCATGATTTTCCAGGAACCCATGACCGCGCTCAACCCGGTGCTCACCGTGGGCGAGCAGATCAAGGAGATCATCGAACAGCACACTGATGCTTCTCCGGCACAGGCCAAGGCACGGGCCATCGAGCTGCTGCAGATGGTGGAAATCCCCGAGCCGGAGAGGCGGTACGATTCCTATCCGCACCAGTTCTCCGGCGGTCAGCGGCAGCGGGCCATGATTGCCATCGCCATCGCCAATGACCCCATCCTGCTGGTCGCCGACGAGCCCACTACGGCCCTGGACGTAACCGTTCAGGCTGAAGTGCTGGAACTGCTCCGGAACCTCAACAAGCGCCTGAACAGTGCTGTCATGCTCATCACCCATGACATGGGCGTGGTGGCGGACCTCGCTGACAAAGTGGTTGTCATGGAGAAAGGCCGGATTGTGGAAGCGGCGCCCGTGGCTGAGCTCTTCAACAATCCGAAGGAGGAGTACACCCGCCAGTTGCTGGCAGCGGTACCGCATCTGGGGTCAGTAGTCGGCGGAGTGCTGTCGGCCGTTGAGGTGGAGAATGACGGCTCGCTCCAAATATCCGCGGCTCCCCGGGCGGTCCTCCGGGATTCCGAGGATCTGACGACGCCGGACGCCGGCGTCGTGCCTGCCCTGCAGCTGACCGGGGTATCCATTGAGTACCCCGGCCGGTTCCGCCAGCCCGCCTTCAAGGCAGTGACCGACGTTTCCTTCGTCATCAACCCCGGTGAAGTCATGGGGCTGGTTGGCGAATCCGGTTCCGGCAAGTCGACCATCGCCCGGGCCGTAACGGGACTACTTCCGGTCAGTGCCGGCAGCGTTGACATCAACGGCACCAACATCGCCGGCCTGTCGCCGAAACAGATGCTGCCGCTGCGCAGGAAATTTGCAATCGTGTTCCAGGACCCGGCGGCGTCGCTGAACCCGCGCATGTCCATCGGCGAATCCATCGGCGAGCCGTTGTTCCTGCATGAGAAGCTCTCGCGCAAGGACCTCGACGCCCGGGTTGAGGGCCTGCTGGACGATGTCCAGCTCCCCACCAGCTTCCGCAACCGGTATCCCCATGAGTTGTCCGGCGGACAGCGGCAGCGCGTTGGTATTGCCCGGGCCCTCTCCCTGCGGCCGTCGCTGCTGGTGGCCGATGAGCCAACGTCCGCACTGGACGTTTCGGTACAGGCCAGGGTGCTTGCCCTGCTTCAGGACCTGCAGCAGCAGTACGGTTTCGCCTGCCTGTTTGTCAGCCACGACCTGGCGGTGGTGGAGATCCTGGCAAGCCATATCGCAGTGCTGAACAAGGGCATCATGGTTGAACAGGGCTCCACCGAGCAGGTGCTGCGGTATCCGCAGGATGCATATACGCGCCGCCTGCTCGCCGCAGCACCCGTGCCTGATCCGGCTGAGCAGGCTCTTCGGCGGGAACAACGCAACGCCCTCATGGCCGCAGGCAGCTCAATCGACTAAGCAAGCCTATTCCGCGGCCGGTCCGGGCCGCGGTTTAGGTTGTCGGGCTCACCTTGTGGGACACTGGAGGGCAGAACTTTCCGCAAATCGAAGGAGGCAGCTATGAGCAAGCGTGCACGCAAGCGTCGTGACCGTAAGCGCGGCGGCGCCAACCACGGTAAGCGTCCCAACACTTAAGTCTTGGACTAACCGTGTGGCCCATCGCCACTAAGAAAAGAACCCCCGGAGCCTTACGGCCGCCGGGGGTTCTTTTTTGGTATCAGCCGCCGGCTTGCTAGTGCTCAGCGGTCTGGATCTGGCTGATCCTCGCCAGGATGCTGGCTTTGAGTGTTTCCGGGGCGGCCTCGGTGCAGGACCGCTTCACCACGGAGCGAATGACACACTCCAGGTCGTGTTCCTCGGCGCACTCGGGACAACCGTCCAGATGCTCCTTGATTTCCACAATGTCATCGTGGGACAGAGCACCGTCCAGGTATTCGTACAGCCGTTCGATGCGGGTATCCTCGCAATCACCCAGGCTTTGGCAATCGCTCATAGCGTGTTCCCCTGTTTCTTGTTCTGGCTGGCCGCGGCGGGTGCAGGTGCTGCCTTGCCGCGGATACCGCGTTCATGTGCATATTCGGCCAGCAGTTCACGGAGCATTTTACGGCCCCGGTGCAGGCGCGACATTACGGTTCCGATGGGAGTATTCATGATTTCCGAGATCTCCTTATAGGCAAATCCCTCAACATCAGAGAAATACACTGCCAAACGGAATTCTTCGGGAATGGACTGCAGGGCATTCTTCACATCGGAATCGGGAAGATGATCCAGCGCCACTGCTTCGGCGGAGCGCAGCCCGGTGGAGCTGTGTTCGGCCGCACGGGCAAGCTGCCAGTCCTCCACACCGTCGGAGTTGGCCTGCAGCGGTTCGCGCTGCCTCTTCCGGTACAGGTTGATGTAGGTGTTCGTCAGGATCCGGTAGAGCCAAGCCTTCAGGTTGGTCCCCGGCCGGTACTGGTGGAACGCCGAGAAGGCCTTTGTATAGGCCTCCTGGACCAGGTCCTCGGCATCGGAGGGGTTGCGGGCCATGCGCATGGCCGCAGAGTAGAGCTGATCCACATACTGCATGGCATCGCGCTCAAAGCGTATCTTGCGGGCCTCTTCCGATTCGGAAGCGACATCCAGCTCGGAGTCTTCCACCTGGGGGCTGCCTTCCGGCGCATCAGTTCTCATCACTTCCAAGTCTACGGTGCGGGCTGCCGGACCCACACGCAACTGGACGGTTGGTGATGAAGCCTCCGGGTGTGCATCTGCCATCGCTAAAGTACCCGGCACGAACACTCTCCTCACTTGGGGCTGCTTTGCTTCAAGGGCACCGCGGTGCCCCCGAACCCGGTAATCCCCCGCTTCGCGAAGAATGCCGTATACCCCGCACAACGCCCGGCTGCGTCCGCTTATTCCGCCGCGGTGTTTTGGCGCCGCCGCGCGGCATAAGGTGTGCGCGACCGGTAAAAGTGCCAAACTAGGAGTATTCTGCCCGGCTATTCCGAGACCGGGCAGCAACCAGGAGGTCAATATGTCGATTGTCCGTTTGCTCGCCCGCCCGCTGCTAGCCACCGGCTTTATTGCAGCCGGAGTTGACCGCCTGCGGGATACCGACCAAACCGCGCAGCAGTTGCGGCCCACCCTGGATCGTGTCGGTGCACTGGTGCCTTCCGCTGCACCCGTTACCGGCAACGCCCAGCTCGTTGCCAAGGTTCTCGGCGCCACGCAGGTGGGTGCCGGTTCGCTGCTGGCTCTGGGCAAGTTCCCCCGTTTGTCCGGCCTGCTGTTGACGGGCACCGCAGTGCTGAACGCCGTCGTTGAGTACAAGAATGCCGAAACAGACACTGCCGATGAGCGCAAGGCACGCCGTGCCGCCCTGCTGAAGAACCTCTCCCTGATCGGCGCCGTCCTCCTGGTCGCCGTGGATACCAACGGCCGTCCCGGCCTGGCATGGCGTGCCGGTCATCTTGCTGATGACACCCGCCGCAGCGTTGCCTCCCTTGGCAAGGATGCCGGCCGCAAGTCGCGGTCAGTCCAGAAGGACGCCGCCAAGCAGCTCAAGAAGGCCAACAAGACCGTCCGCACCACCGCAGCCGGCATTGTGGGTTCCTAGCTCCATGTCTTTCCCCGCCAATCCGCAGACAGTCTCTCCCTGGCCCGCTCCCCGGGTGTCGGCACCGCTGGACGCCGACGTCCGGGTACCGGGTTCCAAGTCCCTGACCAACAGGTATCTGGTCCTTGCTGCCCTGGCTGACGGCCCCAGCAGGCTCCGGGCGCCCCTTCATTCCCGGGACACCGCCCTCATGGTCCAGTCACTCCGGGCGCTGGGCGCCACGGTGACCGAGATCGACGGCGACGGCGCCTTCGGACCGGATCTCGAGATCCGGCCGATGGATTCGGGGACCGCATCCGGGACAGGCATTGACTGCGGGTTGGCGGGAACAGTCATGCGGTTCGTGCCTCCTCTGGCCGCACTGAAAACCGGAAGCACAGACTTCGACGGCGATCCCCACGCGCGCCAGCGGCCGATGGCCGCGATCATCGATGCGCTCCGCGCGCTGGGCGTGACGGTGCACGACGACGGCAGAGGGGCCCTTCCCTTTAGCGTGGCCGGCACCGGAGAGGTAGCCGGGGGCCGGTTGGAAATTGACGCCGGAGCGTCCTCCCAGTTCGTCTCGGCCCTGCTGCTGGCAGGCGCGCGCTTCAGGGACGGACTGCACCTGGTCCATGTGGGCTCCACCCTTCCCAGCCGTGAGCACATTGCCATGACAGTCCAGGTGCTGCGCGGGGTTGGTGTGCAGGTGGACGATTCCGTCCCGAACGAGTGGCGCGTGGCGCCCGGCCACATCCGTGCCTTCGACGTAGCCATCGAGCCGGACTTATCCAATGCCGGACCGTTCCTGGCCGCAGCCCTCGTGGCAGGCGGCACCGTGCGCCTGGCCGGCTGGCCCGAACACACCACACAGGTGGGCGACCGGTGGCGGAGCATCCTGCCCGCCCTTGGCGGCACAGCCACCCTGTCCCGGGGCACCCTGACTGTGACCGGCTCCGGCCGCATCACCGGAGCGCAGCTTGCTGACACCAGCGAGCTGGCTCCCACGGTGGCCGCGCTGTGCGCCCTGGCAGATTCCCCCTCAACACTCACCGGCATTGCCCACCTGCGCGGCCACGAAACCGACCGCCTCGCTGCCCTGGTGACCGAGATCAACCGGCTGGGCGGAAACGCCGAAGAGACCGAAGACGGCCTGATCATCCGTCCCGCGCCCCTGCACGGCGGTGTTTTCGAAACGTATGCCGATCACCGGATGGCAACGGCAGGCGCTCTCATCGGCCTGGCGGTGCCGGGAGTCCTGGTGCAGGACATCGGCACCACCGCCAAGACGCTGCCGGAGTTTCCTCAGTTGTGGCGTGAACTCGCCGCCACGGCCCAACCACCGGCTGCAGCGGAACCAGGCTCTGCCGCGGCTCCGGGCCGGACGGAAGGTGCGCGCTGATGGCCCGCTCAACCGGCAGCTGGGATGAATCGGATGTCCGCATCCGTCCCAACAAAAAGGGGTCGCGGCCCCGCACCAAGGACCGGCCCGCCTATGACGAGGCCGTCACGGGCCGCATCATCACCGTGGACCGCGGACGATACACCGCCGTCGTGGACGAAGACACCCCCACGGAACGCATCGTCACCGCAGCCCGTGCCCGTGAACTGCGCCGAAACCCGGTGGTTGCCGGCGACCTCGTGTCGCTGGTGGGAGACGTGTCGGGCGGACCGGACACGCTTGCCCGCCTCGTACGCATCCAGGACCGCCGGACCCTTCTGCGCCGCAGCGCCGATGACACCGATCCCGTGGAACGCGCCGTCGTTGCCAACGCTGACCAGCTGGTCATCGTGGTGGCGGCAGCAAACCCCGAGCCGCGCACCGGGTTCATCGACCGCGCCCTCGTTGCTGCCTACGACGCCGGCATCTCGCCGCTGCTGTGCATCACCAAGGCCGACATCAAGGACCCCGCTGAACTGCTGGCCAATTACGAGCATCTGGACCTGGATGTCATCATCAGCCGCACCGCGGCGGACGACGCGTCGGGAATCGATGCCCGCTCCGACGATGGCCTGTCCGCCCGCCTGCAGGGAGACGCCGTGCAGCAGCTGCACCGCCACCTCGAGGGCAAGGTCTCGGTCCTGGTGGGGCACTCCGGTGTCGGCAAGTCCACCCTGGTGAATGCCCTGACCGGCTCCGACCGCGCCACCGGCGGCGTCAACGCAGTGACCGGCCGCGGAAGGCATACCTCATCCTCTGCGCTGGCCCTGAAAGTCCTGGAGGCGCCGTCGGGCAGCTGGATCATTGACACTCCCGGTATCCGCTCCTTTGGGCTTGCGCATGTTGACCCCGACCGGATCCTGCAGGCTTTCCCGGACCTTGAACCGGGAACTGAAAGCTGTGAACGCGGGTGCCGGCACGACGACCAGGCCAAGAACTGCGGGCTGGACCCGTGGGTGGAGTCGGGGCGGGCCGGGGCTGCCGGGCCTGCACGGCTCGCCTCCCTGCGCCGGCTGCTGGGTTCCGGCACCCGGACGGAAAACCGGGCATCTGCCAAGGAGCTCGGCGCGCAGTGACGCTTGCCGGGAACACACCAGAAGACTGCCGCGGCGTCCACGAGAGCGCGCCACGGCAGGTCCCGGGCCGTGTAATCGTGGGCACCGCCCACCGAATAAGGATAAGTTGAACAGTATGCCGTTCGCCCAGAACTACAACGATGACCTGCGACTCGCCCACGTCATGGCCGATTCCGTGGACGATCAGACAATGTCCCGCTTTAAGGCCCTTGATTTGAAGGTTGAAACGAAGCCGGACCTGACGCCCGTCACCGACGCCGACAAGGCTGCGGAGGATGCCATCCGCGGGCAGCTCTCCCGCGCCCGCCCCCGGGACGCGGTGCTTGGTGAAGAGTTTGGCTCCACCGGATCCGGGCCGCGCCGCTGGGTGATTGATCCCATCGACGGCACCAAGAACTTTATCCGCGGCGTCCCCGTCTGGGCCACCCTGATTTCCCTGGTCGACGACGGCGTTCCCGTCCTGGGCGTCGTCAGTGCACCGGCGCTGGGCAAGCGCTGGTGGGCCGCCACCGGAACCGGCGCCTATATGGGACGCTCCCTCGCCTCCGCCACCCGGCTGCGGGTGTCCAACGTTTCCGAACTTTCAGATGCTTCGCTGTCCTATTCCAGCCTCGGAGGCTGGAAGGAACGCGGCAACTTTGACGAGTTCATTGGGCTGACGGAATCGGTCTGGCGGACCCGGGCATTCGGAGATTTCTGGTCCTACTGCATGGTCGCGGAGGGCGCCGTGGACATTGCCTGCGAGCCGGAGCTGAACCTGTATGACATGGCAGCGCTGGTCCCCATCATTACCGAAGCCGGTGGCAGATTCACTTCCCTGGAAGGTGAAGACGGTCCGTTTGGGGGCAACGCCCTGGCCACCAACGGTGCGCTGCACAGTGACGTCCTGCGCCGGCTCAACCCGGCGCTGGACGACCTGCTCTGACCGTGGCCCCGTCAAGGTCCGGCCCCCGGCTGGAAGCCCTGCGCCGGCAGGAACTGGCGCGCAGCTATGAGGACGGCGGGGAACACTATGACCGCATCCGTCCCGGCTACCCCGCCGAAGCGGTCCAGTGGTTGTTTGCCGGGCCCCGGAACGCAGCTGCCGGGCCCGGCGCCCGTGTGGCCGACATCGGGGCCGGTACCGGCAAGTACACACGTTCCCTGGCCGCCGCGGGTTACCGGCCCACCGCCGTCGACCCCTCCGCCGACATGCTCAGCCAGCTGCAGCAGATACTGCCCGGAGTACCCGTCCTGCAGGGCACTGCTGAGGCCACCGGACTTCCCTCCTCCTCCATGGACGCCGCCACCGTGGCACAGGCCTGGCACTGGTGCGATCCCATCGCAGCAAGTACCGAGCTGGCACGGATTCTCCGGCCCGGCGGAATCCTGGGGCTGGTCTGGAATCAGCTGGACGTCAGCGTCCCCTGGGTCCACCGCTATTCGCGCATCATTCATGCCGGAGACGTCCTGAAACCCGGATTCCGGCCGGTTGTCGGCCCCGAGTTCTCCCCTGATGATTCCCACGTCACCCGGTGGTCGCAGCAGATGACCCCCGAGGACCTGATGGAGCTCGCCAAGTCCCGTTCCTACTACCTCAGCGCCGGCGGACAGGTGAGGGACAAGGTGATGGCGAACCTGGCCTGGTACCTGTTCGAACATTTGGAATACCGTCCGGGGCAAATCCTGGAGCTGCCCTATCTGACACTCTCCTGGCGGATGGTGCTGTCCGGGGGCTGATTAACAGCTCAGGTAGTATCTGTTCGCCGAGACCCCGCGGCATGTAGTCTGATGCCTCCGGCTCCGATGGGTGCCCGGACTTATCCAGCAACATACTCTGCTGCGGAACGGGGGCACGCACGTGGTCACCTTTGGAATCGAAGAAGAATTCCTGCTCGTCAACCCTGACAGCGAAATGCCCAGCTCCCGGGCCGGTGAGGTGATCACGGCGCTGATCCCCGGCGACGGCGTCAGTCTTACCAGCTCCGCGGAATTTCTGGCCTGCCAAGTCGAGAGTGCCACTCCTATCTGCAGCGACCGGGACGCAGCTCTCACCTCCCTGCTCGATTTCCGCGGCCGCCTTCAGGAGGCAGCGGCAGCGGCCGGACTCGCCGTCGCGCCCACCGGAGCAGCTCCTCTGGTTGAGGCTTCCCCGGCCGTTGTGAGCGGCACGGAACGCTATCAGGACATGGGTGCCATGGCCGGCGCTGTAACCGATGAGCACTATGTGAACGGAACGCACGTCCATGTTGCCATTCCCAGCCGGGAAGAGGGCGTCCAAGTCCTCAACCGCCTGCGCCCCTGGTTGGCCACTCTTGGGGCCATCAGCGCGAACTCTCCCTATTGGCATGGAAGGGACACCCTCTTTGCAAGCTGGCGGCTTGTCCAGTACCGTCGCTGGTCGGTGCAGGGGTGCCCGCCGTATTTCCAAAGTTCAGCGGACTACGACGCACGAGTGGCCAAACTTATGGCAACCGACGTTGTCCTTGATTCCGGCCACGTCGGCTGGACTGCCCGCCTTTCCAACCGGTTTCCCACCATCGAGATTCGGGTGGCCGATACGCAGTTGGAGGCACGGGACGCAGTTTTGCTGGCCCTCGTTGCCCGCGGGCTGGTAAGCACCGCGCTGTCCGAGGAGACTGCCAGCGTTGACGGCAGCCCGGACACGCTGGCCGATCCGGAAATCCTTGATGCCGGACTATGGCAGGCTGCACGCTTTGGATTGCGGGGGAACCTGTTGGATCACGGACCCAACGGCGGTGATCTGAGCCGTGCTGCCCCCGCCCAGGTGGGCGCGTTGCTGGACTATATTCGGCCTGCCCTTGAGGAGTCAGGCGATGATTCCTTTGTCCGGGCGGGTCTGGCGCATGTACTGTCCACGGGAACCGGCTCGCAGCGGCAGCGGGAGGCGGTACGCCACGGTGGCTTCGCCGCGCTCAGGCCGCTCTTTGCAACATCACTGACGGCGTCCTGACAACCGGTTTATTTGGCCCGCCGGCCGGAACGACGCGGCGCTGAAGCCACGGCCGGGTACCCGGCGGCAAGGTCCCACACCAGGTTCACAACGGCAGCCGCTGCAACCAGCACGGCGGCCAGGGCCAGACCGCTCACCATAAGTGCGCCCGCACCGGCAAGAAAGGCACCGCCGGCTACCAGTGGAAGCGCCGGCCACGGCAACCGGTTCTTGGCGCGGGGTGCCAGTACGAGGCTCCACAGGACAACCGACAGTGCCAGTGCAACAACAGCGGCGGGAGCCCGGTGCGAGGGAAAAGCGGTAATAGCCCAGTATGTAACAGCAAAGAGGAAAGCTGTTTCCAGGGCGAAGGCCAGCACCTGCCGGACAATTAGTGTCCACGGTCGGGAGCGGCCCTCACCTGCGGGCTTCGTTGCGGTGCGGGTCCGGGATGTCTCGTCCTCTGTCACAGAAGCAACTTTAGCCCCAGCGGCAGAGAATCCGGCTACCCGAACTCGTAGGTGGAAATATCCACGATCCGAGCCTCCCAGGGGCGCAGCCAGTGCGGCTCACCGGCTTCCTCATAGTTGCCCAGGATCAGGTCTCCGCTGCCGAGGTTGGAAGGCAGCTCCAGCACAGCACCGGAGACGTTGCACTCGACCAAAAACTGCTGGTCGCCGAGGCTGCGCCGGAATGCATAGAGAGTGGGATGTTCCGGGTCCAGCAAATGAAAATCACCGAGTGAAACAACTGCGGATTCATGCCGCAGACGGATCAGCTTCTGGTAGTAGCGGTAAACGGACTTCTCCGAGGCCAGGTCCGCCTCGGCGTTGATGTGGCGGAAGTTGGCGTTCACCGGTATCCAGGGCGTTCCGGTGGTAAACCCGGCGTTCGGTTCACTGCTCCACTGCATGGGGGTGCGGGCGTTGTCCCGGCTCATGGCGGCAAGCGCCGCCAAGACTGCGTCCGGATCGGACCCGCGGCTGAGTGCATCAGCGTAGTAGTTCAGAGATTCCACGTCGCGGTATTGATCGATGGACGTGAACCCGGCACTGGTCATTCCGAGTTCTTCACCCTGATAGATGTAAGGGGTTCCACGGTGCAGATGCAGCAGGGTAGCCAGAAGCGTTGCCGACTCGTAGCGGTATTTCCCGTCATCTCCGAACCGGGACACCTGCCGCGGCTGGTCGTGGTTTCCCAGGTACAGGCTGTTCCAACCCGTTGCGGAAAGTCCCCGCTGCCAACGGTTCCAGCTTGTTTTCAGATCTCTCAGGTCCAGTCCCCGGTAGTCCCACTTGTTTCCGGGGCTCTGGTCAAGGCTGACGTGTTCAAACTGGAAAACCATGTCCAACTCTCCGCGGTGCGGATCAGTGAACAGGAGCGCCTGGTCTACGGTTGCCCCGGGCGTCTCCCCCACGGTCAGGAAGTCCCCGGTGCGGTTCGCAAACACCGCACTCCGCATCTCACGCAGGAACTCGTGGATCCGGGGACCTGAAGTGAAATACGGCGTCCCGTCACCCCATACGCCGCCGGGCTCCACTACGCCGTCGGGCAGCGCCGGATCCTTGGAGATGAAGTTGATGACGTCCATCCTGAATCCGTCGACGCCCCGGTCGATCCACCAGTTCATCACGGCGTGGACGCGTTCCCTCACCCTGGGGTTTTCCCAATTGAGGTCCGGCTGCTGCGGGGTAAAAAGGTGCAGATAATACTGTTTGGTTCCCGGATCATAGGTCCAGGCGGATCCGCTGAAGTGCGAGCCCCAGTTGTTGGGTTCCGCCCCGGGCTCTCCGGGTTCAAAGCCTGGCCGCGGATCACGCCACCAATAGGTGTCGCGTTCCGCGTTGTCCCGCGAACGGGACGATTTGCGGAAAGCCTCATGCTCGCTGGAGGTATGGTTCACCACAAGATCCATGATGAGTTTCATACCCCGGGCATGGATGCCGTCGAGCAAATCGTCAAAGTCCTGTTCGGAGCCGAACATGGCGTCGATCCGGCGGTAGTTGCTGATGTCGTAGCCGTTGTCGAACTGCGGGGACTGGTGCACCGGCGAGAGCCAAATAACGTCTACGCCCAGTTCGGCAATGTAATCCAGCCGCGCTGTGATTCCGGCCAGGTCACCGGTTCCGTTTCCGCTGCTGTCCGCGAAGCTGCGCGGATAGACCTGATAGACAACGGCGTTGGTCCACCATGCCGGAAGGTCAGGATCGCTCATGCTGGCGCCTCTCACTTGGCCCGCCGCGCTCGCGTGCGGCCCGCACCAGGCCGGACCCAGATGTGATCCGGACACGCGGGTTCGTGCATTCTACGTCGGCCCCGGCCGGTCGGACAGTGCCGCGGGACACACTCCCCCAGTCCTCACCCGGTCAGGACGATTTCCTTGCCCCCAACTTTCCGGCGTCGTTAGTGTGGGCGCTACTTCGTCCCTTTATGGTGGACGATTTCTGGATCCCCACGTTTGGAGACAACGCGATGACAACACTGACCGTATGGAAATTTCCGGATTCAGGTTCTGCGGAACAGGCAACCGAGACGCTGTCCAGCCTGCAGTCACAGGGCTTGATCAGTGTCGAGGACGAGGCCTACGTAACCTGGCCCGAGGACAAGAAGAAGCCAAGCACTCATCAGGAACATCATCTGGTGGGAGCCGGCGCTCTGGGTGGCGGGTTTTGGGGCCTCCTCTTTGGATTGATCTTCTTCATTCCACTCATCGGTCTGGTCGTGGGCGCAGCCGTCGGTGCACTTTCGGCTTCCATGGTTGACGTGGGGATCGACGACAACTTTATTAAGCAGGTTCGCAGCGAAGTCACCCCGGGAACCTCGGCACTGTTCGTCCTCACCTCGGACGCTGTGGAGGACAGGGTACTGGATACCTTCAAGAGCAGCTTCCCCGACGCGAAGCTGATTTTCACCAACCTCTCCAAGGAGCAGGAAGCCAACCTGCGCCAGGCGTTCGCGGACTAATTCGTTCGGCGCAAACATGCTGACAGCATGACCGCGCCGACCCAATTCGTGGAGGCCGGATCGTCCGACTGGACGGCCCGGCCTTCACGCATGTCCGCCCCTGCGCGGCACGCTCGCCCCGGTTCCCGTATCGTTAATGGAGATGATTACCAGACGCCAAGCTGCACTTGCCCTAGACATTCCGCTTGAAATGGCGACCCGCCATGGAATCCCCGCCCGCCTCTCCGAAGAGGAACTGGACCGCCTGCAAACTGATCCCCCTGCCTGGCTGGTCCAGTCACGCGCCAATCGGACGGGCAAACGTCCCGTATGGGTGGAGCTGGAGTGTGTGGTGTGCGGTTACCGCGAAAACGCCCGGCCAAAGAAGTGGTGGCCGGACTTTTCGTTCCTGGCCTGTGCGGACCATGCCCTTCGCGAGCTTCCCGCGGTGCCGGCCGGACATGCGCGCGGCGAATATGACGGCATCGGAACCCGCTTTACCGGATATGTTCATGTGCCGGCGGATCAGGTTCCCGGCCGCACGGAATCGCCCGACAGCCACTGACCTCCAGGGGCGGGGCCCAAACTTTCAGACATCAAAAAACCAGGTGCGCCGCGGGGCGCACCTGGTTTTTTATGTACCGGGTTGAAAAACCGGCGAGAGTCTCAGTTCCCGGGAATGGCCAAACCGGTGCGTGCCATCGCGTCCTTGTACGCGATCCGCATGGCAGCCAAGCCTTCTTCCTGACGTTCCGCCGTTGCCCCAAACGCGCGGCCGTCAACAGAGCGGGCCTTGTAAATCTTGAAGCTGCGCCGGTAAATCATCCGGTTCTCAGTCTTGAGGAAGGCTGCACACAGGCGCTGTGCTTCAGTGCCGTGGGCCACGATGGCTGAGGCACGCGGCACCAAGGCGAGGAAGCGCAGCAGAGGCTTGAGCCCTTCCTGGATCTGTTCCTTGGTCAGTTTGCCGTTGGGCTCGCCGGGAACGTACCAGGGATAAGTGTTCCACGGCATGACGTACTCCGGCCGGAGCCCCACCTGCCAGTGGACTCCGAGAAGCCGGGCAACGGCGTCGTCATCGCCCGCGGTGATGAAGCCCGATGGGTGGGCTGTGCCGATATTGGAGAAAAGGCTCACAATGCGGGTCTCGCCCACGTCGTGCATGGGATCAACGTAGGGCACCTCGGTGCCCGGCTTCAGCGCTTTGAGTGAGTCGCAGAGCTGATTGACCTCAGCTACGTTGTCGTCATAGCGACGGTTCCAGAGTTCTTCGGATTGTGTTCCATTGTCCAGGCTTTGCATAAGGTGGTGCGTCTCCTACAGGGTCGTATCGACCGGTTATAGCTCATGTGCCCGGACGGAGCGCGTACGGGCGGATGCTGCCGTATCCCGCAGCGCCGTGAGGCGGCGGCATTCACGACCGCCGACAGCGGAAGGCCGGACGCGGTTCCTGGCAACAGGTTTCCGGCTCCTGCCAGTCTAGCAATTCCTGTGGTCCCTCCTTCCCGGCTCTGCAGACCGGGGACTGAAAAACCGGGGTGCTGTGACCAAGAACTCCCCGCAGTCCGGCTAATCGCCCGACGCCGGGACAAAGAAGTCGTTAAAACAAAAACAGGGAAGCTGCCTGTGGCAGCTTCCCTGTTTTTTACTATTGGGTGGAGATGGGGGGAATTGAACCCCCGTCCGATGTCGTGTTGTCAGGGCTTCTCCGGGCGCAGTCTGCGGTGGATTTTCTCGGCCCCAGCTGTCATGCAGACAAGCAGCTGATCCGGGCCCAGCCGTCTAAGAGTCCCGAACACGCCAACGGCGAGCATGTTCAGCAGTGGCCCTCTAAATGACGCCAGGATCCGGGACGAGAGCATTCCCGGGCTGACGGACTATGCCCGCTGCTTAGGCAGCGAGAGCGAAGTCAGTGCGCTTTGAATCGGCACTTATTGTTTTACAAGGAGCGTTTACGAGATAACCCTGTATCCTCGGCCCGCTTCACCTGTCTCGACTAACACCGTCGAAACCTGTCATCCCCAATGTATTGCTAACCCATATGTACTTTTCAAACCGGCCCCATGAACCGGACCGGTGCGTTAAGTGTAGCCCATGAGCGAAGCGGGTCAGGCGCCGCGGTTTTTCTCCCGCATGTCCCGCAGGGCTTCCCTGTTGTCCTGCTTTTCGCGCAGCGTCTGGCGCTTGTCGTAGTCTCGCTTGCCGCGCGCCACGGCGATCTCCACCTTGGCCCGGCCGTCCAGGAAATACAGCTGCAGCGGAACGATGGTAAAGCCGGATTCCCGTGTCTTCTGCATGATCTTGTCCAGCTGCTCCCGGTGCAGCAGGAGTTTCCGGCGCCGGCGGGCCGAATGGTTGGTCCAGCTCCCGTTGAGATACTCCGGAATATAAGCTGCCTCGAGCCAAAGCTCATCGTTGTAGAAGGTGCCGAAGCCGTCCACCAGGGACGCGCGGCCTTCCCGTAGTGACTTGACCTCGGTACCCATCAGAACCATGCCGGCCTCGTAGGTATCGAGGATTTCATAGTTGTGCCGGGCCTTGCGGTTGGTGGCCACAACCTTACGGCCACTTTCTTTGGGCACGGGGGAACTCCTTGTCGATAAACGGAAAACTCTATTGTAGGCCTACAGCAGGCCCATGGGGTCAACCAGCGCACCGTTCAGCACCGTCTCGAAGTGCAGGTGGCAGCCCGTGGAGTTGCCGGTGGTGCCGACGTAGCCAATGAGCTGGCCGGCATTGACCCACTGGTTAACGGAGACCACAAAGCTGGTCAGGTGGTAGTAGTTCGTTGCGAGGGCACTGTTTCCGATGACGCCGTGGTCGAGGACCACGCGGTTGCCGGTTCCGATCATGCCGTCGGGCTGGCCCTGGTCGGCGCGGTAGACCTGGCCGGCTGCCGGAGCGTAGACGGGTGTGCCGCAGCTGGCGGCGAAGTCGATTCCTGAGTGCAGGTATCCGCCGGTGCCGAAGAAGTCGATGCTGCCCGGAGGCGTGGCCCGCCAACCAAACCCGGAGGAAATGGAGGCCTGCACGGGGTGGCTCAGGCCGAAGGCAGACGGATTGGTAGGCGTAACGGAGGGCACTTCAGCCACAGGCGCCGGTCGGTTGTTGCGTGCCGCTTCTTCGGCGGCTCGGCGGTTCGCCTCAGCGATCCGGGCTTCCTCTTCCTTGCGTGCCTTCTCAAGGAGGGCGCGCTGGCGTTCAGCGATATCAGCCGTTGCCTTGGCCTTGGCCGTTTCCAGGGAAGCGAGCTGCGCCTGGATGACCGGCTTTCGGGCTTCCAGCGCAGCGTTCGCTGCCGCGGTCTGCTCGATCAGGGCATCCACCTTGGCCTTTTCAGCCGCAGCGGAGTCTCTGGCTTCCTGTTCCAGGACCAGTGCCGCTTCCGCCTGGGCCTTGAGGTTGGAGATCTCCTCTTCAACCGCGGCGAGGCGAGCTTCAGAGTTCACGTTGGTGGCGTTCTGCTGGGACAGCTGCTGCATGGCGGCGTTCTGGTTGCGCAGTACCTGTTCCGCCAGCCCCATGGAATCAGTCAGGCTGTCCGCACCGTCTGCTCCCAGCATCAGCGAAAAGCTGGAGGGCACCCCGCCGCTCTTGTAAGCCTGCGCGGCAATTTGGCCAATCACTTCTTCCGTGTCATCCATGGCCGCCTGATCCTGCTGGATCTGGGCAGCTATGGTGTTGCGGGTTTCCTGCGCCAACGCAACCCGGTCGGTAAGGGCGCTGACTTTACCCGCAGCTGCAGAAACTCTGCCTTCAGCATCAGCCAAGGCCTGCTGGGCTCCGGGAAGCTGCTGCTGGTAGATCGCCAGCTCGGCGACCTTCCTGCTGGTTTCGGCGTCCAGATACTCGTACGTTTCCTGCACCTTCTGCTGCTCGGCCTCGATGGCTGCCTTGCGGTCATCCAGTTCGTCAGCAGAGGCGGTTCCGCTGAAAGCAAGCGTCAACGCGAGTACGGCGGAGGCAACCACGCCTGCGGTGGTTTTGCGCAGGACCGGCCTCGCTGCCGGCTGGGCACTAACCATTGATGGAACCGTCCATGGAGTCTGTCAGCTTTCTCTTCAAAGTGAGCAACACTCTAAACCTTTAAGTAGCGTCTAAGCGTTAGTAGTGAGGATCCTCCGGCCAGCAAAGCCCCAATAACAA
This sequence comes from Arthrobacter sunyaminii, assembly GCF_018866305.1. Classification (NCBI taxonomy): domain Bacteria; kingdom Bacillati; phylum Actinomycetota; class Actinomycetes; order Micrococcales; family Micrococcaceae; genus Arthrobacter; species Arthrobacter sunyaminii. The sequence continues at coordinate 2,917,138 of NZ_CP076456.1, forward strand.
GTAGAACAGGGCTCAAGACCAGTACCTGTTGTGCGGAAATGAAAGCAGTCGCGGGGTAGGCCTCGGCAAGTGCACCGATAAAGAAGTGCGCCACTGCCCACAGCGTACCCGATGCCAGGACGGCACCAATGACGGCTGCGATGACCCCCTCCAAGATGAACGGCAGCTGGATGACGGCCTTGGACGCTCCCACCAGCCGCATAATACCGGTCTCGCGCCGCCTGCTGAAGGCAGACAAGCGGATTGTTGTGGCAATCAGCAGAATGGCGCAAACCAGCATCACCGAGGCAATAATGAGTGCGATCAGTGACGCCATGTTCATGAACGAGAAGACCTTCTCCAAAAGCTCACGCTGGTCGCTGACGGTCTCCACGCCGGGCATCGACGAGAATGCTTCATCAATAACCTCGTACTTTTCCGGATCAACCAGGGATACGCGGAAGGATTCGGGCAGCTGCTCAGCCGTCACGGAATCAACGAGCGGAGAGTTGGCGAACTGCTCACGGAAATGGCTCAGCGCCGTCGCCTGGTCCTCATAGTCAACCGACGCCACGTACTGGGAGAACGCCGGTGACTGAAGCTGGTCTTCAATGGCCTCCCGCTGCTCATCCGTCACAGCCCCGGCTGCGCAGGAGGCGGTGGTAACAGTGTCTCCGCAGAGGAAGATCGCCACCTGCACCTTGTCGTACCAATACCCCTTCATCTGGCCGATCTGCAGCTGCAGGAGTCCGGCAGCACCGACAAAGGTGAGGGATACAAAGGTCACCAGAATGACGGAGACCACCATGGACAGGTTTCGGCGGATGCCGGAACCGATTTCGCCCAGGACAAATGCCAGTCTCATGCCATGTCCCCCGTTCCCGCCGCGCCGGTCCCGCCCGGTGAACGGACGCCGTCGGCCTTGACTCCGTCGGCGGTCTTGATAACTGCGGGCTGCGGGATCACAGGTCCCTGCTGTGTCTGGGGCGCGCCCAAGTAGATGCCTTCACGCTCGTCGCGCACTATCTTTCCGTGGTGCAGCTCAACCACGCGTTTGCGCATCGTGTTGACGATGTCGTCATCGTGGGTGGCCATCACCACGGTGGTTCCGTTCTGGTTGATCCGGTCCAGGACCTTCATGATCCCCAGCGATGTGGTGGGATCCAGGTTTCCCGTGGGCTCGTCGGCAAGGAGAATTCCGGGCTTGTTGACGATGGCGCGCGCAATGGCCACCCGCTGCTGCTCACCGCCGGAGAGCTCGTGCGGCAAGCGGTTGTCCTTGCCCTCAAGGCCCACGGTTTTCAGGACCTCGGGAACGGAATCGCGGATAACGGCCCGGCTGCGTCCAATCACCTGCATGGCAAAGGCCACGTTGGCAAAGACCGTCTTGTTCGGCAGCAGGCGGAAGTCCTGGAAAACGACGCCGATTCCCCGGCGCAGGCGCGGAACGCGCCAGCTGGGGATTTTCGCCACATTGGACCCGGCCACGTAAACGGTGCCCCGGGACGCGTGCTCCTCCTTGAGGACCAGGCGGATGAAAGTCGATTTGCCGGACCCGGATGCCCCGACCAGGAACACGAACTCGCCGCGGTCCACTTCGAGGTTCACGGAATTCAGTGCCGGCCTGGAATTGCGGTCGTAGACCTTGGTGACGTTGTCGAAAGTGATCATGTCTGCTTAGCGCCCATCAATCGGCCGGAACACGGGCCTTGGTTTGGGAAAAGGGCGCCGGCTGTTCGACTATATCGGCGGTTCCCTCGACAAACGGCGATTAGGGCCGGTGTGTCGCCACAGGCGCTCACCGTCCGGACCATCCGCCGTCCATGGTGTAGGAGGCTGCAGTGACCATGCCTGCGTCTGCACCCGCCAGCCAGCCGGCGAGGGAAGCCACTTCAGCGGGCTCGACCAATCGCTTCACCGCCGGTTCGGTCAGCAAAACCGAGGAAAGTACCTCTTCCTCAGTAACACCGTGAATCCTGGCCTGGTCCTGGATTTGGGCTTCAACCAAAGGGGTGCGCACGTAGGCGGGGCAAATGCAGTTGGAAGTTACTCCGTGCGGACCGCCTTCGAGAGCTGCCACTTTGGACAACCCTTCCAAGCCGTGTTTGGCACTGACGTAGGCACTCTTGAAAGCCGAAGCCCGCAGGCCGTGGATGCTGGAAATGTTGATAATGCGGCCATAACCCCGGGCGTACATGCCCGGGAGCACAGCCCGGATCAGCAGGAACGGCGCCTCGAGCATTAGGCGCTGGATCAGCCGAAACGCTGCGGGATCGAAGTCCTCGATAGCGGCGATACGTTGAATTCCGGCATTGTTGACCAGGATGTCCGTGTCCAAATCCAGCTCGTCGAACGCGGCGGTATCGCTCAGGTCCACCTGCCAAAACGCGCCGCCGATGTCGTCTGCAACCCTGCCGGCGGCCTCACCGTTGATGTCAGCAACAGTGACTTTGGCACCCTGAGAAGCAAGTTGCCGGGCACATGCCTCTCCGATGCCGCCGGCTCCACCGGTGACTACCGCCCGAAGTCCGCTGAGATCGCCGCCGTTGCCCGGCTTGCCCGCACTTGCCACGAAACCGCCCCCTGAGCCAGGGCTGTGCCGTCCGCCCAGCCTCTAGGCCAGCATCATGCCATCCGACCCGCAAATTCGCGAGCTTCCCCCGCGAAAGTGCCGGACCTGCGCTACTTCCGGGCGGATACGCTCCCGTGGGCGCGCCAGCGAATGCCGGCGTCGATGAAGTCGTCAATCTCGCCGTCGAACACCGCTGAGGTGTTGCCGACCTCGTGCTCAGTGCGCAGGTCCTTCACCATCTGGTACGGATTGAGCACATAGGAGCGCATCTGGTCTCCCCAGGAGGCTTTGACATCCCCGGCGAACGCCTTCTTCTCGGCGTCCTCCTGTTCCTTCTTCAATAGCAGCAGGCGGGACTGCAGCACCCGCATGGCCGCGGCACGGTTCTGCAGCTGCGACTTTTCATTCTGCATGGAGACCACCGTCCCGGTGGGGATGTGGGTCAGGCGCACAGCCGAGTCCGTGGTGTTCACGGACTGTCCGCCCGGGCCGGAGGAACGGAAGACGTCCACGCGGATCTCATTGTCCGGGATTTCGATGTGGTCAGTGGGCTCGATCAGCGGGATCACCTCGACTGCCGCAAACGACGTCTGGCGGCGGCCCTGATTGTCGAAGGGGCTGATGCGGACCAGGCGGTGTGTGCCGGCCTCCACCACCAGCGTGCCGAAGGCGTAGGGCGCCTTGACCTCGAAGGTGGCCGATTTCAGGCCGGCCTCTTCGGCGTAGGAGGTGTCCAGGACCGTGGTGGGGTAACCGTGGCGCTCGGCCCAGCGCAGGTACATGCGCAGCAGCATTTCGGCGAAGTCGGCCGCATCCACTCCCCCGGCGCCGGAACGGATAGTCACCACGGCCTCGCGGGCGTCGTACTCACCGGAGAGCAGGGTGACCACTTCGAGCTGGGACAGGGACTTGCGCAGTGATTCCAGTTCCGTCACGGCTTCGGCCTTGGAGTCGGCATCGGCCTCGTCCTGGGCGAGTTCCACCAGCACCTCGAGGTCATCGATGCGTGACTGGATTCTCTCCAGGCGCTCCAACTCCGACTGGCGGTGCGAGAGCTTGGAAGTAATCTTCTGCGCCTCGGACGGATCATCCCAGAGGTCCGGAACGCCGGCCATTTCACTGAGCTCTTCGATGTCCTCTTTGATTTTGGCTACATCGGAGACCTCCTCGATGGAAGCAAAAGTGGACCTGAGGGCGCGGATCTCCGCGGGAAAATCTATTTCAGCCATGGTTCTTACAGCCTACGCCATGCGCCCTGCCGGCCGCCTCCGGGCATTGCGTCCGGGCTAGTGCCCCTCTGTACCGGATTCACGGTGCCGCCCGGCGGTCCCGGCAGAACCTGCCAGCACGCCCGCAGCAGGACTCGCGTTTGCCGGCGGCGACACAACAGGGTTTTCCGCACCTGACCCGCCGTCGGCGTCCGCCGCCGCAGCGGGATCGGGCGTCGGCCGGAACAGCGCCCGGTGAGCCAGGACGGCGCCGGCGGCCAGCACCAGCGCATACAGTGTGACGAGCACCGGCCACGTGAACGGCGGCTGCCAAGCCGTGTCCTTGAACATGCCAGCCCAGCGGATACTCTCCTCCAGCCCGACTGTGTAGCGGCGGAGTACGTAAATGAAAGCGTAGAACTGCGCCGCAGCCGTGCCGGCGAGCAGCCATGCCCCGGCCCTGCGGGCTACCGGGCCCGTGGGGAAGGGAACAGTGCGGAAGGCTACGCCGCAGGCCAGAAGCAACAGTACGATGACGGCCAGCAGGTAGCGTCCCTGCCAAATCCAGCCAAGCTGCGCAATGACCTGTCCCTGGAGGATGGGCGGCAGTGCTATGGCCGCGGCCACCAGAACCAGTACTGCCAGCCGGTCCCGCCGTTTGGGGGCTGCCAGCCCCAACAGCAGGACTGCTCCCATGGCCGCGTGCCAGAAAATGTAGACGCCCGCGGGAAGAGGTGTGTCCAGCCACCCCATATAACCGATGTAACCGGACACGTAATCGAAGCTTCGATCCAGCATGATCTGGGCCGCGTCCCACCGGCTCAGGTCCACGGGACGGCCGGTCAGACTCTTGAGACTGTCTGCCTGAAGCACCCAAAGGAGGCCCAGTACGCAACCCACACCGATCAGGGCGGTCATGGCTATGCCGAGCCGGTTCCGGAGGATGGCGAACATCGGTTTCCACCCGTACATGATGAGCGGAACAACTACGGCCAGGGCCAGCCAGACCAGTGACAGCGAACGGGTATTGGCGAGTACGGCTCCTGAGACTCCCACCAGGACGATGTTGCTCCGCACTGACCTCAGCGCCGCACTGTTCTCGAGGACAACACACAAATTGAGGAACAGCGCGGCTGTGGTGACGATTTCCAGGGCATTGGGATTAATCGACCCGTTCAGGAACAGCACCATGGGAGTGATCGAAACGATCGCGGCGGCCATCGGCCACCGGGGGCGGCGGAGGCGCGCCGCAGCCCCCAGCGACACCGCGAGGAAGGCAGCCCCGATAAGTCCGCTGACGATACGCATGGCGTAGACTGCCGGCGCTCCTGACATGAACAGGGAGGGCCAGCCCACCAGGAAGTAATACATCGGGTTGTAGTTGCCCGCGCTCGTTTCGGCTGCTGTCAGTGACGTGTCATCAGCATCGACCACGGGGGCGCAGTCGGCGGTAATCCGTCCGTCGTACGCGTGGCAGGCCTGCGCCGGGAGGCTGGCGATATAGCCCGGAACCTGAACGGTGGCCCGATCACCCTGTTCGCCGCCGGACACCCCGAGTAGCTCACCGCGGACCACAGACGCTGCCTTGATGGCGTGTGCCGGCTCGTCCGGTACTGCCATCAGCGGAGAGGCCAGCGCCCACAGGGTAGACAGCGCGGCGAGGACCAGGAAGGCCAGGGGAAGGAAAAGCCGCCCGGTAAAGGGCAGTGGGCGCGCACGGCGGTGCAGCACATTCATTCGTCGGTGTCCTACTCAGTGAAATGGTCCGGTCGACCCCGGCGCTGGGAGCCGACGCCTTTGAGGATGTCCAGTCTACTTGGCCACAGGGTCACGCTTTCGGTTCAGTGAATTTCCGGGCAGGCGTTAGTCTTAGTGCACTCCAGAGGTCTGTTTGCCGGTCCGTGGAGGGATCAGATCCGGTTTGGCGAGTCAGAAAGATGCAATGGTCCAAAGCAGAATGCACCGCGTGAACTCGGCGGTGGCTACTTTTCTGAGGCACCGGGTCGTCAGGTTCCTTATTGTCGGAGGACTCTCCTTCGCCATCGATCTGGGCCTGCTGATGATCCTGCATGAGGCGGCAGGGGTTGCTCTGTGGATCGCCACGCCCGTCGCCTTCATCACCAGCCTGGTGTTCAATTTCCTGATGCAGCGCATCTACACCTTTAGGGCCACGAACAAGGGTCACGTCAGCGCCGCAAAGTACGGGACGCTCGTGGTGTTCAACATCCTCGCCACTGACGCCATTGTGCTGCTGTTCGCCCAAACCGAGTTCACATACGCCGTCGGCAAGGTGGTCTCTACCGCACTCACGATGGTGTGGAACTTCTTCATCTACAAGTACTGGATCTTCCCCGCCGCAAAGTCCGACGCCGCGGCCTCCGCAGCCGTTTCGACTGCACCTGTCGAGCCTGATGCCCACGGGCCGGGTGTCCGGAACCGCCTCCCCTGAGCTGTTGTCCACCGCCCGTCCGGTGCCCGACATGCGCACTCCCGCTTTCAGGCTTTGCCGGGGGATCGAAGTAAATTAGAACTGTCAGCACATGCCGAAGGAGCCAAATGTGAGCAACCGGAACGCAACGAAGACAGCCACCAAAGACGCTAAATCCCTGCCCGTCCGCCACCCCGAATCTGGGCGCCGATACTCCTTGGAAGAGCTTGAGGCGCTGGCCGCCGAAGGTGATCCCTGGGCCCTGGGAAAGATGGACGATTGGGACCTGTCCTTCTCCAACGAGTACAAGGGCTCGCTGACGGACCGCTGTCCCGATCCGGAGTGCGACCAGTACGGCGAGCCGGTGACCCTGTGCTACGGAGAAGACGGCGAACTGCTCGACGTCGACCACGGCGGCTGGGGCCACCCGCCCGCCGCTGAGGTCCAGGCCAAGGCGTCCTAGCCGCACTGGATTATCCTGCCGCTACTGGCTGAGTTGCGCCCTTGCCTCGCTCACCGCGGTGATCGGAATTCCGTCCGGCACCAGAAAATTCACCAGCGGCGGATGCACGACGCCGGTCAGCACAACCTTGGCGGTGCGGCCGTCAACCGTTCCGGTCTCAGAGTCAACGGCCAGACCAGGAAGCCGTTCTGCGGCGTCCGTCAGCGACAGATAACGGTTCACCTCGGCCTGGACCGCTACCGGGGCCAGCACAGCCGCCGGTCCCTCCCCCGGCGCGGCAACATCCCCCAGCGAAAAAGTGTCGGCGGCCGCGAGCGCGGCTCCGTCCGCTGCGGAGAGCAGTTTCTTGTGTCCCAGATAGAGGGCAGAGGCGCCCATGACCACCGACACCACCAGCAGGCTCACCAGCATGTATCCGATGATCAGAACGCCGATTTGGCCTTCCTCTCCCCGAAGAAGGAACCGTTGGCTACCCGTTGGTGCGGCAGCATCCGCAGTTCTCCTCATCCGTAGCGCTCCACTATCTGGGTGGACGACGAGTCCACAGTCACGGGCGCAAAATCCATTCCCGGAACTCCCGGTGCCAGCGGCAGGGGAACGTCAAAGCGCACCAAAGCGGTCACCGTCGACCCCGCTGCCAGGCATTCTGCCGAACAGGAAATGTCCAACAGCATTTCCTCCGGCTCGAACCCGAAATCAGTGAACGCCAGCTCAGCCGCCGCCCTGGCCCGCTGTTCGCCGCTGACCGGGTCCTCCGCATCCACGTACACCCTCGCAGCCGCTTCAGCAGCGCCCACTGCGGCAAACGCTGCGCCCTGGACCTGCCCGGCCGTGACGATGAGATAGACCACGGGCACCAGCAGCACCAATCCGAGGAAGATGAACTCCACCACCGCGCTGCCTTCTTCACCGCTGCCGGCTGCGGCGTAGATCTGCTGCGGCTCCCTCCTACCCCCAGAATCCATGACCGGTCACCTCCAATCCGTCACTCGGGCCCAGGAAACCGATCACGGGAAGCGGAGCCCGAACCGTGACCTGCAGCGTCCGGACGCCGCTGACCGTCGTTTCCTCGTACGTCACGTTTTCCGCCAGCGAGTCATTCAGTGCAAGTCCGATCAGTTCTGCGGTGCGCTGCGCGCCGTCGGCCGGGGTGCGGTCAGCCAGCGTGCCGTACCGTGCGCCGGAAGCCGCTGCGTCAATCAGCGTATTGCGCACATGCAGGACCAGGGCCAGCTGGATGATCGACATGAACAGCAGAGTCACCAGGGCGCCCACCATGACAAAGTCCACTACGGCTGATCCTGATTCCCGGCTGTGTGCGCCGGGAGGCGAGACCGTCAGGGGTTGACCTTGGCGATCGCCGCGTTGAACATGTTGCGGAGGGCATCTTCTGCCAGAAACAGGATCATAGCGACCAGCGTGGCCGACATCAGGGTGATCATGACCCAGCCGGGGACGTCGCCGCGTTCGCGGTCCTCGCTCCTGAGCGTCTGTCCGAGACGTACGATCAGCGAGGTGCCGAGCAGAAGCAGGAGCCGCGGTGCGTGAATGGTGCGCATGGGATGTTCCTTTCATTGGGGTTGTCCTAGAGTCCGATTCCCAGGAGGGAAAGACCGGGGAAAATCGAGAAGAGCACTGTCAGCGGAAGGACCCCGAAAACCAAGGGGATCATCATCGCGATCTCCTTCTTGCCGGCGCTTTCCATGAGTTCGCGTTTGGCCAGGTCCCGCACGTCCTGGGACTGTGCCCGCATGACGTCCGCCAGAGGGGTGCCGCGTTCGATCGCCACAGTCAAGCCGTCCACAAACCGGGACAGCGGTGCGAGCCGGACCCGGTCCGAGAAATGCTGCAGCGCGTTGGTCAGGGGCACTCCGGAACGGGTTTCACCGAGGATGCGGGCAAACTCCCCGGCCAGTTCACCGTGGGCTGTGCGGGCGATCCGCTCAAGGGCGCCGTTGGCGCTTTCTCCGGCGCCCACGGCAAGGGCCATCATCTCCGCCAGGCTGGGAAACTCGGCGAGCATACGGGTCTCGCGGCTCGAAATCTGGGAGCTCAACCGGTAGTCGCGGAGGACGAACCCCAGGACCGCCCCCATGACGGTGCCGAAAATGACACCGGCCACGCCTAACCGGTCTATGCTGGCCAACCACACCGAAGCCACGCCGCCGCACAGGAAACCTCCGCCTGTCCACACCACCTGTTCGGCCCGGAAATCCAGCACGCTCAGGCCCTGCCCAGCGCGTTCCAGACGGCGTTCAAGGTCCCGGGTGACCGGGTTGATCCGGTTGAGCCGGCGAACTGCCAGGTGCAGGGCCGGACGCAGGATCCGCTGCAGCGGGCCGAACGGTGTGAGGTCGCCTGCCGGCACAATCAGGAGGCGGGATCCCTGGCCGCCCGTGCGCAGCTGCGGAGCAATCCGTTCGCTGAATGTCACGGGCCGGAGCCAGGGCACCCGCAGGACGGCAAACCAGAGGGAGGCCCCTAGGGAGATACCCAAGGCGACCGCCAGGAACCACGGCGCGCTCACCGCAGCACCCGCTCTTCTTCGGGGAGCGCCCCGATTCTAAGCATGAGCCGGTAGCAGATCACGGAAATGACAATGCCGGCCGCCAGCACGGTTGCCCCGCCGGCAGTGTTGTAGGCGGCAACGGCTTCCGGACGGGCGGCAAGCAGAATCAGCACGATCCATGGGGCGGCGACGGCGAGCCGTGCAGCGTTGACTGTCCAGGACTGGCGGGCCAGAAGTTCGCTGCGGGTTCTCGCGTTGTCCCGCAGGAACTCGTTCAGGGTGCCGAGCAGACGTCCAAGGTCTGAGCCTCCCACCTCGCGGGTGAGGCGCAGTGCTTCGACGATGCGGTCTGCCACCGGATCCGCCAAGGTGGCTTTCAGCCGTGTCAGGGAGTGATCGAACTGTCCTCCGGATCGGTAATCTGCTGCAAACTCACGGAAAGGCTGCCTCAGCTCTTCCGGACCGTTCTCCCCCAGCTGGATCAATGCCTCCGGCAGGGACAACCCGGCCCGGATGGCTGACCGCAGGTGATCCACGGCGTCCGGCCACAATTCCGCACGTGAGGTTCGCTGCTTCCGCGCCTGCCAACGGATCAGGAAGAGCGGCACACCGGCACCGAACAGGCCAAAGCAGGCGGCAATGGGTACGGCGCCTGTGCCGGCCAGCACCAGCAGCGCGACCAGCAGTCCGGCGGCGACGCTGGACCCTACTACTGCCCGCGGAGTTACCCGCTGGATTCCTGCCTGCAGCAGTTCATCCTCCAGCCGTCTGCTCCGCGGACGCCGGGCCGACACGGGCGGAACCACCCAGAAGGACCGCCATACCAGGAACAGTCCAAGGCCCAGCAGCAATCCCGCCGCGGCGCTCATGGCCGCACTTCCAGCAATTCGGCCACGTTGTAGCCGGCGCGGGCGAATTTCTCCGGTGCCGGCATGGACGCGGCCGTCACTTCCAGCCGCCCGTCGGTCCGCTGGAAAATGGATGACGCTTCAATCACGCCGTTCTCCACCCTGTTGCCAAGCGCCATGATCTCCACTACCTGGCGCTTACCGGCAGCGTTGCGGGCACAATGGATGACCAGATCAATGCAGGATGCCACGGTGGGCACCACGAAGGCACTGGAAATGTTGGCTCCGGCCAACAACGGCAGCGTACAGATTTTCGTGATCGCGTCATGGGCGCTGTTCGCATGGACACTGCACATTCCGGGCAGACCCGAGTTCAGCGCGATCAGCATGTCCAGGCTTTCGGCTTCCCGAACCTCACCAACAATGAGGCGGTCCGGGCGCATGCGCAGAGCTTCTTTGACGAGCCTGCGCAGTGGGATTTCTCCGACACCTTCCAGGTTGGACTGCCGGCACTGCAGCCCCACCACGTCCCGCAGCGGCAGCTGCAGCTCGAAGATTTCCTCAACCGTGACGACACGTTCCCGTGGGCCAATGGAAGCGCCCAGGCAGTTCAGCATGGTGGTCTTCCCGGCCTGCGTTGCTCCGGACACCAGGACATTCAGGCCGCTGGCAACTGCGGCACCCAGGAACCTTGCCGCCTGCGGTGTCAGGGTCCCCAGTTCCACCAAATGTTCCAGCCGGCTGGCGCGGGCAATGAATTTGCGGATGTTGACCGCCCAGTGACGCCGGGTAATGTCCGGGATCACCACGTGCAGGCGTGAGCCGTCCGGCAATGATGCATCAACAAACGGGGAGGAAAGATCCAGTCTGCGGCCTGAACTCTTGAGCATTCGTTCCACGAGGTCCCGCACCTGGTCCGCGGACAGGACCAGAGAGGTCAGCTCCGACCGCCCGTCACGTGCCGCATAGATCTCAGTGGGTGAATTGATCCAGACTTCCTCCACCGTGGGGTCATCCAGCAACGGCTGAAGGGCTCCGAACCCGGCTACGGCGTCAAAGACGCGGCGGCGGGCGGGCTCCAATGCGCCCAGCGGTGGCAGCGAACCGAGGAGGGAACGCTCGTCGTAATCGGTAACCGCATCCTCGACCAGGCGCCGTACCTCCGCGAGCTGGCTGGCGGGGTCAAGGCCGCGCAGACGGATCAGTTCCCGGACCTCATCCTCCACAATTGCAACGGCGTCCACTAGCTTCCCCCGGACTAAGCACGGAAAGGACGGATGTTGCCATCCTTGCCGTGAGACTGGTGCAGCCTGGTTGCGGCCACGGGGGTCAGATTAGGAGACTCACTGTCCAGATACGAGAGTGTTTTCATAACTGTGGATAAGCAGGTAGTTCATACCCGGGACCCGTTCCGGAGGCTGGAGCATTGCCCGGGTAGAAGCCCGCTCCTACCCTTGAATCACTCCCAGTGGGATTCTGACGCCGGAAAGGAGGGATCCCTGGCATGCCTGCCGTCGATATCCTGTTGCCCTATTACGGTGACGTGGACCTTATGAAGGCCGCAGTGGGCAGCGTGTTTGCGCAGACCCGCGAGGACTGGCTCCTGACAGTGCTGGACGACGCCTACCCGGACCCGGAGCCGCAGCGCTGGTTCGCGTCGCTGGAGGATCCGCGCGTCACCTATCTGCGCAACGAAACCAACCTCGGCGCCAATGGTAACTACCGGAAGGCCCTGGACATGGCCCAGGCCCCGGTGGTCGTTATCATGGGGGCCGACGACGTCATGCTGCCGTCCTATCTGGAGCACGTTACGGCCCTCCTGGACGAGTATCCGGAAGCCTCAGTGGCACAGCCTGGCGTGGAGATCATCGACGGCACGGGACATCGGGCGAAGACTCTGACCGACTCGGTGAAGTCCCTGACCGCCCCCTCCGGTCCGTATCCGGCGCTGGTTGGCGGTGAGCGGATGGCCGCCAGCCTCCTGCGGGCCGGCTGGCACTATTTCCCCGCCCTGGCCTGGCGCCGGGAAGCCATAGCGCATTTTGGGTTCCGCCCCGAGTTTGACGTTGTTCAGGACCTCGCGCTCCTGATGGACATCGCCGCCGCCGGCGGATCCATAGTGGTGGACGGCCCGGTTTCCTTCCAGTACCGGCGCCATGCATCTTCGGACTCATCTGTGCGGGCAGCAGACGGTCGACGCTTCGACGAAGAGCGCCGGTACTTTCGGGAACAAACCAACCGATTCCGGGACCTGGGCTGGCCTCGTGCGGAACGGGCGGCCCGCTTCCACTGGACTTCAAGACTGAACGCCCTGACGGTGCTTCTGGCGTCCCTGCGGCATCCCTCCGTGCGCACGGCACAGAACATGACCCGTCACATCGTGGGATGACGACGGCGGCTTGAAGGCGGCGCTACCGGGCCGGGTAGCCGGGAGCAGCAGGAAGATGGAAGTACTCCTCCAGCGTGCTGACACCTGATGAGTGAACGGCGAAGGCCAAGTCGACACCCACGAAACGCAGGTGCCACGGCTCATAGGCATAGCCGGTCACGGCAGAGGCTCCGGCAGGGTACCGGACGATAAACCCAAACCGATGGGCATTTTCTGCCGCCCACGCCCCGGCCGGGGTGTCTGCAAAGCAGGCCTGCAAAGAGCAGGCGCCATCCGCGGCGGCAATGTCCACGGCCAGTCCGGTCTGGTGCTCGCTGTAGCCCGGCCGGGCGGAGATGGCATCTGCCTGTTCCTGGCCGTACTGCGAGGTGTAGCCGCTGTACAGCTCGAACTGTGTCTCGAAGGGACGGTAGCCGCTGATGGCCCGGACCGTCACTCCGTCGGCGGCGGCCGCCTGCTGCAGGAGGATCAGCGCTTCCGCCGGTTCAGCGCGCAGAAGCTGTCCGTCGACGCTCAGGAGATCCTCCGGAGCATAATCTTCCGGCTCCAGCGGGCGTTCTTTGTTGACGACGACGGCGGTGTTCTTCGGGTTGTCGATGTCCAGGTCCACTGTGGCCGGCTCGGCAGGACGCCACGAAATGGTGCCGCGCTGGAAGCTTTGCGAACAGGTACCGCCGCTGCAGGCCGGGCTGGCAACCGGATAACCCAGCGGGCCATTCTCGAAGGAATACGTGGCCCAGGCCTCGCGGATGGCTCCCCACGAGGGCTGGGCGCCCGTGGCCGGGGACCACACAATTCCGCCGTGTTCATAGTTGCGGTAACAGCCGCCGTCGCGCAGGCCGCAGGTCTCTGCCCCCGTGGGCCTGCCAAGCCCGCTGTCCGTTCCACCCAACCGCTGATACTCCCGGTCGATGGCTGTTTCTGCCCGCTCAGCGCCTGTTTGGGCTGCCGGTGAAGCGACGGCGGCAGGAGCTCCGCCCAGAATCAGGACCAGGGCACAGACCGCTGCGGACAGGACCGAGAACCTCGGTCCTGTCCGGGCGGTCACTGGTGTCTTAGCCGTGGCGCGGTCCCTGCAGGCCGTCACCGTGATGAGGCGCCGGTGAACTTCCGTCCGCAGTCCCGTCCTGGCCGGACGACACAGACAGGGCTTCGACACGGGCGGTGAGCTTGTCCAGGGCGGCTCGAAGGATGGCTGCCTCTTCGGCCAGCGCTCTCGTTTCGTCCTCGACCACCGAAATTTCCAGAGACAGGTGCAGGCACACACCCAGGACCAGGAAGATCGCCAGGGTAAAGAGGAGGTTGGCCGGAATAGCGAACCCTGCCAGATCGGATGCCCAGCCCAGGAGTTGCGGGAACCCTGCCAGGACGATGATCAGCAGGCCGACAATGACCCACAGGACAGCGTATTTTTCTTTCAGCTTGCGCTGGCGCAGAAGCAGGACCACCCAGCAGACCACTGCCAGGGCAAGGAGGAACGGTAAGAGGGTGGTGGTCATTTCGCTGCGCTCCGGTCGGTTCCCACGCTGGTCTTCTTGCGTGACATGGCAATGAGCAGGGCGAAGCCGCTGCGTGCCAGGTAGATGGCCGCCTTGGCCGGGTTGTGGCTGGGCTGCCCGCCCTGGCGGGGCCGCATTTCCACCGGCACCTGGGTAACGGTCAGTCCGGACCGGACGGCAACAACCAATGAATCAATCGTGTCACCCAGGTACTCGGCCGGATAATGCTCACAGTACTGGTCGATGGCGCGCGCGTTGCCCGCGCGGAATCCGGACGTGACGTCGGTGAGGCGGGTTTTGGCGATCTTGGAGATGGACCACCCGAGAAATGACATGGCCCACTTCCGCGGGCCGCGCACTTCGTAGCTGCCCTTGTCCGCAAACCGCGCGCCGATGGAAATGTCCGCGTGCTGCAGCCCGTCTACAACGTTGATCAGGTCCTTGGGATCATGCTGGCCGTCTGCATCGACCTGGATGACCCGTTCATAACCGTGCCTCTTGGCATATTTGAAGCCGGCCCGCATGGCTCCGCCCACGCCGAGGTTGAACGGCAGCCGCAGCACGGTAGCACCGGCTGCTTCAGCGATATCGGCTGTGCCGTCCGCAGATCCGTCATCGACGACAAGGACGTCGGCGTTGGGGACGGCGCCAAGGACTTCCGTCACTGTGTTGCCGACGGACTCTGACTCGTTCCATGCCGGCATGATGACCAAAATACGGTCTTCAACGGCCGGAAGACTAAGCCTGTCCGTGGCTGTCTCGTGATTATTCTGCCCGCTCAGTGGTTCCAACTCCTACATAGTGCTGAAAGCGTGATCAAACCCGCCGCATCCCAAAAGCTTGTGCGACGTCGCCTCATTATCTGTGGTGTCCCCTTATTAAGGTATCCCAGGTCTGTCCGGGCCGCTGCCATAGCGTGGGGAACCGGGGGGGCACCCTCTCTCCGGGCAGGCCCGAAGAGCAGTTAGCTGCCGAAGGCGTGCCGCAGCAGAATCGGAACCGCACGGGTGTTCCCCGAGCGCAGGGCTCCGGGAACCAAGACAAGAGCGTGCGCACGCGAGGTGAGGTGCAGCCGGGCGGCCCGCCGGGTGCGGGACCACCCCTTGTCTGCCGTCAGGCTGGCTGCCAGGGAGAAGAACCGGCGCTCCCCCTCGAACCGGCTGCCGTCCACCAGTTCCAGTGAAGACGCACTGGAACTATGTCGGCGATAACAAAATACGGGGTCCGGAAGCACCATCAGGTCTTCGCCGTCCATGACCAGGTCCAGAATGAGGGCGAGGTCCTGAATCACGGAAAAATCGTCACGGAAATCATGGGTTTGGACGGCGTCCCGCCGGAAGGCCAGAGACGGCCAGTACAGCCAGTTTCCATGCATCAGGCCCGCCATCAGGCGGTCTCCGTGGAGCGTACGGACGGGCGGAGTCCGCGGCCGAAGCATCTTCTGCTTGACGCTGTCCGCCAGCGTGGCGGACTGTTTACCGTGCTCATCCACCACCTGGACCCCGGGCTGAATGATCCCGACCCGTGGAGCCGCCCGGTGAGCCGCCATCACCGTCTCGACGTAGCCGGGCAGCATGAAGTCGTCGCAGCCCATAATGACCAGCCGCGGCTCGGTGGCCATCTGCACGCACCGGCGGAAATTCTCGGTAATGCCGCAGTTTTCCGGATTGCGGATGTACCGGATTCGCGGTTCCTCCGCCAGCCCGGCAAAGTACTCGTCAACGGCGCGGTCCGGGTAATCATCGTTGATGACGGTCAGGCGCCAATGGGGGCTTGTCTGGCTGCGCACACTCTCCACCGCGGTCCGCAAATAGCCAAGGTCTCCCCAGAACGGGATGTAAATGCCCAGCACTTCCGGCTCGGCGGTCATGATTCTTCTCCCAAATCCCGGACATAGCTCTCCAGGCGCTTGGCCGCGGTCTCGGGCACAAACCCGGCGGCCTCAAGTTTGCCCAGGTCCAGGGTGGAGAGCAGCGGCCGCGGAGCCACGCCCTCCTTGCCCGCGAAGTACTCCGCCGTGGACACACCCGTCACGGACTCCGGTGCCGCCTCGCAGAGACGGAACACCTCCCGTGCAATCTCCGCCCAGGAAACAGCGGGCCCGGTGTTCGTGAGGTTGTACGTACCGTACGGGGCACCGGATTCCAGCAGATGCCGGATACCTGCGGCCAGGTCCTCGGTGAACGTGAGCCGGCCGATCTGGTCATCCACCACTGACGGTGTAATCCCCCGGGCGGCCAGGGAGGCCATGGTCTTCACAAAGTTGCTGCCGTCCCCGATCACCCAGGACGTGCGGACAATATAGTGCGCCGGCACGGCCCCCGCCACGGTGTCCCCGGCGGCCTTGGACTGCCCGTACACGCCCAGCGGCGAGAACGGTTCATCCTCGCGGTGCGGCTCAACAGTGCCGTCGAAAACATAGTCCGAGGAAACCTGCACCAGCGTGATCCGGTGTTCCACGGCAACCCGGGCCAGCCGGGCCACGGCTTCGGCGTTGATGGCCCAGGCCGCCGCCCTGCCCTCGGCTGTTTCAGCGGTGTCCACGGCCGTGTACGCGGCCGCGTTGATCACCGCTGAGTAATTCTTCCAGTTCCGTGACGCGAAGGACGCGGGATCGGTGAGGTCAAAGTCGGTGCGGGCAGCGAACTCAACGTTCCCGGCGCCGTCGTACTCAGCGCGCAGGGCACGGCCCAGCTGTCCGTCCGCCCCGAGGACCAGGATCTTCTTCGGCGGCATCGGCACCACATCGGCCAGCCGCGGATGGGCCTTGTCCTTGTCCGAGAGCTCCGCCTGTTCCAGCGGGATCGGCCACTGGATGGCCGCGGTCTCGTCAGCGAGGTTCAGGAACGTGTACTGCCCCTGGGCACCGGCGCTCCAGTGGTCATTGACCAGGTACGTGTAGGCGGTGTTGTCCTCCAGGGTCTGGAAGGCGTTGCCCACCCCCCGCGGGATGAAGATGGCCGTATCCGGGCCCATCTCGGCGGTAAAGACCGTGCCGAAGGACGGGCCCTCGCGCAGGTCCACCCACGCGCCGAAGATTCGGCCTGTGGCCACGGAAATGTACTTGTCCCAGGGCTCGGCGTGGATGCCGCGGGTGGTGCCGGCCTTTTCGTTGAAGGAAATGTTGTTCTGCACCGGCCCGAAGTCTTCCAGCCCCAGCGCAAGCATCTTTTCCCGCTGCCAGTTTTCCTTGAACCAGCCGCGGTTGTCGCCGTGGACCGGGAGGTCATACAGGACGACGCCGGGAATGGGCGTGGAGCGGGCAGCCAGCGGCTTGGAGAATTCTACGGTCATGGCGTTACTGGCCCTGGACCTTGTACTTGGCTTCGGTGACGTCCTTCTGGGGCCGCCACCATTGCTCGTGTTCCCGGTACCAGGCGATGGTGTCCGCCAGTCCCTGCTCAAAATTGGAGAACTGCGGAGCCCAGCCCAGCTCGGAGCGCAGCTTGGAGGAATCAATGGCGTAGCGCAGGTCGTGCCCGGGCCGGTCGATGACCTGGTCATAGGCGTCCGCGGGCAGCCCCATGTGCGTCAGGATCAGTTCCACGACTTCCTTGTTGTTCTTCTCCCCGTCAGCGCCGATCAGGTAGGTCTGGCCGATCTCGCCCTTTTCAATGATGGTCAGCACGGCCGAGGAATGGTCGTTGGCGTGGATCCAGTCCCGCACGTTCTCCCCGGCACCGTAGAGCTTGGGCCGCACGCCGTCGATCACGTTGGTGATCTGGCGGGGAATGAACTTTTCCACGTGCTGGTACGGGCCGTAGTTGTTGGAGCAGTTGCTGATGGTGGCCTGCAGCCCGAAGGACCGGACCCAGGCGCGCACCAGCAGGTCCGAACCGGCCTTCGTGGAGGAATACGGGCTGGAGGGGTTGTACGGGGTGGCTTCGGTGAACCGTGCCGGGTCATCCAGTTCCAGGTCGCCGTAGACCTCGTCCGTGGAGATGTGGTGGAACCGGGTGCCGTGCTTGCGGGCCGCTTCGATCAGCGTGTAGGTGCCGATGATGTTCGTGTCCAGGAACGGGCGCGGGTCATGCAGCGAATTGTCGTTGTGGGACTCAGCGGCGTAGTGCACCACGACGTCGGCCTCAGCCACCAGCGGATCCACCAGGGCGGCATCGCAGATATCGCCCACGACCAGGGTGAACCGTGCCGGGTCCAGGCCCTGCAGGGAGGCACGGTTGCCGGCATAGGTGAGCTTGTCCAGCACCGTAACCTGCGCATCGGTGTGCTCGAGTACGTAATGGACAAAGTTAGACCCAATAAAACCGGCTCCGCCGGTCACCAGAAGTTTCTGCATGATTTTAACCCTACCTGCCCGTCAGGGCGCCGTTGTCCGAGTCTGTACAGGCCTGCAGTCCTTCGCTCAGGGGGCTGCAGTGCTGCGCTTTGTGCCGCCGGCGGCACCGGACGCGGGCGCTGAGCGAACGATGACCCACAGGTGCACCGCGATGCCGCAGAGCGGACCCGCGGCAAGGCTGATAATCGTCCGTGTCTCGATGTCCAGCGGCAGCCACAGCAGGGCAAAGGACACCACGCAGGCCGTAACCCAGCCCAGCGAGTAGGCACGGTGCCGGTTACTGGCGATGGTCAGCGCACCGGTCAGGGTGAGCAGCGCCAGGAATCCGGCGTCGAACGTCAGTGCAGCCAGCACCGCCGGGGACATGTCATAGTGTTCGCCGAAGAAGGCCACCATGAGCCAGGGGCCAAGAAGCCACGCCGCCGCAGCACCCACCACGGCGACTCCAATCACCAAACCAAAAATGGGAGCCACTGCTTTCAGCCCCTCCGATCGCCGGGACATGAAATGGGTGATGGCGACGCCCTGGTAAGCCTGCAGCGGGATCATAAGCGGTGCCCGAGTCAGCGACAGCGCCATCAGGAGGGCAGCAGATTCCAGATACACGGAATCCGTGGTGGTCAGGCGCAGCAGGACGGGAAACCCAACCACCAGTGATGCACTGGCCGCCGCGGCCATGCAGGCATGCCACACGGTGCGCAGGTAGGGCCGCAGGCTCGTATCGGACCGCTGCAGGAAGGCTCTGCGGCTTTGGGGTGAGAGGAGCATGAACAGCAGCCAGGCAGCGGTGCCCGCGGCGGTTGCCCAGGCCAGTCCCGCTACCGTTGCCCCGATCAGCACCACCACAACCAGGACGGCGAGACGGACCGCTGACTCGGAGGCGATCATTCTCGAATAAGTCCCCCAGCGTCCCAGCCCGCCGAACTGACCCATCATGACAGCATGGCCGGCGTAAAACACCGCGGTCACACAGACCACGGGGACGAGTGCGGTGGCGTAGGTGCCAAAGACCGGCGGTGCCCACAGAGGGGACGCTGCGGCGAGGACAAGGCCCGTCCCCAGGCCCACAGCCAGAGCAACCGGGCCCATGCGGGGCCGGCGCCGGCCGTCAGGCGTTTCTGCCGGCACGGAACCGGAAACCTCGAGATTGCGTGCGGTCTTGGCGGCACGGGTGGTCTCGACGGCGATGCCGCCCAGCACGCCGATAACAAGGAACACCACAGACCAAAAGGTCAGGAAGGCAGCGTTGTCCTGCTTGTCCAGCGTGCGGGCCGCCACCACGATCACGACGTAACCCACGGCGGCGGAGGCCAGCGAGGCAGCTCCCACGCCGGCGGCCGAAGCCTGGCCCATGCCCTTTTCAGGGGTTTGAGCCCCCGTAGTTTTACCCAACTTGAACCTGATTGCTTTTCACCTCGTGTCAGCCGCTCCTTCCGGCCCGCAGCGGGACGGAGAAGATTATGCGGAGGATGCCGGGCAGAGATGCCGCCCCGGAGACAAAACTCCCACCGATCAACCCTACCGGAGCTTCACCCGGGGCACACTGCGTCCTGTGCGTGCTCTGCGCTCGGAACCTCTGTGCTCGAAACACCGCGGCCTGTCCGCGTCCTGTGATTTTGCCGGTGCCAAGGGCTGGGAGAAGATGATTCCATGCGCGGAATAATACTGGCCGGCGGCACGGGATCCCGGCTGCACCCCATCACCCACGGCATCAGCAAGCAGCTTGTCCCTGTCTATGACAAGCCGATGATCTATTACCCGCTGTCCACTCTGATCCTGAGCGGCATCCGCGACATCCTCATCATCACCACCCCGTACGACGCCGATCAGTTTGAGCGCCTGCTCGGAGACGGCAGCCAGTTCGGCATAAACATCACTTACGCCCAGCAGGCTTCCCCGGACGGGCTGGCCCAGGCCTTCATCCTGGGTGAAGAGCACATCGGCAGCGATTCCGTGGCTTTGGTGCTCGGTGACAACATCTTCTACGGACACGGCATGGGAACCCAGCTGCGCCGCTTCGAAAACGTGGACGGCGGCGCCATCTTCGGTTACTGGGTCCAGGACCCCAGCGCCTACGGCGTGGTGGAGTTCGACGCGGCCGGCAAGGCGCTGTCCCTGGAAGAGAAGCCCGCACATCCCAAGAGCAACTACGCCGTTCCCGGCCTGTACTTCTACGACAACGACGTCGTGGAGATCGCCAAATCGCTCAAGCCCTCCCCCCGCGGCGAACTGGAAATCACCGACGTCAACCGGGTTTATCTCGAACGCGGCAAGCTGAGCGTGGACATCCTTCCCCGCGGAACGGCATGGCTGGACACGGGAACCTTCGATTCCCTGAACGACGCCTCAAACTTCATCCGCACGGTGGAGAGCCGGCAGGGCCTGAAGATCGGTTCGCCCGAGGAAGTTGCCTGGCGGCTCGGATTCCTTTCGGACGATGAGCTGCGCAAGCGGGCGGAACCGCTGGTTAAGAGCGGCTACGGGGATTACCTGCTTAACCTGCTAACTCACGGGAAATAGGGCTTTGCTCACAACCGTTCAGTAGTGAGCTTGGCTCCGGGAGCAACCGGCTAAACTGGCCCTTGGCCTTTTCAGGCCGGATTTTATGCACTCAAGGAGGCCACTTGTCCTGGATACCCGCACTACCTGCCCTGCTGACAACGGCGGGGCTGGTGCTCATACCGGGGCTGGTCGTTGCGTTCTGCCTCCGCTTTAAGGGCTTTTCGGTCCTCGCCCTGGCGCCGGCCTTTTCAGCCGCGATCGTTGGTGCTTTCGGCGTCCTCGCCGGGATCCTGAACATCAGCTGGAGCATCTGGGTCTATCTCGCGGGAACGGCCATCACCGCCGTTGCTGCCTACCTGCTCACCATGAACAAAGGGCGGCAGGCGCCGGACACCGCGATTGCGGACGATGTTTCGCCCCAGGCTGAGCCCGGCAGTCCCTGGCGCGGTGTCTGGCTGCCGATTGCAGCTGCCGGGCTAGCTGCGGCCATGGTGGCCCGACGCCTGCAGCAGCTCATTGGCCAGCCGGATAACTTTGCCCAGAACTTCGACAATGTTTTCCACCTCAATGCCATCCGGTACGTGCTGGAAACCGGCAACGCCTCCTCGCTCACTCTTGGCCAGCTTCAGGGGGAAGGCTCCCTGGGCGTGTATCCGGCAACCTGGCATGCCTTTGCCGCCCTGACCGTCCAGCTCACCGGTGCGTCGGTGCCTTTGGCTGAAAACTCCATCAACATCGTCGCCGCCAGTATCATCTGGACGTTGTCCTGCATTTTCCTGGCCCGGACGCTCTTCGGGCGCAGCCCGGTTGTCACTCTGGCCGCCGCTGTCCTCTCAGCAGTCCAGATTGCTTTCCCCTTCATGCTTCTGGTGTGGGGACCGTTGTTCCCCAACACCCTGGCGCTGAGTATGATCCCCCTGCTCATCGGCATCGTGGTCATGCTGACCCGCGGAGCCCGGCTGGACAGTGACCAGTCGCTCCGCCGGTCCTGGTGGTTCGCGCTCCTGCTGGGTCTCGCCGGCATGTCCACGGCGCACATGAGCTCCGTGAATGCTCTTCTCGTGTTCGTCCTCCCGTTGCTCCTCGCTGTGTGGTGGCAGGAACTGCGCAAACTGATCAGTACGGGCGCCAACGCCCGAAAGCTGACAACGTTCTCGGTGCTGTCCGTAGCCGGTGCAGCAGTGGCGCTGGCCCTGTGGGTTTTCCTGCGGCCTGCCTTCTACGATTCCTGGGGAACTTCCCAAACCATGGGCGGAGCAATTGGCGAGGCCCTGACCAACGGCCCCATGGGCACACCGGTCAACTGGCTGGTTACCATCCTGGCCTTTGTCGGCATTGTCCATCTGTTCCGTATCCGCCAGCACCGCTGGCTGGTGGTCAGCTATGCCATTTCCGTGACCCTGTACGTGGTCGATGCTGCAGTGGAGCGCGGTTTCCTGCGCAACTTCCTGACCGGAAACTGGTACCAGGACACCTACCGGCTGGCCGGGTTCCTCCCGATCTTCGCAACAGTGCTGGGAGCCGCAGGTGCATGGGCCATCGCGCAGTACCTGATGAAGGCTGTCGGGGAGCGCAACGCCCGGCTGCGCCGCCCGGTCCCGGCACGGAACCTCAGGGCGCTGGGCGCCGGCACTCTTGCCGCGGCCACGGCCGGTGTTGCGCTCCTTGGCTACTTTGGCCCGGTCCAGCAGTACATCCAGGAAAAGATGTCTCTGTACTACTTCAATGAGGCATCGCCTTTGGTCACTCCCGAAGAGCTTGAGCTTATTGAGCAGCTGGATGAGTACGTTCCTGATGGCACCGTACTGGCCGTCAATCCCTGGAACGGCAGCTCCATGGCCTATGCCCTCGGCGGCGAGGAAGTCCTCACGCCGCATCTGTTTGCTAATCCGGACCCCGAACGCAGACTCATTTCGTATGACCTCGACAGCTTCTCGCCGGAGGTCTGCACCGCCGTGGAGGATGAAAATGTTGGCTATGTCCTGGACTTCGGCAGCCAGGTCCTGGCCGACCTCGCCGGAGACGAGTACATCGGTGTGACCGATGTGGCCGGTGAACCGGGCTTCGAACTCGTTGCCTCCACGGGCGAGAACGCAAACCTCTACCGTATTACGGGCTGCGACTGACAGGTCCCGCTGCGGAAAGCGGGCATAAGAAAGGGCGGGCCCCGCGGGGCCCGCCCTTTCTTATGCCGTCATGGCCGGGTGTGCGCTGTTCGGCGGCCTGCTAGCCCTGGCCGCGCAGGCGGGCGACAACGTCGATCACCGGCCCGTCCATGACCACCTGGCCGTGTTCAAGCAGTACGCCGCGTTCACAGATCTTGGACACCAGGTCCAGGTCGTGGCTCACGACAACAAGGGTCTTGCCCTCATCAGCCAGCTCACGGATCTTGGCGATGCACTTCTTTTGGAACGGTTCGTCTCCCACGGCGAGGATTTCATCGACGAGGAAAACCTCGGGGTTGGTATGCACCGCCACCGAGAAGGCCAGCCGGAGATACATTCCCGAGGAGTAGAACTTCACCTCGGTATCAATGAACTGGCCAATCTCCGAGAACTCAACAATCGAGTCGAACTTCTCATCGATCTCCTGCTCGGTCATCCCCAGGATGGCGCCGTTCAGGTAGACATTGTCCCGGCCGCTGAGGTCGTGGTGGAAACCTGCTCCCACCTCAATGAGCCCGGCCACCCGTCCCCTGGTCCCCACGGATCCGCTGTCGGGGCGCATGACGCCGGAGATGTGCTTGAGCAGGGTGGACTTGCCGGACCCGTTCAGGCCCAGCAGTGCCACCGTCTCGCCCTGCTCAATATTGAGCGAGACACCCTTGAGCGCGTGGAACTTCTCGGACAGGTCGCCTTTTCGTCCTTTGACCAGCCAGACGAACGCTTCTTTCATGGAGCGGGTGTGCCGCAGGACGAACTGCTTGTTGATATTGCGTACTTCAATGGCATTTACCACGGTTTACAGCTCCTGCGCGAAACGGCCTTCAAGGCGACGGAAGACTAGCTGGCCCAGCAGCAGCACAGCTGCCGAAATGGCTAGTGCAACGGGAATCCACACGGAAAGCAGATGCGGCGGAATTGCCTCGGCACCGTCCGTGGTGGGAAGCCAGAACGCGTAGTGGAAGGTTTCCACGCCTACTGTGATCGGGTTCAGCTGGTAGATGTTGAAGTAGGTCTCCCCCAGCTTGTCCCGCACCATAATCCAGGAATAAAGCACCGGCGAGGCCCAGGTGGCAATCATGAGGAGCATGTCCACCAGGTTCTCCGCATCGCGGAAGTAGACATTCACCGCTCCGAAAAGCAGGCCCAGACCGGTCGCAAGCAGGGTCACGATGATGAATCCTGCCGCCGCGGCCGCCAGCTGCAGTAGTGATGGCCGCCAACCGTTGAACAGGCACGCGACCACCAGGATGACTATCTGCGGCACAAAGTGCACTCCGGAAACCCACACGGAAGCCATCGGGAAAAGTTGGCGGGGAAGGTAGATCTTCTTGATCAGGCCTCCGTTGCCGACGATGGATCTGGACGCGTTGCCGAGCGCTTCGGTGAAGAAGTTGATCAGGACAATGCCGGAGAACAGGTAGATTGCGTAGTTTGGCAGGCCGTCGGGGTTCCGGTCGCTTTCCTCAAGTCCGAGGAAGACGCCCAGGGCAATGTAGAAGACCACAAACTGGACGCCGGGCTTCACATAGGACCACAGCAGCCCCAAAACCGATCCTCGGTACCGGACCTTAAGTTCCTTCGAAACCAGCAGTTTGAGCAGGAAGCGGGACCGGAAAATATCAGCCAGTCCTGCTCCCCGCCCCGGGGTTTCAAGCGCGCCGGTGGACAAGCTTACTTACTCTCTTCCGAGTGCTTTTCGAAGGTCGCTTTCCAGGCCTCCATGGACGTAATTTCCGGAAGCGCCTTGCGGTACTTCTGGCTCAGCTTGTGCCAGTCCTTCAGGATTTCTGCGTTGAGGCGTGCCCCCTCGGCCAGCAGTGCCCGCAGCTTCTTTGGATCCCGCTGGTACCACGAGGCTGCCGTACCGTCTGCGTTGGTGACCACCGCGCTGTCGTACTGCGACATGCGCCACCACCGGTTGTCGATGTGGGCAACCCGGGCCTGGGGCCGTTCGATGCTGGACTTCGCCACCGGCTTGGTCAGCTGCCGGACAATGGTCTTGGCTGCCCAGGGCACGAGCGTGACGTAGGACGGTGCTTTGAAACCCTGCCCGTGGCGCGGCGGCTTGACCATGCCCGGGCGGGGGAACGCCTCGGGGTCGGCTTCGAACTGTGCTTCGGAGTATTCCTTGCGCATCGCCTGGATGGCAGGGAGCCGGCTGGGCAGGATGTCGTGGAGCTGCTCCGGACCGGCGATCAGGTCCTTCAGCGCCATGACGCGTCCCTGTGCCGTGAAGTACTGCATGGAAATCAGGTGCTTGATATCAATGAAGCTGCCCTCACGCACCACCCGTCCGCCACGCGGATAGGGGCTGTGCAGCAGGGCGGTGATGATGCGGTTCCGGCTGTGGAAGTAGGCCTGCCAGTCCACGGCATCGTCTTTGTCAGCCCAGGTGATGTGCCAGACGGCGGCACCGGGCAGCGAGACGGTGTTGTAGCCTGCGGCCTTGGCGCGGAGGCCGTATTCGGCGTCGTCCCATTTGATGAACACGGGCAGGGAAAGCCCAATGTTGCGGATAACCTCGGTGGGGATCATGCACATCCACCAGCCGTTGTAGTCCACGTCCACCCGGCGGTGCATCCACGAGGTGGTGCGCAGGTTGGAGCGCGCGAAGTCGTGGCCGAGCACCTGTTCCTTGAAGGGATGGTCAGGCTGGAAACGGAAGACGTTCACTGTCTCGCCGAAGGTGTGCAGGACCGAGCGGTTGTACAGGTCGAACATGTGCGCCCCGACGATGGTGGGCGTCTTGCAGTGGTCAGCGAACGTCAGCATCCGGGTGATGCTCTCCGGCTCCATGACAATGTCGTCATCGAGCAGCAGTACGTAGTCGCTGCCGCTCTCGACCGCCTCGTACATGCCGCGGGCAAAGCCGCCGGAGCCACCGAGGTTGCCCTGGTGGATCATTCGCAGCTTGCCGCCAAGCGCTGCTTCGGCTTCGGCGAAGCCCTCTGCATCGACCAGCTTCTTTGTTCCCTGGTCAACGATCAGCACCTCGGCAACGTTTTCCAGTGCCTCGGGATTGTCCGCCAGAATCTTGAGGTTGTTCAGGCAGAACTCGTTCTTGTTCAGCGTGGTGATTTCCAGCGTGATTGAACCGGGTTTCTGCGCCTCGCCTTCGGCCATCCAGTTGGCTTCAACCAGGGCCATGGGCTCGGCGCCCGCCACCAGGTCAAACCAGTACCAGCCGCCGTCGCCAAAGGGCTTCAGCGTGAGGTCGAAGTCGGAAACCGTGTCACCGTCCACCCGCCGGGTCTCCACATGCTGCAGGGAGCCGCGGGCGTTGGACTTGTAGACGCTGACGGCGCCGGCGCCCTTGGTTTCCACGTGCAGGCGGACACTTTCAACGTCGGTCCAGCGGCGCCAGTAGCTCGCCGGGAACGCATTGAAGTAGGTGCCGAAGGACAGGCGCTGCCCGGGGCGGGCAATGGTGCCGGTGCGGGAGAGGAAGTCCTCCACATGCACTTCACCGCCGGATGCGGCGGCCTCGGTGCTCTGCGTCTTGGTGGACTTCATCATGGAGCCGTCCATGGTGTTGAACTGCGCACCCATGGCAGAGCCGCTGTCGACGTACAGCAGTGCCGTGTCCATTTGGCTCTGGTCCGGGAAAATAATGCGCTGCAGTGTATGCCACTGCTCCGATTCCCCGGTGGTGCCCTGCTTTTCTTCAGTCTTCAGCTGGCTCACGCGTCAACTCCTCCGCTTTCGAGCTTTGCCCCGCCGGTGAAGTGGGGCTTGATCTTATTGTCGTACATCGACAATGCCGATCCGATCGCCATGTGCATGTCCAGATACTTGTAGGTGCCCAGGCGGCCGCCGAAGAGGACTTCCTTTTCGCCCTTGGCAAGGTCGCGGTAGGCCAGGAGCTTGGCCCGGTCCTCCGCCGTGTTGACGGGGTAGTACGGCTCGTCACCCTTCTCCGCGAACCGGGAGAATTCGCGCATGATGACCGTGGCGTCCTTGGTGTAGTCGCGCTCAGGGTGGAAGTGACGGAACTCATGGATCCGGGTGTAGGGAACGTCCTCATCCGGATAGTTCATGACCGAGGTGCCCTGGAAGTCCTCCATCGGCAGGACCTCTTCTTCGAGGTCAATGGTGCGCCAGGAGAGGTTGCCCTCGGCATAGTCAAAGTATCGGTCCACGGCGCCGGTGTAGATGACCGGCACCTGGCCCCGGGTGGCGTCGCGGGAGAACTCATGTCCGGCGTCGAAGAAATCGGTGTTCAGGTGCACCTGGATATTGGGGTGGTCCGCCATCCGCTCGATCCAGGCGGTATACCCGTCAACGGGCAGCCCCTCGTACTTGTCGTTGAAGTACCGGTTGTCATAGTTGTACCTGACCGGCAGGCGGCTGATGATTTCGGCCGGCAGGTCCTTGGGATCGGTCTGCCACTGCTTGCCGGTGTAGTGCTTGATGAACGCCTCGTACAGCGGGCGGCCGATCAGCTGGATGCCCTTGTCATTGAGGTTGGCCGGATCAGTTCCGGCGAGCTCGCCGGCCTGCTCCTGGATCAGGGCCTTTGCCTCGGCGGGGCCCATGGAGGAACGGAAGAACTGGTTGATCGTGCCCAGGTTGATGGGCATGGAGTACACCTCGCCCTTATGGCTGGTGTACACCTTGTGAACGTAGTTGGTGAACTCGGTGAACCGGTTGACGTACTCCCAGACGCGTTCATTGGACGTATGGAAAAGGTGCGCCCCGTAGCGGTGCACCTCAATGCCCGTCTGAGCTTCCTTTTCACTGTAGGCGTTGCCGCCAATGTGGTGGCGGCGATCCAGGACAGCGACCTTAAGGCCCAGTTCCTTTGCAGCGCGCTCGGCTACGGTCAGACCGAAAAATCCCGATCCGACGACGACGAGGTCAACGTTCACTTGCTTCTCCTGTTTGTTTCGGTACGGCCCATGCGGGCACGGACCCGACGGTCTAGGTTATCCGAGAATCGGCACACCGGCACTTTTTGGCAACACGACTCCGGCGCTACCAGTTCAGAGCTGCATGGAATCGGCTCTCGAATGCGTCAATCATTGAGGCGGTATAGGTGGTTGTGAGGTGATTGTCGTCCAGGTAGACGTAGACGTTGCCCACCGTTGGGACGCAGGTGCCGTAGGGGCAGATCAGGTCCGTCATATCCATCAGCTCTACCCCCGGCACCGATGCGAAGTAAGAGGCAGTGGAGACGGGATCTGAGAGTTTCTCACTCACATCGGCGCTGCATTCTTCGGAATGCGGGCCATTGGCCTCGGCGCATCGGAGCATATCGAAGCTGTACCGAGGATTGTCACGGACGCCCACCATTGGAATCCCGGCCTGCCGCAGCACCTCGGATGCTTCCGGCAGCCCGTCGACGGGCGGATCGGCAGCCTCCACCGGGTCAGCGGCCGTCGCCACGGTGAAGACGGCGTCGGGATTAAGCTCCAGTGCGTAGTCCAGCGCTGCAGCGTTAAAGTCATTGCATCCAGGGCTCCGGCCCTCGGAGGACTCCCCGAATGAGCAGGCGCCCATCAGCAGAGAGATCAGCTGGTAGTTGTGCTCCTTCGCCATCGGCTCCAGCACCCCAAGCCACTGCTCGGTATGGGAATCCCCGATGACGAGAACAGTTTTCTCTGCCTCGCCCTTCGGCACCGATGCCATGCAGGAGTCCAACAGCACGGGATCGGACGGCCGTGTATCAAGGTCCGAACAGTCGGTTTCCAGGACACCCCATTCTTTGCCCAGCGCGCTCAGCAACGGAATGGGCTGGGCATCCGGAGTACTCATGTCATTGAAGCCTGCCAGCAACACACGCGCCCCGGGATTGTTCTTGAGCGCCTCGGCTTCAAGCCGCTCGGCCTGGACCTTCAGCCCGTACTGCCAGCCGGCTACCGGGGCTGCCACCAGGGCGACGCACAAACCAATCACTACGGCGGCCCGCATCGAGTTTCGATTGACCCAGGCCGAGGAACGAAGCGGGCGTTCAACCAGCTTGGTAGTCAGGTAGGCCAGGACAAGGGAGAGCATGATGATCGCTGTTCCGCCTACCGGTCCCACTTCCTGCCTGTCACGCCAGATCAGGTAGATCACCAGGACGGGCCAGTGCCATAGATACAAGGCGTAGGACATGTCGCCCAGCCGCATCAACGGCTTCCAGGACAGGAACCGGTCTGCACCGATTCGGCTGCCTGTCTGCCCGGCCACGATCACCAGCGATGCCGCCATCAGCGGCATCAGCGCGACATAGCCGGGGAACTGCCCCTGCACGTCCAGCAGGAAGCCGACGCTGAGCATCGCGGCCAGCCCCAGCCACCCGGCGACAACCCGCAGACCCCGGGGCAGCTTCAGATACGGCAGGGCCAGTGCAAGCAGGGTTCCGAAAGCGAATTCCCACAACCGGGTGCGGGTGTCGAAGTAGGCGTGCGCCTGGTTTCCGTAGGTCTCAATAACGGAAAAAGTAAAGGAAGCGGCGAAAACTGCACCAAAGACGGCCAGCACCACGGCACGGAAACGGAGCCTAAAGGCTTTGGCCAAAAGCGCCGACGCGGCGAGCAGCAGGGGCCACAGAATGAAAACCTGGCCTTGAATGGACAGCGACCAGAAATGCTGCAGCGGACTCGCGGTGCTGTGGTCCGCAGCGTAGTAGTCCACGGATTCGGCCGCCAACAGCCAGTTCTGGAAATACAGCAGCGAAGCCCAGCTCTGGGACAGAATCTCGGTCCACCTGCTTTGCGGAACAAACAGCGCCGTTGCCGTCAGTGTTCCGAGCAGCACCACCACCACGGGCGGCAGCAGGCGCTTGAATTGGTGCAGCCAGTATCTTCCCAGCTGGAGGGCCCGCCCACCCTCCACCTTGCGGATAAAAGAGAGGGTCAGCAGGAAGGCGGAGATCAGGAGGAAAACATCCACACCGCCGGAGACACGCCCAAACCAAATGTGATAGGTGACGACCATCAGCACTGCGAGGGCCCTGAGTCCCTGCACTTCGGGGCGGTAGGTGGACTTTACTGCCGACGGAGCCGGGGTGTCAGGGGAGACCGGTACGGTTTCCGTTTCTAGCCTAGACACATAGTCCTCTCGTCAGTACAGGCATTCCAGCCATAGACAATACCCTCAAAGCCTTGCGGCCTGAGCTTAGGCTTCGGCCGCGGGACCGCCCACAGTCCCCGCCAGCTTCCATTTTATGCGGCTTGCTGACCCGGTTTGACGGCCAACACGCGAGGAACCGGCCAACAGAGGATGCTCCCCGGCTCTCGGCGGAACGCCGGCGCCTGTGTCCGATCAGACAGCGGATACCGCCTTTGGGCCCCGCTTGAGATCGTTCCTAGAAGGCCTTCGGCTCGCCCGAGATCCGGCTGGTGTGTTCCAGCACCGGGCGGGTGAACAGCAGCAGCAGCACAACTGCCGCGGGCAAAAGCAGGAGCAGGCCAATGAGGACCACTCCGCCCTGCAGAGTTGGAACGGCAAGGACTATCGCGAACAGCTGGAACACCAGCGCTCCGGCACGGGTCCAGCGGAAGCCGCGGAAGAAAAAATGGCCGAGGACCAGCAGCCACACACCTGCGGCGGCAAGGATGACTGCCGTGAAAACCGCTCCGCCCAGGGATGCCGCCTCGGTGGTGAAGAGACTGTAGACAAACCAACCTGCCAGCGCCAGCAGGGCCGCTGCTTCGAGGACGAGGACTGCCGAAATAACAATGACGGCCGCCGGAACGGACGCAGGGCGACCGGCCGGGGGCTGTGGTTCTTGGGGTCTTGACACACTGGCACACTACCGGACATAGTCGGAGAGCGTCCGGCCCATGGGGCCCGGATAACGGATGCTGTGACGCATCCCTCACGCCTTTGGCCAGATTGAGGGCAGATTAACCCTTGTCTGAGTTTCCGTAACGTGGAATCCTAGTAGTTGGGGAAATCAGGGGCCGGAACTGGCCCCTTTCGTTTGCAGTTGCTCGTGAATGTTTTCACAAACACGTGGGAGTCAACTATTTAGAGGAGATTGTGATTAACATGGATTGGCGGAGCCGCGCAGCGTGTCTGGACAAGGATCCGGAGCTGTTCTTCCCTGTGGGCAACACCGGCCCGGCTCTTCTTCAGATTGAAGAAGCCAAGAGTGTGTGCCGGCGGTGCCCGGTCATGGATACCTGCCTCCAGTGGGCCATCGAAACAGGCCAGGACGCAGGCGTCTGGGGCGGTATGAGCGAAGATGAGCGCCGCGCACTGAAGCGTCGTGCCGCACGAGCACGCCGCGCTTCGTAATTCAGCACGGACGCTTGGCGGTCCCACGGGACTGATCTCGTCTACAAGACTTCAGAATGGCCGCTGCCACGGGCAGCGGCCATTCCTGTTTAACCCCGGGTGCTCCGTAGCGCACCGTCCGCCGGGGCGTCAGCTCCTGCGTGACTCATTGTCCAGTCCCATTTCAATCCGAACCTCTGTGCCTCCGCCCGGACGGGCAGACCATTCAATGGTGCCGTCCAGTTCGCTTTGGACGAGGGTGCGCACAATCTGCAGCCCCAGCCCCTCCCGCCGCGGCTCCGGCGGCAGCCCGGCGCCGTCGTCGGCCACGGTGACCGTGAGGATTTCCTCGGCGTAGGCGCCCCTCTGCCGGGCGGCACTGAGCCACACCGTACCCTTGCGGTCCGAAAGTCCGTGCTCGACGGCGTTAGTCACCAGTTCATTGATCACCAGGGCCAGCGGTGTTGCAAAATCGCTGGGCAGCTCTCCGAAAGAGCCTTCCTTCTCAGTGCTCACCTCTTGCGTGGGGGAAGCGACCTCCGCGGCAAGCCGGAACTGCCGGTCGATCAGCTCGTCGAAGTTCACGTTCTGTGTCAGTCCCTGGGACAGCGTTTCATGCACCAGCGCAATCGTGGCGACCCGGCGCATTGCCTGCGCCAGCCCCTGTTTGCCTTCTTCGCTCTCCATCCGCCGCGACTGCATCCGCAGCAGGGCTGCCACGGTTTGCAGGTTGTTCTTTACCCGGTGGTGGATTTCACGGATAGTGGCGTCCTTGGACACCAGTTCCATTTCCCGGCGGCGCAGCTCGGAGACATCCCGGCACAGTACCAGGGCACCAAAGCGCTCCTTCTCGTCCCGCAGCGGAATGGCACGCAGGGAGAGGCTTACCCCGCGGGACTCGATCTCGGTGCGCCACGGCATCCGGCCGGTCACCACCAGCGGCAGTGTCTCGTCCACCATGCGGCGGTCCTTAAGCAGCGCCGTCGTAATCTCCGCGAGGGCCCGCCCCTCCAGGCTCTCCATCTCCCCCAGCCGGCGGAAGGCGGAGACTCCGTTGGGTGAGGCGTACTGCACAATGCCGTCGGCATCCATTCGGATGAGTCCGTCCCCTACCCGCGGAGCGCCGCGGCGGGAACCGGTGGGTGTGGCAAAGTCCGGCCAGAGACCCAGCGTGCCCATCCGCAGCAGGTCATAGGCACACTGCCGGTAGGTCAGTTCCAGCCGTGAGGGCATGCGGGAGGAGGACAAATCCATGTGACTGGTGACCACGGCAAGGGTTCGGCCGTTGCGGACAAAGGGGATGGCTTCCACCCGCATTGCCGTCTCCGCGGTCCAGTTTGTTTCGGGTGAACGCTCGATGACCTGGCTGGTCCAGGCCCTGTCGACCAGCGGCTGAAGATCGGCACGGATCCGCTCCCCGACGAAGTCACTGTGGAATACAGTGTGCGACGTCGAGGGGCGGGCGTGTGCCAGGGCCACGTAACTTCCGTCCGGAACCGGAAACCAGAGCGCCAGATCGGAGAACGCCAGGTCGGCGACCAGCTGCCAGTCGCCGACCAAGAGGTGCAGCCATTCCGCGTCTCCCGGTCCAAAATCGGCATGATCCTTGATGGGGTCGGTGAATATGGCCACAGTCTCGTCTTCTTTTCGTTTCTAGCGTCGAACGATGGAGCGCAGCAGACGCAGGGCAACCGAGAGGGATGCCATGTCTTCGTGCTCCAGCTTGTTCACATCTTCGAACATGACACGGGCGCGTTCCAAATTGTCGGCGTTCTGCTCTTCCCACAATTCCACCCGCTTCAGCGGGTCCTGCTCCGCCTGCCCCGCGGTTGCCGTCAACGCGGCCACCGTCATGTCAGCCACCGTCGAATACAGGTCATCACGCAGCGCTGCCCGGGCCAGAGCCTGCCAACGGTCACCGCGCGGCAGCTTGGTGATCCGCTCCAGCAGGTCATCCACGCCGAACCGCTCATAGAGGGCGAAGTACACGCCGGCAACGTTCGCAGCCGGTTCATCCACCCGCTTGGCGGCCAGCAGCGCGATGTCCAGCAGGCCGAAGCTCTCGAACAGCTCAGCCCAGTAAGTGCCCAGGCCTTCGGGGAGCTCCCACTGGCGGGACCGGTCAAGTGCGCTCCGGAACCGCTCCAGGTCCTCTCCCTGCAGGTACTCGAGCAGGTCTGCGCGAAGCGGGGTCATGACGGGCTTGAACGCTTCGATGTCCTCGTCGATGGAGCTTCCGCGTCCCACATGGTTAATGAACCAGCGCACGGCACGGTCCAGCAGCCTGCGCATGTCCAGGTGGATGGTGGTCCAGTTCTCCGTGGGGAAACTGGCCGGCAGGTGGTTCAGCTCCTTCACGACGCCGTCGATCTCGTAGATTTCCCGCAGTGCGGTGAAGGCCCGGGCCACCAT
This sequence comes from Arthrobacter sunyaminii, assembly GCF_018866305.1. Taxonomy (NCBI): domain Bacteria; kingdom Bacillati; phylum Actinomycetota; class Actinomycetes; order Micrococcales; family Micrococcaceae; genus Arthrobacter; species Arthrobacter sunyaminii. Next base: position 2,950,614 of record NZ_CP076456.1, read on the forward strand.
GGATTCGGTGGCCGAGGTCTCTTCGATGACACGGAAGGCAAACGTGATGCCGCCGATGTTGATGATGTCGTTGGCCACCACCGTGGAGATGATTTCCCGACGCAGCGGGTGGGTGTCCAGCTGGTCCTCGAACCGCTCCACGAGCTGCTTGGGGAAGTACCGGCGCAGCGTGCCGCTGAAGTAGGGGTCATCGGCCAGATCGGAGTTGGTCAGGGCCTTGGTCAGCTCGATTTTGGCGTAGGCCGCCAGCACCGACAGTTCCGGGGAGGTCAGACCCTCGCCGGCCGCCACCCGGGCGCGCAGCTCCTCGTTGGAGGGCAGCGCTTCCAGCTCGCGGTTCAGGTCCGCGTGCTTTTCGAGCCAGTCCATCAGCCGCTCGAAGCTCGGGTTCCATTCAATGACATGCCGGCGGTCGTTGAGCAGGAGCATGTTCTGGTCCTTGTTGTCCTGCAGAACCAGGCGCCCAACTTCATCCGTCATGGAATGCAGGAACTCGGCGCGCTCTGCCGGGTCCAGCCGCCCGGCGGCAACCATCCGGTCCACAAAGATCTTGATGTTGACCTCGTGGTCCGAGCAGTCGACACCGGCGGAGTTGTCGATCGCATCGGTGTTGAGGATGACTCCGGCCCGGGCGGCTTCAATGCGGCCGCGCTGGGTCATGCCCAGGTTGCCGCCTTCACCGACCACCTTGACCCGCAGGTCGCGCCCGTCAACTCGGATCGCGTCGTTCGCCTTGTCCCCTACCTCGGTGTGGGTTTCCGTGGAGGCCTTCACATAGGTGCCGATGCCGCCGTTGTAGAGCAGGTCCGCAGGCGCCTTGAGGATGGCGCGGAGCAGATCCGGCGGACTCATTTTGGTGACGCTGTCTTCCAGGCCCAGCACCTTGCGGACCTGGGGGCTCAGCGGAATGCTCTTGGACTGGCGCGGGAACACTCCTCCGCCCTCGCTGATCAGCGACGCGTCGTAATCGGCCCAAGAGGAACGCGGAAGCTCAAAGAGCCGCCGGCGTTCCGCATGGGATGCCGCCGGATCCGGGTTCGGATCCAGGAAAATGTGACGGTGGTCGAACGCCGCCACCAGCTTGGTCTGCTCGGACAGGAGCATGCCGTTGCCGAAAACATCGCCGCTCATGTCTCCAACGCCGACGGCGGTGAAGGGCTCGGTTTGCGTGTCGACACCCAGCTCGCTGAAGTGCCGCTTGACGGATTCCCAGGCGCCGCGGGCCGTGATGCCCATGGCCTTGTGGTCGTAGCCAACGGAGCCGCCCGAGGCGAAAGCATCGCCGAGCCAGAAACCGTATTCAGCCGACAGGGCATTGGCGATGTCGGAGAAGGAAGCAGTGCCCTTGTCCGCCGCCACTACGAGGTAGCTGTCATCGCCGTCATGACGCACAACGCGCTTTGGCGGGACCACCTGTTCCGCGCCGTCCTCGGACAGCACCAGGTTGTCGGTAATGTCCAGCAGCGCCCGGATAAAGGTGCGGTAGCTTTCCTTGCCCTCTTCCATCCAGGCCGCGCGGTCCGCCGCCGGATCCGGCAGCTGCTTGGCATAGAACCCGCCCTTGGCACCGGTGGGCACGATCACGGCGTTCTTGACCGTCTGGGCCTTGACCAGGCCGAGGATTTCGGTGCGGAAGTCTTCGCGCCGGTCTGACCAGCGCAGACCGCCGCGGGCCACTTCGCCGAAGCGCAGATGCACGCCTTCCACCCGAGGGGAGTAAACCCATACCTCGTATTTGGGCCGCGGGAACGGAGCGCCTTCAATCGCGGCCGTGTTCAGCTTGAAACTGACGTACGGCTTGTCCTGGTAGAAGTTGGTGCGCAGGGTGGAGTTGATCAGGTTGGCGACGGTGCGCAGGACCCGGTCCGCGTCCAGCGTGGGAACCTGTTCCAGACCCGAGTCCAGTGCGGCACGGGCCGTTTCCTCGGCTGCAGTGCGCTCGTCCTCGGACAGATCCGGGTCAAAGCGGGCTTCAAACAGGGCAACCAGAGCACGTGCCACGTCCGGATTCCGGCGCAGCGTGCCCGCCACGAAACCGTAGGAGTTGGTGTTCCCCAGCTGGCGCATGTACTTGGCGTAGCTGCGCAGGATGACCACCTGGCGCCAGGAAAGTCCCTGTTCGAGAATGAGGCGGTCGAAGTAATCAGACTCGCTGGCTCCGGACATTCCGGCGCGGAAGGCCTCGGCCAGCAGCGAACCGGTTTTCACCGGATCCAGCCCGGCGGGGTACTTCAGTCCCAGGTCATACAGGAACACGGTGGTGCCGTCTCCCCGGCGGATCTCGTAAGGACGTTCGTCGAGGACTTCCAGGCCTAGGTTGTGCAGGGTCGGCAGCAGCTGTGTCAGGGAGCGCGGCTCCAGAAGGTACAGCTTGAGCCGTGCGTCTTCGTCGCCGGTGACACCGGTGCGCTCCGGAACGTAGACAAACAGTTCGGGGGCGGAATCCGGCGCCGCGAGACGCGCCTCGAAGCGGGCGATGTCTTCCAGGGCGTCTTCGACTTCATAGCCCACACGGTAGTTTTCGGGGAAGGCTTCAGCCCACAGGCCGGCCAGCCTTTCGGCGTCGCTGCCGTACTTTGCCCGGACAACTTCGCTGATCCCCTCGCTCCAGGACCGGGCGGCCTTGACCAGCCGCTGCTCCAGAGCAGCCGGATCCAGGTTCTTCATTTCGACGCCGCGCGGCAGGCGGATACGGAAAAAGAGGCGGGCCAGTGCGGACTCGGTCAACCGTGCTTCGAAGTCGATGGACTCCGCATTGAAGCTGGAGCGCAGTTCATCCTGGATGCGCAGGCGGACCGAGGTGTTGTACCGGTCCCGCGGCAGGAAGACCAGCGCGGACATGAACCTGCCGTAAACATCGGGACGGAGGAACAGCCGGGTGCGGCGGCGTTCCTGCAGCCGCAGTATGCTCTGGGCAGTCTCCAGCAGTGTTTCCACGTCAATCTGGAAGAGCTCATCCCGCGGATAGGTCTCCAGGATGGACAGCAGATCCTTTCCTGAATGCGAGTCGGCAGGAAAACCTGCACGGCGCATGACTTCGCGAACCTTGTCCCGCACGATCGGCACGTTGCGCACCGAACCGGTGTAGGCGCCCGTGGAGAAAAGCCCAATGAACCTGCGCTCACCGTTGACGTTCCCCTGCGCGTCGAATCGCTTGACACCGATGTAGTCCAGGTAAGCGGCACGGTGAACGGTGGAACGCGAATTGGCCTTGGTAATCACCAGCGCACGCTTTTCCCGTGCCTTGGCCCGGCCTGCACTGGTCAGGTGCTGAACGCGGCGGGCGCCCGAGGAGCGGCTCAGCAGCCCCAGGCCCTTATCTTCGCTGACCTGCAGCAGGTCCTCGCCGTTTTCGGTGATCAGGTCATACTCCCGGTAGCCCAGGAAGGTGAAGTTGCCGTTGTCCAGCCAGGAGAGCAGCTCGCGGGCCTGCTGAAGATCGGGAATGCTGCCTGCGTTGCCGGCAGCTTCCAGAGAGCGGGAAACTTCATGGACTTTCGCGCGCATTGCCGGCCAGTCAGTGACGGCCAGCCGCACGTCCTCGAGGACCTTCCGGAGTCCTTCAATAAGCTCGGTGCGCTGCGCTTCGTCGCTCACGCGTCCAATTTCGACGGCGATCCAGGACTCTACCCGGGTGGTCTCGTCCTGGCTGCCCAGCAGGCTGGAAAGGTTGGGCAGGGCTGCGGTGTCTCCGCTGGAAACACCGGCGGCCGAAGGAACGCGGTGCACTGACTGCAGCTCGCCGGTCTCACGGTCACGGCTGGCCAAAAAGGTTGGGTGCACCACAAGCCGGATGGCAGCATTGCGGCGCACCACTTCAGCGGTCACAGAATCCACGAGGAACGGCATGTCATCAGTAACGATCAGGATGATGCTGGAATCATCCTGATCAAACATGTCCACAGACGCCTGGCCCTCCGGCCGCACGGCGCCCAGCGCCCGGTGGCGTTGGGCTCTTTCCTGCAGTGCCGACGGCGGATATCCGTCTGCGTCTTCCCCCGCCAGATGTTCGTAGTAGTTCCCTATGAATTCGTCCAGGGAATCGTCGGTACCTGGTAGATCCGGAATACGGGATCCAGACGACATGTAATACGCCTCCGTTGTAGCCTTCTTTGCGACCCGCTTCTTTGCGGATGGCCTTACCCGAGCCTATCCCGCAAGAAAGAAAAGGTCACTTTGCCGCGGCCGCCGCCTTCCTGGCACGCCGCCGAGTGGAGACCCGCACGTTGGCGAGCGCTGCTATCGCGTGTCGCAGCGGCGATGAGGGCGCCGTTTCCAGCAGCGCCGATCCCGCCAGCAGCGCCGCATCAACCGTGGCGAACTCTGCCGGGAGGAAAGCCGTCACCGGGATTCCCGGACCGAAGCGTTCCCAGGCATCACGCAGCTGCCGCTCGGGGGAACGCCCCACGGAGGAAGCACGGACCTTGTTCAGCACGACCTTCGGGGCCGACCCGGGGACAGCGGATTCCAATTCGGTGAGGGCCCGGACGAGCCGGGGCACCCCCACTGAATCCGCTGAACCGACGGCAAAGACGGTGTCAGCAAGTTCAAGGGCCCGCAGTGTGGCGCCGTTCCGCCGCGGGGCCATGGTGTCGAAGCTCAGCTCTTCATCGGCCTCCAAGCTGAACCCGCAGTCGATGACGATCAGATCCATTGCCTTTCGTGCCTGTTCCACCACCAGGCCCAGCGCCGTGGGGCGCAGCTCGATCCAGCGGTCAGACCGGGTGATGCCCGTAAGCACCAGCAGCCGCTCCCCCTTCATCGACACGCTGAGGGTGCTGCGGAGCAGGGAATCAACATCCAGAAGTCCCTGATCCGCTAAACGGCAGGCCTGGGCCACCCCTGCGGATTCATCAAGAAGGCCAAGGTGTGCGGCAACAGAGGAACCGTAGGTATCCGCATCAATCAGGAGCACGGTTTTGCCTGCCGCCGCGGCCTCCGCTGCCAAGTTGACGGCAAGCATGGTCCTGCCCGGTGCTCCCGCCGGACCCCAAACTGCAATCACCGAACCGTCCACGCGGCCGCCGCCGGGCACGCTTTCCTGTCCGTCTTCCCAGTTGTTCCCTGCCGCGCGGTATCCCGGTGCCCGTTCCGCCGTCCCCGTACTGCGGCTCCCCCCGCCGTCGGCTTCCACCGCCCAGGTGTCCAAGGCTGCCGCCGGATCGGCCGGAACGGAAGAACCGCCGCCGGCTTTCATCCGGTCCACTGCATCCGCGACGAGGTCAGAGAGCATCTCGGGGGCCGAGCCCCTTGGTGCATGGACGATGTTCAGTGCGTCAAGGCGGCGCAGGGCACCCTCCTCATCTGCCAGCACCAGCAGTGCCACACCCGATGCCGCCAGCCGCTCTGCCAATGCCGCAGTGACTTCTCCGGCGTCGTCGGACACGATGGCTGCCCGCGCTATCCCGCTCTGGCACGCTGCAATCAGTTCGGGCAGCTCGGCGCAGCGGCGCACCACGGTGACCGGCCCGTGCAGCCGCTCCAGGTCCTGCACAAGGTTCCCGACGCCGCTGCCCACCGTCACGACGGGAATATTCATGACCCGGCAGCCGGGTTGAGGACCACCGAAATCTTGGCGCCATTGGACTGGGCGCTGAGCAGCGACGGAAGATCGTCATCCTCTACGAGAACCAGTATCTGCATGGCGCGGTTGGCTCCCAGTACGGATTCGTCAACGCTGAGCTCGGAGATTTCTGCTGCCGTCAGGATCTGCTTGGGCTCTTTGAATCCGTTTCGTTCATCCGGCATGGAAACCCACACATCGACCCGCGACCCCGCCTCGGTTCCCGCCGGCAACGGATCATCAATGCGAAGGCCCACCGGCTTCCGGTCCAGCTCATCCGCTTTGCCCAGGTCCGCCCGGGAAAGCAGTTCGCCCTTCCTCAGCAGGGACGAAGCCACCATGTTTTCAGGAATGCCGTCTGCCGCCGGCAGATAGGCCCCTGAAACCTCGCCGAGCCGAACCGGTACCACCGCGAAGTCCTCTGCGGTGACCCGTGTTCCCAGCGGGATCGCCTCCTCTACGGCGAACACATCGGTGGTTTCGTCCGCTGCACCGACAAGCCCAACGACTCCTGCCGTTGAGGCAAGCACCAGCAGTATTCCCAGCAGAAGCCGGGGATCCTTCCACGACGGTTTTTTCAGACGCGGCGCGGACGCCTGCATGCTTGTTGCGAGACTCATTCTTCCCCCTGGTGGCACCGGAATCCGGGCTGCAGAGCTCCGGATTGGCAATCGGTGCCATTGTTAACCACAATTCCGTGGAAGAACACGGTGTTTCTGCGAAAAGTTCAAAGTGTGGATAACCTGCCCATCCCGGCGTTGGAGATGGGAGACTAATGGCAGCGTTCTGGAAAAGGAACACGCGCCCGAGGAATACAGAGGTAGAAACGTGGATGAAAAGAGGTTCCTGACACTGGCTGATGTCGGTGAGGTGCTGAACATATCCTCGTCACAGACGTACGCCCTGGTGCGTTCCGGAGAGTTGCCGGCCATCCAGATCGGAGGACGGGGCCAGTGGCGGGTGGAATCACGGGTGCTCGAAGAGTTCATTGCCGACGCGTACCGCCGTTCGGCTTCCGGTCTTCGCGAGGAAGCGTCCCAGGGCCAGACTGCCAAGCAGTAGCCCTTACGAAGAGACGACGGCGACCGATTGCAGGGGCACTACGTAAACGCCCCGCACGTTTTCCTGCCTGCGCGCTTCTCCGCGGGGTATTAGCGACAGCTCAAAAAAGTCCTTGCCCACCCGGTCCACGCTGCCGTCCAAGGCTGCAGCCGGCGGCTGTCCTGCCGGATAGACCCGTACCGACGCACGGTCCCGGGACAATCCCCTGAGCGCGGATGCGAGACCCAACCGGGGCACGGGTGCCCCGGAGGTGGAGAAACGATCCATTCCAGCGATGAACACCGTGTGAGCGAGGGCAATGACGGACGATCGTCCGCCGCCTTCCAGGACCAGCCAACCGCGGCCCACGTGGCTCAGTACTCCCTGAAAGGATCCGGGAAGCCCAAGATCCACTTTCAGCGGCCTGCCCATCTGGCTTTGCAGCCGTCCCGACAGCTCCATTCCGGCAAAGTCCGTCCGGAGCCGTTCCGAAACCTCGGATTCCTGGACAGCATCCCGGGCGGAAGCCAGTTGGGCCTCCATGTCGGCAAAAAGGGCATCCCATCGCATGTGCACAGGCTAACGGCTCTCATCGATGTCACCCAGTGCAGAGCGCGACAAACATTCTCCAAATCACCCTAGACACACTGCTTCCGGACCTGTAGACAAGTCCCACCAAACGAAGTTACTGAGTTCAAAGCGCATCAAACAACACCAAATGACATCAAACAACATCGGATAGCGGCTGACCTGGTCATCCAACGGGTCAGCGACGGCGGAAGGAAGGCAGCTGTGCGCAACCATGGAAAGGACCTGCTCACTTTTGCCGCCGTCGGGGCTGCGGCAGCAATTCTGATCTGGGCTGGACTGGCAACCCGGCCGGACCCGGCAACTCTGTTCAGGGGTTCCGTTTCCTCCCTGCAGGACGCCGCCGGATTCGCCGCCGCCGCCTTCGGCCTCGTCGTCGCCCTGTGGTGGAGTCTGGGAATGATCCTGGCTGTGGTATCCGCAGCACTGCACAAGGCGGGGCACGCGGCAGCCGCAGCGGCCGCGGGGGCCCTGGCCCCCTCGTTTATGAAACGGCTGGCCGCAGCCGCGATCGGGCTAAACCTCGTTTCCGGGATGGGAGCAGCCGCTGCCGCTGAATCCCTCGCTCCCGCCAGCCCGCCGCAAAGCATCTCCGCACTGCAGCGGCCGGGTGATGCTGCGGTTCATCCCCAGTGGGAACCAACCGCGCAGCTGCGCGCAGGAACGGACCCTCAGCAACCGGCAGACGGTTTGAGTGCTGCAGCGGAGGCAGACCAGAGCGGCGAGCCGCCCTCTGCGCACTGGAAGCCGCGAACTGCGCCGTCCGCAGAGAACGTTTTTATCCGTCCGGGCCGGTCTGACACCCCGGAGCAGGCCGTAGTCCAGGCGGGCGATTCGCTGTGGAGCCTGGCCGCGGCCCAGCTAGGCCCTCTCGCCACTGACACCCAGATCGCTGCCCATTGGCCCCGCTGGTACGAGCTCAACCGGACGATCATCGGTGATCATCCTGACCTGATTCTTCCCGGTCAAGTTTTGGAAGTTCCGGAAGTCCCGGAAGTTCCCCGGCAGTAACAAGCGCGGTTGCGTGAACCACCAGTTTCGACGTACATCCAATCACTGCCGCTCCGTGGAGCAGCCTGCAGGAAAGGACAGTTCCATGACCACCGTGATCACGTTTCCCGTCCAAGAAGAAGCCGGCGAACTGGCTGCCGCTTCCGGCGCGCCCCGTCCGCTCACCGTCCACCGAATTCCCGTTACCGGCTATGCGCCGCTGGGTGCGCCTCCGGTCAAGCTGCGTCCGCGCCCCGCCGCGCAGCCTGACTGCTCCGAGGCAGTGCCGGCTCCGGAACCCTTGGAGCAGCAGCATTGGCACAGCGAACCGGTTGATGACGCACGGGTGGACGCGATCGCACGATCCGTCACCCAGGCCGCGCTGGAAGTGCTTGGCGGAACCCGTCCGCTGCAGCAAATGGTTCGCTGGCTGGATCCGGAAAGTTACGAACGGCTTCAGCTGCGGGCTAACCTCGTTCGCAGCAGGGAAGCGGCGCTTGCGGGCCGCAGGAACACCCGGGGAGGAACCCCCGCTCCCGCGCCGCTGCGCCTGCACCGCCAGGTTGTGATCCGATGCTGCCGGCTATGCCCTGTTTCGGAGGGGGTCTACGAAGCATCTGTCGTAGCGGCAGAACAAAACAGAGTCCGCGCCGCGGCTCTGCGTATAGAGCTGCGGCGCGGACTCTGGAAGATCACCGTCCTGGAGATCGCCTAAGCGGCCCTCCGGAGGTTTTCGGACCTATTTGCGGCGCTTGTTCTTCTTCGGGGCGGAGTTTCCGCCCTTCCGCGACTGGCCTTCCGGCTTCGCCGGCTTGTCCGAGGTGGCCCGCTCCACGCGGGTTTCCACTCCGCCCTCGCTGTTCGGGGCTGAGAACTGCAGACTGGCGGGGCGCTGCGGAGCCTCCAGCCCGGCGGCGGTGATGGTCGGCTGGCCAACCACTGACCGCCCATCCTTAAGCCCGGCCAGCGCTGCGGGAACGTCCGCTGACGGCTGGTTGACCTTCACCTCGGCATTGAACAGGTATCCGATGCTCTCCTCCCGGATCGCTTCGGTCATCGTCTGGAACATGACAAACCCTTCGCGCTGGTATTCCACCAGTGGATCACGCTGGGCCATCGCCCGCAGGCCAATGCCTTCCTTCAGGTAGTCCATCTCATAGAGATGTTCCTGCCACTTGCGCCCAATTACCGACAGGACCACCCGGCGTTCCAGTTCACGCATCGCCGGTGCGCCCAACGCCTCTTCCCGCGCCTGGTAGGCGAGCCTGGCGTCGGAGAGAATCTCTTCCTGCAGGAACTCGCGGGTGACCTTGGAGCGTCCGCCGGCTTCCTCAATGACCTCGTCAATGGTCAATCCCACCGGGTAGAGGGTCTTGAGGTTGGTCCACAGCTGCTCGTAGTCCCAATCGTCGCCGTGCCCTTCGGCAGTGGCTTCGTTGACGATCGAAGTCACGACATCCTCCAGGAAGAATCCGATTTTCTCCTGCAGGTCATCGCCCTCCAGGATCCGGCGGCGGTCGCCGTAAATGGCTTCGCGCTGGCGGTTGAGGACGTCGTCGTACTTCAGGACGTTCTTGCGCTGCTCGGCGTTGCGTCCCTCGACCTGTCCCTGGGCGTTCTGGATGGCTTTGGAAACCAGCTTGGACTCGAGTGCGACGTCGTCGGGCATCGAGGAACTGTTCATGATGCGTTCCGCGGCACCGGAGTTGAACAGGCGCATCAGGTCATCAGTGAGCGAAAGGTAGAAGCGTGACTCCCCCGGGTCGCCCTGGCGGCCGGAACGTCCGCGCAGCTGGTTGTCGATGCGCCGGGACTCGTGCCGCTCGGTGCCGAGCACGTACAGGCCCCCGAGGTCGATGACTTCCTGCTGCTCGGTTGCCACGGCTTCCCGCGCCTTTTCGAGGGCGTCAGGCCAGGCGGCTTCGTATTCGTCCGGATTCTCATTCGGATCCAGTCCGCGCCGTTCCAGCTCGGCGATGGCATTGAACTCGGCGTTTCCGCCAAGCATGATGTCGGTGCCTCGGCCGGCCATGTTGGTCGCTACGGTGACGGCGCCCTTGCGTCCGGCCTGTGCCACAATTGCGGCTTCACGCGCATGGTTCTTGGCGTTGAGGACCTCATGGCGGATGCCTGCCTTGGCCAGCTGCTTGGAGAGGTATTCGCTCTTCTCCACGCTCGTGGTACCCACCAGCACGGGCTGGCCCGCGGCATGGCGCTCGGCAATGTCCTGGACAACGGCGTCGAACTTGGCGATTTCGTTCTTGTAGATCAGGTCCGACTGGTCGATGCGGGACATCGGTTTGTTGGTCGGGATGGGCACCACGCCCAGCTTGTAGGTGCTCATGAACTCGGCGGCTTCGGTCTCGGCCGTGCCGGTCATGCCTGCGAGCTTTTCGTAAAGCCGGAAGTAGTTCTGGAGCGTCACCGTGGCCAGCGTCTGGTTCTCGGCCTTGATGGCCACGCCCTCTTTGGCCTCGATGGCCTGGTGCATGCCTTCGTTGTAGCGGCGGCCCGCGAGGATACGGCCGGTGTGCTCATCAACGATCATCACCTCACCGTTGAGGACCACGTAGTCCTTGTCCCGCTTGAACAGTTCCTTGGCCTTGATGGCGTTGTTCAGGAAACCGATCAGGGGCGTGTTGGCGGACTCGTACAAGTTGGAAATGCCGAGGTAATCCTCGACCTTCTCAATGCCGGCTTCCAGCACACCAACCGTGCGCTTCTTTTCATCCACCTCATAGTCGGTGTCCAGCTTCAGCCGCTGCACCACCTTGGAGAACTCGGTGTACCAGCGGTTGACGTCACCGCTCGCTGCACCGGAGATGATCAGCGGTGTGCGGGCCTCATCAATGAGGATGGAGTCAACTTCGTCGACGATGGCGAAGTGATGGCCGCGCTGAACCAGCTCGGCAGCGCTCCAGGCCATGTTGTCGCGCAGATAGTCGAAGCCAAACTCATTGTTGGTTCCGTAGGTGATGTCCGCGTTGTACTGCTCGCGGCGGGTGGCCGGGTCCTGGTTGGACAGGATGCAGCCGCTGGTCATGCCCAGGAAACGGAAGACACGGCCCATCAGGTCCGACTGGTACTCGGCCAGATAGTCGTTGACAGTCACAATGTGGACACCGCGGCCGGTCAGGGCGTTCAGGTAGGCAGGCGCCGTTGCCACGAGGGTTTTACCCTCACCGGTCTTCATTTCGGCAATGTTGCCCAGGTGCAGTGCAGCACCACCCATCATCTGGACATCGAAGTGGCGCATTCCCAAGGTCCGGCCCGCGGCTTCGCGCACCGCGGCGAAAGCCTCCGGGAGCAGATCGTCCAGACTCTCTCCGTCGGCGTACCGCTCCTTGAAGCGTTCTGTCTCCCCCCGGAGTTCGGCGTCGGACATGCCCCTGTACTCGTCCTCGAGCACGTTGATCGCATCGGCGTAGTTGCGCAGCGTCTTCAGCGTCTTCTTATCGCCTGTACGAAGAACCCGTTCGAGTAGTGATGCCACTGATTTGCTCCCAATCTAGTGTTGCCTAATTCTGGCGTCCCCAGTCTACGTGAGAGACGTTTGGCAAGGTGCCGGAATTCCCGCAGCGGGGCTATTCCCGGCATACTGCCAGTTTCAGTTCCTCCGCAAGATTCCCCAACGGTTTTACAATAACGTCCTCAAGCCCCAGCCAATCTGCCATCATACGTAGTTCCGCGGCAAGCTCAACGGCAGTGTGGGCCGGTGCGTCCGGTTCCCGGTGGGCAGCCTGCACCAGCAGGACCCTTCTCTCCCGGTCCGCCTTCAGATCTACCCGGGCCGCGATTTGCTCTCCCAGCAGGAACGGCAGCACATAGTAGCCGTACCGGCGCTTGGGCAGCGGGGTGTAGATCTCCAGCCGGTAGCGGAAGCCAAAGAGGGCCTCGAGGCGTTTCCGTTCAAACACCAGGGAATCGAAGGGACTCAGGAGGGCACGGGCCGCGGAGCGGCGCGGAATGACGGTGTCTGCATGCAGGTAGGCCGGCGTGTTCCAGCCCGCCACCTGCACCGGGCGCAGTGTCCCGGAACGGACAAGGTCAGCGACGGCGGTGGCGGTGTCGCGCTGCGGAAGCCGGAAATAATCGGCGAAACAGCGCACGGAGCCCACGCCGTGCGCCTGGGCCGCGAGCTCGGTCAGACGCAGCACCGCTTCCTGCGGATCGGAGGCTTCCAGCGCAGCTTCTCCTGCGGGATGCACGCAGGCCGTTGGAGCGTACTGCCGCTCGAACTGCTGCGTACGCCCGGCAGAACTGATGGTTCCGGCCGCGAAAAGGTCCTCCAGCACCCGCTTGGAAGCGCTCCAGTTCCAGCCCCAGTTGCCGGAGTCCTTGGCTTTCCCTCCGTCGAGCCTGAGTGCAATCTCCCTGGAGGTCAAAGGCGGACCGCCGTCGAGGACCGCCATAATTTCTTCGCTGAGCCTGTTCCGAACCTCGGCGGGAAGAGAGTGCGCCGTCATCCAAACGCGCCGCTGGACCGCCCGCAGATCCGCGAAAAGTTCGGGGCGGATATAGCTGGCCTCGTGGGCCCAATACTCCACCATCCGTCGCGGGGCCCGGGAGGCCAGTCTGTCGGGGATGGCGGTGTCATAGGGACCAAGCCGTGAGAAAAGGGGTAGATAGTGGCTTCGGGAAAGGACGTTCACAGAGTCGATCTGCAGCAGCTGCAGCCTCTGCAGCGTCCGCTCAACCGATCTGCCGGCAGGGTTTTCCGGCCGCCGCCTGACCAGCCCCTGCGCCCCAAGCGCTGCCAGCCGCGCCTGCCTGAGCGTGAGGGTGGTTTTCATACGCCCCATCCTAGGTCCATGGCGGAAACCTGCTGCCGGCAGCAAAAGACCCCCGGGCCGGTGGACCGTCAAAACGTCCAGCTGCTCCGGAGGCCTTTTGCTGCATTACGGTGGTGAGCGCCTGTCAGGCGCTCACCGCGTCAGGCGGTCTTGGCGGACCCGGCAGACGCGCGGTAAGGCCGAATTTCTTCCTTGATGTCCTCAGCGCCCTCCGCGCACCGGGAATCGAGCGTAATCACGCCGTAGGTCCAGCCGCGGCGCCGGTACACGACCGAAGGTGCTCCGGTGGCGGAATCCACGAAGAGATAGAAATCGTGGCCGACCAGCTCCATGTTGTCCACGGCATCGTCAAGGCTCATGGGGGCACCCGGGAAAACCTTGCGCCGGATCAATACAGGGCAGTCATCCGCGGCTTCCGCGGCATCGTTCTCTTCGGTCACGGCATCGGCCGAAGCTTCAGCCTCAGCGGCGGTTTTTTCCAGCTGAACATGGAGCGGTTCGCTGGTGCTGACCGTGTCCAGGTCTGCGGTAGCAATCCGTACTGCTACCGGGGTATGGCGGCCATGATGGACCTTGCGGCGGTCGCTGGCCCTGCGCAGGCGTTCAAGGAGCTTGGCATAGGCAAGGTCAAAGGCTGCGAATTTGTCCCCGGAGGTGGCTTCGGCCCGTACCACGGGTCCCCGGCCCACAACGGTCAATTCCACGGTGAGAGAGCTGTCGGCCTCACGGACGTTGGGCTGCTTGGTAACGCGCGCATCAACACGCTGGACCTTGTTCGCCAGGTTTTCCACCTTGGCGATTCGTTCTTCGGCATACTCCCGGAACCGGTCGGATACTGCAACGTTGCGTCCGCTGATCATGAATTCCATGGTGCCCTCCAATAGATTTCGGTGACACAGCAACGGCCGCTGCCAAAACCCTTGCGACCGCTGCCGCAGGACAGCTCCGCTTCTTGAAGCTGTCCATACCAACACGTTAGATCACTGCCGGACGTTATTCACCTCCGGACATTCCGATTACCTAAGACGCCGGAAACTGGATTAGGATCCTCCCTTGTGTTAGATGCGTCATATGAGGGTGGTGTGGTTGCAGCCAGTACAACAGCGCCCTCAACCCGCGCTCCAGCAGCCCTTAGCGCACGAGTGGCTTCCGCTATGGTTGCCCCGGTAGTCAGGACGTCATCAACTACCAGGCATCGTGTTCCGGCCAGCGACCCCTTCTCCCCGGCCGTCATAGTCCCGTAAACATTTCTGCGGCGCCCGCTGCGTCCCAGTGTCTTTTGGCTTCGCACCCCGCCGGCAGCCGCAGCCGGGGCGGAGGGACGCACAAGGTCCCGTGGACGCCGTCCTCTGAATCTGACCAAAGGTTCCAGGGCTGTTCCGGCCGGCAGGAGACTCTTGGATTGGAGAGTGGAGAGGAGCATGCCAAGCGGGTTGTAGCCCCGCCGGCGGCGCGCACGCCCCGTTGCGGGGACCGGGACCAGGACGATCTCGGTGTTATCACCGCCCGTCAGGCCACCGACGTCGGCCGCGGCCTGATGCAGTGCACCGGCGAGCATCGGACGCAGCACATCCGCGAGATCAGTATGGCCGTGATTCTTATAGGCAAGGAGCACTCTCGCCAGGCTGCCGGCATAGCGGCCGGCAGCGGTGACGGGCAGCGGCGCCGGCTCATCGGCCTCCAACCCCTGGGCGCTGTCCGCCGAGTTTTCCCTGCCGGGCAGCAGTTCCGCTGCGTCCTGTGCATAGTAGGGGCGCGTTCCGCTGCGCCGGACCACGCGGCGGCAGCCGGGGCAGAGTGAACAATCCGCGGTTTCGCAGACCACGCAGGACGTTGGCAGGAGCACCGCCAGCAGGTCTGCCCACGCGGCTCCAACCGAGGCTGCCCATGGTTGAAGCCGCCACCGGTCAGCACGGCGGGCCAGGTCCGAAAAGCAGGAAAACACGCTCATCCGCCCAGCATCCGCCTGGATCTGCGCCGAAGCTGGGCGAAACGGCCCGGCAGTGGATAAGCGGCGCGGGCGCCGGCCTGTGCAGGAGCGCCTACCCCGGGAACGCCGGGTCCAGCAGCCCCTCCCCCACCTCGTACCAGCTGTTACCCATGCGTTTGTACATTGCAGCTTGGGTTTGTACGTAGATTTCCTGCTCACCCTTGCCGACGCTCAGACCGGTAATCCCGGTCAGACCGGCCAGAGGCTCGGGATCGGCACCGAGCCTGAGGATCAGCGGAGTCACCTGGCCTTCGGCAGAGGTCTTCAGGACTGCAATGGCATCCTCGGAGACCCACTTGGCGCGGTCCACCGGCTGTGTTGCCGGAATTCCCGAACCTGACTCGGTGGTAACAGCGAGTTCCAGCGGAGTCGTGAGAGTTTTCGGAACCCCTCCCGCATCCCGAACAACGCCGGCCACCAGGACGTGGCTGCTGCCGCCGGAGTTCGTGACCAGCAGCGCGCGTGCACCGTCGCGTGAGATCCGAAGCTCGGAAATGGTTGCCTCATCCAGCCACGGAACGGACAGCGTCAGGATTTGGTCGGCGTCGCCGCCCGGCGGCAGGGCCAGGATTCGAGCGGCCGTTCCGGTGTTCGAGGCAGTCCAGGTCCACTTTTCAGGATCAATACTGGGCGCGGTCAGGGACGCGCCGTCGGCCGCTTTTCGCACCTCCTGATTGGGCCCCGTCAGGAACAACGAGGTCCGGTCCGCGTTGAGGAACGCAATGGTGGCCAGGTCCAATGACAGGGCCGGATCCCGGGGACCGTACTCCGCCACGCTCGGGATGCCCTCGATGGCCTGTGGTTCCACTCCCTTGAAGTAGGCCAGTTCGTTCTGGTAAACGGCTATCTGTGTGCTTCCCGCTTCGGGGTCCGCCACGGCCTCCACCAGGGCGCCGCTTTCCTTGCCGAGATCCACATCCCGCTGGTTGACGGTCATGCTGACAGTATTCACGTTGTTGAGGTGGGTCAGGTTCTGCTGCAGCTGCAGGGCCATCTGCTGCCGGTTCAGGTCGCTGGAATCCTGCAGGACGTCCGCGGAAAGATCCACGGTGGCCACCCCGGAGACCACCGGCACGGCATCCCGGGCAAGCGCGGTGCCCGCCGGGAATGCGCTGCTTACGGCCCCCTGAAGGTAGGGAGCCGGGCCCTCGAGCATTGCTTTGACCACATTGGCGGCGATTCCGGATTTCTGCACGAACCAGCGCGTGTCCGGCACCCAGAACTCAAAGTTGCTCGAATAGAAGTACAGGTTGTGGGAAAGGAACAGCCAGGAAAAATTGACTTCGGACATCATGATGCCGTGCGGAATGGCGCTGATGCGCCATTGCCCGTCCACCTGCTCCATGGAGGCGGAGAGGGTTTCCGTGGTGCCTGATGCCTTGTCGGTGCGGATTCCGCGGGCATCGAGGGCGCCCACCACTTCGAGCTGAATGGAGTAGGTGTTGCCGTCCCGCGCCGCCACAATGTTGGGATCCGCGCCGTAGATCAGCACACGGTCGGTGGGGTTCCAGGTGTCGGCGAGGCTGTCGGTGAGGAACTCGCGGGCAACACTGTAGTCGTCTGCGGCCCCCGTTCCCGCAGTGATGAAGCCCTGCAGGATTTCTTCCGGCGTTTCTCCCCCGTCTTGGCCGGGGCCGCGCGGAGCCACGGCAAAGGTGTCTACCAGCGAACTGCCGTCACTGTCCGCAGAGGCTGTTCCCACCGGGCCTGTGGTGGGAATGGACGAGCATCCGGACAGCACAGCCAGTACCAGTGCTGCCATCAGGATCAGGCGTGCGAACGGCCGCTGGCGGGCCGGACTGTTACCCTTCATCGTTCATCTCCTGTGTGACAGGTGCAGGTGCGGCCAGTGCCCTGGTCCCGGAGGCGCCGTCGTACGGCGACAGCGGCACCGGGAAATCGGAGAACGGAACTCCGTGCCGGCGGGGCAGCGTGAGACGGAAACAGGCTCCGTCTCCGGGTCGCCCCCATGCTTGAAGCAGGCCGCCGTGCAGCAGCGCGTCCTCGACGGCGATGGAGAGGCCAAGTCCGCTGCCGCCCGTGGTCCGGGCGCGGGCCGGATCGGCACGCCAGAAACGGTCGAACACCCGGGAGGCTTCGTCGTCGGTCATGCCAATGCCGTGGTCGCGGACGGCAACCGCGACGGCGTCAACGTTGGAGCCGATGGCAATCTCGATGGGCTGCCCCTCGCCGTGTTCCAGGGCATTGACCACCAGGTTGCGGATGATCCGCTCGATCCGCCGCGGATCAGCGTCCACCATGCAGCTGACTTCCTTCGAGACCACGGTGATTTCGGACCCGATGTTCAGGGCCAGCGGTTCCGTGGCGTCGATGACGTCGCGCACCACGGTGAAAATGTCGGTGGGTTCCAGATCCGGTGACGCGGCACCGGCGTCGAACCGGGAAATCTCCAGCAGGTCCGCCAGCAGCGCCTGGAAGCGCTCGACCTGGTGGTAAAGCAGTTCTGTGGACCGTTTGCTGATCGGATCGAAGCCGTCCCGCGCGTCGTAGAGCACTTCGGCAGCCATCCGCACCGTGGTCAGCGGGGTGCGCAGTTCGTGGGAAACATCGGAAACGAAGACCTGCTGCATGCGTGAGAGCTGGGCCAGCTGGGTGATCTGGTCCTGGAGGGTGGCGGCCATGCGGTTGAAGGACGCAGCCAAACGCGCCACGTCATCCTCGCCCTTGACCACCATGCGTTCCTGCAGCTCACCGTTTGCCAGTTTCTCAGACACCGCCGCGGCGTCACCGACGGCGCCCACACCGGCCTTGGTGACCAGCCATGCGATGGTTCCGATGATGACCATGAGCAGCCCGCCGGCGATCCACATGATGCGGTGGATGTCATCGAGAGTGTGCTGCATGGACGACAGATCGTAAATCAGGTAGAGCGCGTACTCGGCGCTGTCCGGCGGCAGCGTGACCTTGGTGCCAAAAGCCAGGCCGGGCTCCCCATGGGAGAGCGCGAGCGGGGACCAGTGGATGGTGTCCAGGTCCTCGTTGACGTTGATGCTGCTCACGGACTCGCTCAAGGCCAGCGGAATGCTGCCGGCGGTGATGCCTTCTCCGAGCGTTTGGGAGACGAACAGGTTCTGTTCCTGGTCCGGCAGGGGCGTGAGAAGGTACAGCCGCCGTGCATCGGCGCCCTGCCCTTCCAGCAGCGACAGGGTGTTCGAGACGAGCCGTTCAGTGCCTTCACGGTCAGTTGCCGCGGTGGTCCGGAAGTTTTCCTTCGCCGAAATCAGTCCGGCTGTGGCTTCGGACTGGAACTGGTTTTGCCGCTCTTCATAGAGCGCGCCGGCAATCTGGTGGGAAAGGAAAGCACCCACGCCGCCGCAGGCAAGGGTCACCAGCAGCAGCGTGGAGACCACGGTCTTGAACAGCATGGAACGCCGCCAGAGGCGGGCAACCCGGTGGAACGTCGCTTTTCGCAAACCGTTGCGGAGACGCCGAAGCGTCCGCAGTACCACCGGCAGGATGTCATGTTTTAGGACCGCAGTCCGTGAGCGCCTAGCTCTGACCGGCTTTGTAACCGACACCACGCACCGTCAGAACTATCTCGGGTGCTTCGGGGTCGCGCTCGATCTTGGAACGAAGCCGCTGCACATGGACGTTGACCAGCCGGGTATCCGCGGCATGGCGGTAACCCCACACCTGTTCCAGCAGCATTTCACGGGTGAAAACCTGCCAGGGTTTCCGGGCCAGGGCCACCAGGAGGTCAAATTCCAGCGGGGTCAGCGAAATGATGTCGGTGCCGCGCGTCACTACGTGTCCGGCGACGTCGATGGTGACTTCTCCGATGCTGAGCGTTTCAGGGGACTTCGTGTCGCCGGGACGCAGGCGGGCACGCACGCGGGCCACGAGCTCTGCCGGCTTGAACGGCTTCGGCACGTAGTCGTCCGCGCCCGATTCCAGGCCGCGCACAACATCGGACGTGTCAGACTTCGCAGTCAGCATGACAATGGGAACATCGGATTCACCGCGGATTTGGCGGCACACCTCGATGCCGTCAATGCCGGGCAGCATGAGGTCCAGCAGGACCAGATCCGGCTTGGAACTGCGGAAGACCTCTAGAGCCTTCGAGCCGTCCGCGCAGAAGACAGGCTCAAACCCGTCGTTGCGGAGCACAATGCCAATCATCTCGGCCAGTGCTTCGTCGTCATCCACGACCAGAATGCGTGCCTTCATATCTCCCTGTCCCCGGATGACTTCTCACACCGGTCCATCGTTGCGGTGCCGGACGAATTTCCGGCTGCCCGGTGCCTGCACCGCGCTTCAGCCCGCTGTCCGGAAAAGGTGGTTCCCCGGGTGCGTCCCGGGACACCGCGACAGCTGGCAATATCCCTATCATCCTAAGGGACGGAGTTTCCGGCTATTTCTACAGGGGCTGTCCGGACTGCTCTGGAACTATGGTGGGATAAGGCCAAACAACTCTTTTGGGGGGACACCTTGGGTCAGGACAATCACAGCGGCGGAGATCCGCGGGAGCAAAATGACGACGGCGGGATCCCCGGCATCCCGCCGGCGCCGCGTCCGGGCGGCTCCCCGGAATGGCAGCCGCCGCAGTGGAACCAGCCCCCGCAGCCGCAAAACCCGTGGAACCAGCCCCCGCAGCAGAACCAGTGGAACCAGCCGGGCACACAGTGGAACCAGCCCGGCGGCTTCCCGCCCCACCAGCCCAACCAGCCCTGGGGGTTCCCCGGCGCCCTGCCGCAGGGCGGCTGGACGCCTCCGCCCAAACCCGGCATCATTCCGCTGCGGCCCCTCGGCCTGGGCGAGCTTTTGGACGGTGCTTTCCAGGCCTGCCGGAAGAACCCTGCCGCAACGTTCGGAACGGCACTGCTGATCCAGGCCGTCATCTCACTGCTGACGTACCTGTTTATCGGCAGCCTTGTGCCCGATGCCTTGTTCAGTCCGGACTTCGACGACACCGACTTTGAGTCCGTCGAGTCGAACGCTGCCTGGTCCGTGACCGGTTTGTCCCTTTTGGGTGTTATCTCCGTAGTGGGAGTCCTGCTGTTGCAGGGAGTGCTGGTGGTGCCCCTCGCGCGGTCCATCCTGAATCTCAAGACCGGCTTCGCGCAAACGTGGAGGCTTTGCCGCTCCCGGCTGCTTGCGCTGGCAGGAATGGGGCTGCTGCTGACCGTGGCCTTCGTTATCGGGCTCGCGGTTTTCGGTGTGCTGGTGGGACTGCTGGTAAGTGTCCTCGGCGCAGCGGGCGTTCCTGTCCTGATTCTGGGCTTCCTGGCCCTGATCGCCGTGTTCGTCTGGCTGGGGGTCAAGCTGGCCTTTGCTCCGGCGGCACTGGTCCTGGAACCCGCGGGGATCTTCGCGTCGCTTCGCCGTTCCTGGCAGCTGACCAACCGCAACTTCTGGCGTTCTTTCGGGATCCTTGCGCTGACTGCCATTCTGGTCTCCATCATCTCCTCGGTCATCAGCGTTCCGGTGCTCCTCATCACCAGCCTTGCCGGAGCTTTTGGCAGCGGCTCCGGCACAGATGCCGGAACAGTGGTGGCGCTGTTTGCCTTGAATGCGGCCCTCACCACCTTCTTCAGCGCCATCGGTTACGCCTTTCAGGCCGCGGTGACTTCGCTGCTGTATGTTGATCTCCGAATTCGGCGCGAGGGCTTTGACCTCACCCTGATGAAGGAGCAGGAGATTGCCGGGGTCACCCCGGATTTGGTGCCCGGACGGCACAGCGGCAAGCCCGGTGACGGCTTCGGCGGAATAACACCGCCCGGAGCGGGACCGGCACCCTACGGCGGACCTCCCGGCACGGGCTACGGCGGATGATGCTGCGGGCGGCGGGGCCGGTGCAGGGGTTTGGGGTGCGGGAGGTCCCGGTGCTTCCCGATGCGGATCAGGGCCGGGAATGGGCTGAGCAGGAATTGTCCCGGCCCGTGTACCAGGCCGCCGAGCCCACCCTTCTGGAGCGTTTCTGGCGGTGGGTGGGCAACTTCTTTATCGAGCTCCTCAACGGCATTGCCGGTTTCGATCCCACCGTTGGCGTGGTTCTCCTGGCTGTCGGGGCGGCAGCGGTGCTTGCCGCAGCGGTGTTCCTGGTCCGCCCGCGGTTGAATGCGCGGCGCCGCCGGGAGGTTTTCGACTCAGGCGAAGTCCGGATCGCAGTGGATCACCGCAGGCTCGCCGAGGAGGCAGCCGCCCGCGCTGAATGGGACACGGCGGTGACCGAACGTCTGCGTGCCATCATCCGTTCGGCCGAGGAACGTGTTGTCCTCGAGCCCCGTCCCGGCCGCACGGCTGCAGAGGCGGGACATATCCTGGCCGGGTCTTTCCCCTCAGCCTCGGACGAAATCATCTGGCTGGCCCGGCGGTTCGACGACGTCCGGTACGGCCATCTGCCGGCCACCTCCGGTGACGCGGAGCGGGCCGGCGTTCTGGATGCTTTGCTGGAACGCCTGTCTCCCGCAGTTCCCTCCCCGGCCCGTAACACGTTGGCGGTTCCACGGTGAGCGCCCCGCACGCGGGCACCGCACCCCCGGAAGCCGTTCCGGTACCCCCGGCAGGTCCGGACCGCAGTCCGACGCTCAGCGAAACCGTGCGGACCCGGCTGCGGGCGTGGCGACTGTGGATCATTTTGGGCCTGGTGCTGTGCTTCGTTGTCCTCCTGGCCGTCCTCGGGAGATCCGGCGATGACGATACAGCGCTCTCCCCCGCAAACCCCGCCCCCGCCGGTGCACAGGCAGCGGCAACGATCCTGGGCAACCGGGGCGTGGACGTTCAAGTTCCGGACTCCTATCAGGAAGCCGTTGACATGCTCCAACGCCGGGGCGGGCAGTCAACGCTGTTTCTGTACGACCCCAACGGCTTTCTGGGGCCGGACCAGCTCGCGGAGTTGAACGGCCTTGCCCGTAGGCAGGTGCTGGTGGAACCCGGCTTTGTCCAACTCACCGAGCTCGCCCCGGAGATCCGCTCCGCCGGGGTGCTGCCGGAGCAGGACGCCGGTTTGGAGGCGCAGTGCGATGCTGCGGACGCCTCCGCCGCCCAAAGCATCGACGCCGGCGGTTTGGCCTACCGCGGGCCGGTCACCTGTTTCCCCGCCGCCGACGGCGGTACCGGGGCAGGTTCGTACGCGGGCAACGACGACGGCAGCGTGATTGTCCTGGGTAATTCCGCGCTGCTGGCCAATGAGTCCCTCGCCAACCGGGGCAATGCGGCACTGGCGCTGCGCACCCTGGGTTCCACCGAGACCCTGGTCTGGTTTTTGCCCACTGTCTCGGATGTGCCGCCCGCGGAGGCACCTGCCGATTTCCGCACGCTGCTGCCCGGATGGGTGGATCCGCTGCTGCTGTGGCTGCTCGTCGTGGCGGCACTGGCGATGCTCTGGCGCGGACGCCGGTTGGGGCCTCTGGCCGCCGAACCGATGCCCGTGGTGGTACGGTCCGCAGAGACGGCGGAAGGCCGCGCCCGGCTGTACCAGGACGCACGTGCAACGGACCGCGCGGCCCAAACACTTCGCGCCGCCGCGCTCACCCGCCTTGCCGCCCGGCTGCGGCTGGGACCCGGAAGCAGCACCGACACGGTGGTCCGGGCGGTCGCCGCGTCCACCGGCCGGCCCGAGGACGAGGTTAATTCGCTGTTGAACGGGGCTCTGCCTGCAGGCGATGCCGCGCTTGTTCAGTGGTCACAGGATTTGCAAGCCCTAGAGGAAGAGGTCACCGCATCATGAGCCAGCAGTACCAGCCGCAGCCCCCGGGTTCCCCGCCGTCACCCACGGCCCAGGTCAGTGCCGAAGAAATCAGGGCCGGGGAAGCGCCGGGAGCCGGAGTTGCGGAGCAGGCCGCTTCCTCAGGGCCGGACGCCGGCCGGGATGTTGACCCGGGCACCGATCCGGTCCGCCAGGCCCTGCTTGACGTCCGCCGGGAAGTGGCCAAGGCCGTAGTGGGCCAGGATGCCGCGGTGACGGGGCTGATCATTGCGCTGCTGGCGCGGGGGCATGTGCTCCTGGAGGGGGTTCCGGGCGTCGCAAAAACTCTGCTGGTGCGTTCCCTCTCCGCCGCCCTGTCCCTGGATACCAAGCGGGTGCAGTTCACCCCTGACCTCATGCCCGGAGATGTCACCGGCTCGCTGATCTATGACGGCCGCACTTCGGAATTCTCCTTCCGGGAAGGACCTGTTTTCACCAACATCCTGCTGGCGGACGAAATCAACCGCACCCCGCCCAAGACCCAGGCATCGCTGTTGGAAGCCATGGAGGAGCGGCAGGTGTCAGTGGACGGAGTGTCTCGTCCGCTGCCCGATCCGTTCATTGTGGCGGCCACCTCCAATCCCGTGGAGTACGAAGGCACGTATTCCCTGCCGGAGGCCCAGCTGGACCGGTTCCTGCTCAAGCTGACCATGGACCTGCCCGGGCGGGACGACGAAATTGAGATCATCCGCCGGCACAGCGGCGGTTTCGATCCCCGGAACCTTGGTGCCGCCGGAGTCCGTCCCGTTGCCTCTGCTGCCGATCTGGAGTCAGCCAGACGCGCCGTCGCCGAGGTGGAGGTCTCCCCCGAAGTCCTCGGCTACATCGTGGACCTGGTCCGGGCAACCCGGAGTGCGCCGTCGTTCCAGCTTGGTGTCTCCCCGCGCGGCGCCACGGCACTGCTGAACACTTCCCGCGCCTGGGCCTGGCTCTCGGGGCGGCCCTTCGTCACGCCGGACGACGTCCAGGCACTCACATTGCCGGCGCTGCGGCATCGGGTGTCGCTGCGCCCGGAGGCACAGATGGATGGTGTCTTAGTCGACGGCGTGCTGGGCAGCATCCTGGCCACCGTTCCGGTACCGCGCTAGGTCGCCGGTCTCTGATGGCGATCTCCGGCCGGCTGGTCTTCCTTGCCGCAGCGGGTTCCGTGGCGGTCCTGCTCTTTCCGGGCGCTGCCTCGATCACGCTGTGGCTGGTGTTTTTGTGCGCCGCTGTCGGCGTTGATCTGGTGGCGGCTGCATCGCCGCGCTCGCTCACCCTCGAGCGCACCGTTCCGGGAAGCGTTCGACTGACCGAGCCTGCCGCCGCGGTCCTGACTGTCCGCAACACCGGCCCCCGTCCCCTTCGCGGCAGCTTCCGGGACGGCTGGCAGCCTTCGGCCGGAGCCCTGGACCCTGTGCAGCGGATGCAGATACCCGCGCATGAAGCCCGCCGCTTTGAGGTGCGGCTCCTTCCGGAGCGCCGGGGGGACCTGCACAGTGAATCCGTCACTGTACGCAGCTTCGGTCCGCTGGGTCTGGCCGCCCGCCAGCGCACCCTGCCGTGCCCCGCAGTGCTGCGGGTGCTCCCCCCGTTCCACGCCAAACGTCACCTGCCGTCGAAACTGCGGCGGCTGCGGGAGCTGGACGGCAACACCACGGTGCAGATGCGGGGTGCAGGAACGGAATTCGATTCCCTGCGTGACTATGTGCGCGGGGACGACGTCCGGTCCATCGATTGGCGTGCCACTGCCCGCCGGCGGGACACCGTGGTGCGGACCTGGCGTCCGGAGCGTGACCGGCGCGTGGTGCTGCTGCTGGATACTTCCCGCACGTCAGCTGCCCGGATTGGCGATGAACCGCGGCTGGACACCGGCATCGAAGCCGCTCTGCTGCTGGCCATGCTGGCTTCCGGCGGTGCCGACCGGGTGGACTTCCTGGCCTTTGACCGGCGGATCCGGGCACGTGTCCAGTCCGGGGGAAAGGGCAACCTCCTGCACCGCCTCGTTTCGGCGATTGCCCCGCTGGACGCCGAGCTGATTGAAGCTGACTTTTCCCTGGTGCCCGGTGCCGTCCAATCCGTTTCCACCCGCCGTTCGCTGGTGGTGTTGATAACTGCCCTGGATTCCGGCGCACTCGAAGAGGGGCTGCTGCCGGTGCTGCCGCAGCTGCTGGACAAGCATGTGGTGGTGGTTGCCTCGGTCCGGGACCCGGAGCTGGAGGAACTGCGGCGGCAGCGGACAACGGCCACCGAGGTGTTCCGCGCAGCAGCGGCGGAGCGTGCCCTTCTGGACCGGGCAGCGGTCAGCGCCCAGCTGCGGTCCATGGGTGCCGAGGTGGTTGACGAAACCCCGCACGAGTTGCCGCCCAAGCTCGCGGACCTCTATATCCGGCTCAAAGCTTCCGGAAGGCTCTAGATCATGGCTCCAGTCGAACCAGCAGCGGTTCCCCGCTCCGTTTACCGCCAGGTCCTCGGAGCGGACTTCGAGCGGCTCCAGCCCGCGCTGCAGGAGTACTTCTCAGCAGCGGCCGGCGGCGGCGTGTACGGCGAGGGAGAGGGCGTTTTCGAAACCGCCGGCTGTCCCCGGCCCTGGCTGCGGCCGCTGCTCAAACTAGTTCCGGTATCGAATGCGTTCTTCCCCGATTACGGCACCGGCGTTCCCTTTACCATCCGCAACTACCCGCATCAGGATCCACAGGGCAGGCCGTCGCTGACCGCGGTGCGGACCTTCCGGTTTCCCGGCGGCAACCGGACCTTTGAGGACACCACCACGCTGACCGGTCCGGGGCATCTGACTGATTATCTGGGACGTAAACGAAATCTGGCCACTGATTTGGTGCTGTCCGTGACCGGGGAAGGGCATCTGCTCATGGATTCTCCGCGCGGCCGGCTGTTCCTGGGCCCGCTGCGGCTTCCGCTGCCTGGCTTTGCTGCTGCGGACGCACATGTGGAGCAGCGGTACGACGACGGCGAGGGCGTCTTCCGCATCCGCACGCGGGTGGTGCAGCGGCAGGTGGGTACCATCTTCGTCTACGAAGGAAGCTTCACTTACCGGCAGCAGCCCTGGGACGGCGAACTTCCGGCCGAGGCCGTGCCTTCCCGCTGGGAGCGGCGGGTATAAGAGCCGGTTAAGTTCCGGTGCCCCAGCCCTCGGCGGCCACCTGGGACAGCGCCTGCGCAGTCTGCGTGAGCCGGCTCAGGACCTTCCGGGCGGACGACGGCGATACCTCCGCCAGCTCGGCGGCCGGTGTCAGGCGAAGCGCCGGAAGCGCGTTGGCTGACAGGCCGATTTTGGTCCACGGCCGCAGTACATCCTCCACCAGGGCTTTCACTTGGCGGGGCTCAGCGTTCCCTGCCGGTTCCGGCAGTATTCCCAGCCACAGCGACTTTCCGCTTTCGACCGCTTCCGCAATTCCTTCCCAATCCGCTCCGGTAAGCCCGGCGGCAGGCAGGGCCGCGCCGGTTGCGCCCGCCCCCAGTGCCAAGGCAAAAGGTGTCTGGGCTCCGGGGCGAAGCACCGCGGAGCGTCCGGTCTCCGGCAGGCGCAGGACGATCTGCTCAGCCCCCGCAAGGGTCAGTGCCTCCATGAGCTGGGCCCAGGCGGATGACACTTCCGTGGCCGGCACGGAGCGCAGTGTCCGGTAGCCGCTGGCCGTGGGAATGGCGCCGCCGAGAATTTCGGCGATGTCGGGCTCATCGAGCTGGACGATAATGCCGGCCTCCGGTGCGGCTGTGCGTGCACGCGCCACATAGTCCACTGCGCCTGCGGTAAGTGACTGCAGCAGTTCCCGGCGGGCTCCGGCGTCAGAGAGGGCACGTTCGCCGTTGTGCAGGTAGAGACCGGCGGCCAGGGACAACGGACCGCGCAGCGAAATCTTCAGCTGCCTGCCCGGGGATTCCTCGGCACCAACAACATCGGCGAGGGCATTGAGATCCTGGCTCAGCAGGGAGACTGCCCTGCGGTGGTCCTTTCCGGGCCGGGGCACCAGGCGCCAACCGTGCGGCTGGAGGTCCACGGCGAGCTCCACGAGCAGTGCGGCCGTCCGCCCCAGGGCGTCGGCGCCCGGACCGCGGTGCGGCAGTTCCACCAGGAACGGAAGATGCGGCGCACCGAGCTCACCGCGGATGATTCGGGTGGCTTCCACCGGGTCATCGCCCGGCCACGAGCCTAAGGCAGTGGCCGTGACGGTGGTGGATTCCGGCTGCTTAGTGTCCGTCTGGTCAGAGTCCTGCTGCATTGCTGTTGCCGCCGTTGTGGTTGTCGGAGATCGCCTGGTGGTGCCGGATGACCTCGCTGATGATGAAGTTCAGGAACTTTTCCGCGAAGGCCGGATCCAGGTGGGCGTCCTCGGCGAGCCGGCGCAGCCGGGCAATCTGGGCCACTTCCCGTCCCGGGTCAGCAGGCGGCAGATCGTGCTCCGCTTTCAGGTACCCCACCCGCTGGGTGGCCTTGAAACGTTCCGCGAGGAGATACACCAGAGTTGCATCGATGTTGTCGATGCTGCTGCGGACAGCCAGCAGTTCCTGCATAACGTCGTCGGAAATTTTACCGGCGAGGGAACTGGCAGCGGGGTCGAACTCATCTGCGGATGTTTCAGTCATGGCTCCAGTCTAGAGTCCGGCCCGCGTGCGGCAGAGCACGTTACGCCGGCCCGCCCGGATCAGGACACCGCGGCGGGATCCCATTCCAGCGAACGTGCCGAATCGATCGTGGCCTGGCCCAGGACGCGGGTGCCCTGGTAGATAACCATGGACTGGCCCGGTGCAACGCCGCGCATCGGTTCGTTCAGCCGGACGACAAGCTCCTCGCGGACGCCGCCGTCGGCCTCATCGGAGGCAACATCTTCCATCCAGCCGCGGGCGGCCACGGGATCGCCGTGGGCGCGGACCTGGACCATGCAGTCAAACTGGGTGCGGGCCTCAATCTCGGGGATCGGCAGGCCGGCCCAGGAGATCTTGATGCCGCGCATCTGGTCGATGTTCAGCAGCTTCTCCGGCCCCACGACCACCTTGTTTTCCTTGGGCCTGATTTCCAGCACGAAGCGGGGCTTGCCGTCGTCGGCCGGGCGGCCCAGCTTCAGGCCCTTGCGCTGGCCCACGGTGAAGGCGTTGGCGCCGGGGTGCGTGCCGATCTTTTCGCCGGAGGAATCGACAATGTCGCCCTCCGTCATGTCGATGCGCTCTTCGAGCCAGCCGCGGGTGTCGCCGTCGGGGATGAAGCAGATGTCGTGGCTGTCCGGCTTGTTGGCCACGGACAGGCCCCGCCGTTCGGCTTCAGCGCGGACCTCGGCCTTGGACGGGGTTTCGGCCAGCGGGAACATGGAGTGCTTGAGCTGTTCGTGCGTGAGCACGCCCAGGACGTAGGACTGGTCCTTGGCCCAGTCCGCGGCACGGTGCAGCTCCGGGTTTCCGTCGGCGTCGGTGATCACCTTGGCGTAGTGGCCGGTGCAGACGGCGTCGAAGCCCAGGGCCAGTGCCTTTTCCAGCAGGGCGGCGAATTTGATCCGCTCATTGCAGCGCATGCAGGGGTTGGGGGTGCGGCCGGCGGCGTACTCGGCGACGAAGTCATCCACCACGTCTTCCTTGAACCGCTCGGAGAAGTCCCACACGTAGTACGGGATGCCCAGGATGTCGCAGGCCCGCCAGGCGTCGCGCGAGTCCTCGATGGTGCAGCAGCCCCGGCTGCCGGTGCGCAGGGTGCCCGGCATGCGGGACAGCGCCAGGTGGACGCCGACGACGTCGTGCCCGGCTTCCACTGCTCGTGCTGCGGCTACAGCGGAGTCCACTCCGCCGCTCATTGCTGCCAAAACCTTCATGAAGTAAAACCTGTTCCTGCTGTTTGGATGCTGCTGACGTGGGAAGCCATACCGGCCTTTTTGGCCCGCTCATAGGCTTCGGGAAGTGCGTTCAACAAGGTGTCAACGTCTGCGGCCGTGGTTGTATGCCCGAGGCTGAAACGCTGCGCACCGCGGGCCTCGGTCTCGCTCAGTCCCATGGCCAGCAAAACGTGTGAGGGCCGGGGAACTCCCGCCGTGCACGCCGAGCCGGTGGAGGACTCCACCCCGGCCAGATCCAGCAGGAACAGCAGCGAATCGCCTTCGCAGCCCGGAAACGTGAAGTGGGCATTGCCCGGCAGCCGGCGTGGCCTGCCTTGCTGGCCGGTATCCCCGCTGTGGTCCTCCCGTGCGCCCCGAAGCACTGCGTCCGGAATTTCGCGCTCCACCCCGGCGATCAGCGTGTCCCTCAGGTTCCGCAGGCGGGCGGACTCAGCGGGAAGGTTTTCCGTGGCTTCACGGGCTGCAGCGGCGAAGGCCGCAATGCCGGGGGTGTCCAGGGTTCCGGAGCGGATGTCCCGCTCCTGCCCGCCGCCGTGCATCACCGGCGTGAGTCTCACGGCCCGTCCAACGACGAGCGCCCCGACCCCCACCGGTCCGCCGATCTTGTGACCGCTGATGGCCATGGTGTCCACACCGGCCGCCCGGAAGTCCACCGGCAGTGCGCCGAACGCCTGCACGGCGTCGGTGTGCACCGGCACCCCGTATTCGTGTGCCAGCGCAGTGAGCGCGGGAATGTCCTGGACCGTGCCCACTTCATTGTTGGCCCACATGACGGTCAGCAGGGCGGTGGTGTCTGCGGAGGCGGCAAGCTCGGCCCGGATGGCTTCCTCGGAGACCACGCCGTCCTGATCCACCGGCAGCCACACCACGGTGGCACCCTCATGCTTTTCCAGCCACTGGACGGTGTCCAGGACGGCATGGTGCTCAATCGGGGAACAGAGGATCCGGGTGCGGCGCGGGTCGGCATCGCGCCGGGACCAGTACAGCCCCTTGACGGCCAAATTGTCCGCCTCGGTTCCGCCGGAGGTGAAGATGATCTCCGAGGGGTGGCAGCCTGCGGCGGCGGCGAGCGCTTCGCGCGATTCCTCCACCACCATCCGGGCGCGGCGGCCGGAGCCGTGCAGGGAGGACGGATTGCCGCTGCGGCTAAGTTCTGACGTGAGTGCGGCGAGGGCCGAGGCCGAGATAGGCGTGGTCGCCGCGTGATCTAGGTACACGGGCACCTGATCATTCTAACGGGGATCGCAACCGATGCCGATTGGAACTGGCACAATGCCTCTGTGACCACTCCGCCTCCCCCGCCGGCGCTCCCGGTTTGCCCTGTGCCTGTCCGCCGGGCTGCGCTCCTGCAGAACCTGGCGGCATGCTTGTCCGGCAGGTCCCCCGGCTGCCGGGTATTCGCGGCGGTGGACGGCGTTGACGGCTCCGGGAAAACAACCTTTGCAGACGCCCTGGCTGCCGAGCTGGCCGGTGCCGTGAACCCGCGGCCGGTGATCCGGGTGTCGCTGGATGACTTTCATCACCGCCAAGGCATTCGGTACCGGCGCGGCCGACGTTCGGCAGCCGGCTTTCGCCATGATTCCTACAACGTGGAACAGTTTCGGGCCTACGTCCTCGACCCGCTGAAGCCGGGAGGCGGCGGGAGCTACCGGCCCGCCGGGCACAGCCTCGTCACCGACGCCGTCCTGTCCCCGCCCGAGCTGCCCGCCCCCGCCAACGCCGTCGTGCTGGTGGACGGACTCTTCCTGCACCGCCGCGAACTGGCGGCGGATTGGGACTTCTCGTTGTTCCTCGACGTGCCGTTTCCCGTGACCGCGGCTCGGATGGCTCAGCGCGACGGAACGCCGGCGGATCCGAATGATCCGGCCATGCACCGCTACGTGGGCGGCCAGCGTCTCTACTTCGCTGACACGGATCCCGCGGGCCGTGCCACGGTGGTCGTGGACAACACCGATCCGGACCACCCGCGGGTCATCCCCGCTGCCGCGGCGAGTTATCACTCTGTCCGCAGAGTTGCCCGGTCCGTCCGGGAAACATAGTTCACCCTTCCAGCGTTATAGCTGGTGCAGCCTTATGGCTGCCGGTTTGGCCGGTGACGCTGCCAACCTGAGAGAATGCAACCGCTGTGAAACCTGCGGCGCCATCCGCGCGCTGTGCCTGCCGGGTCTTCCGGCCCAATGAGAGGATCCGCTGTGAGCCCGTCACCCAAGACGCTGTATGAGGTTTTGGGTCTTACCCCCTCGGCCACAACGGACCAGATCAAGACGGCCTACCGCAAAGCCGCACGCGCCACCCACCCGGATCACGGAGGCAGTGCCGAAACGTTCCATGTCATCGCCGAGGCGTACGAGGTGCTGTCCAACCCGGAGCAAAAAGCGGCGTATGACCTGAGCCTGGGCCGCGGCTCCGGCGGGCGGCCCGGAGCCGCGTCCAAACCGGCGTCCTCCGCCCGCACCGGCTACACCCGCGGCGGATCACCCTCCCCCGACGAGGCCCTGGCCAAGACCCCGCGCTTCGTCCCGGACTTCTCCCCCGGTTCCCCGCCGGTGCTGCCGCTGGCACTGGCCGGACAGCAGGTCCACGGATCCCCCCGCAGGCCCGGGTTCATGGCGCGCCTGGGCTCCGGTGCGGGCGCCCGGTACGACGGCGAGGTCCTCACCATTCGCCTGCTTGAACGCACCCTGCTGCCGGATTATCCGGCAGGACGGCTGGTCAACGGCCTGCACCTGCCGGACCGCTCTCCCCGCGGCGGCAACCTCAACGTGGGCCATGTGCTCCTGGGCGGCTACCGGATGGCCGTCCTTGAATCCCAGGTTGCTTCTCCCGGCAATTACAGCTGGGACGGCCGGCACCTGCGCTACCGCGGCAAGGAGGTGTCCAGTAACCGGCTTCCGGATGCCGTGCGCACCCTCCAGGACCGCTTCCCGGAGTGCAACGTCAGCGGCTGGGTGGTGCTGCACAGCCCCAACGGCAACCCCTTTGAACCCGTGATCGACTATCCGCCCTCGCTGAGCCGCAGCGCCCCCGCCATGGTTCACGTCGCCAATGCCGGAACCCTCCAGCGCGAACTCAAGCGGTTCTTTAGCGAAGGACCACAGGCCAACGCGGTGCAGCTCCCCGTGCTTGGCGGACTCCTCGATGCAACGGTCCGCTAGCTGCCGGGCTTAGGATGGGGTTGTGTTCCGCATCCTCTTCCACACCCCTGAAATCCCCGGCAATACCGGCAATGCAATCCGCCTGGCCGCCATTACCGGAGCCGAACTCCACCTCGTTGAGCCCCTGGGCTTTGAGCTGGAGGATTCCAAGCTGCGCCGCGCAGGGCTGGACTACCATGACCTGGCCGTCCTCCACGTGCACCCCACCCTGGAGGCCGCGTGGAAAGCCCTTGCTCCGGAACGGGTCTATGCCTTCACCTCCGACGGTGACACGTCCTACACGGACATCGCCTATCAGCCCGGCGATGTGCTGATGTTTGGCCGCGAATCCGTGGGACTGCCCGAAGAGGTAAAGCAGGACCCGCACGTTACCGCGCGTGTCCGCCTGCCCATGCTGCCGTCCCTGCGCTCCCTGAACCTTGCCAACTCCGCCTCCATCGCCGTCTACGAAGCCTGGCGCCAACACGGCTTCGCAGGTGCCCAGCTCTAAGGACTCCCATGCCCGAGATCACGATTGGCTCCGCGTTCGACGACGGCGCCGCCGACTTTGAGCGCCTGGCACCTTCGCTCTGGAACCCGATGGGCAACGCCCTGGTGGCAGCTGCCGAGATTGAGGTTGGCCACAGGATCCTGGATGCGGGCTGCGGCACCGGAGCAACCACCATCCCCGCGGCACAGTACGCCGGCCCGGACGGGCGGGTGGACGGCGTCGATCTTTCGGCACAGATGCTGGCCCTGGCCCAGGCGAAAGCCAGCACCCTCTCCCTCGAGAATGTTGTCCTGCATCTGGACGACGCCGGTGCGTGGACCGGGGACGAGCCGTACGACGTCGTGCTGTCCGCCTACTCGATCTTCTTCCTTCCGGACATGGACAAGGGAGCAGCTCACCTGGTCTCGAACCTGCGCCCGGGTGGCATGCTGGCCCTGAGCACGTGGGCGGAAGGTGCCCTGAGCCCGTTTACCGATCTTTTGGTGCAGGAGTGCCGGCGTGAGCGGCCCGAGCTGACGGGACTGATTTCCGGGGCACGGGACAACACCGAACGCCTGAACACGCCGGAGAAACTTACCGCTTGGCTCGAGGGTTTCGGACTCCAGGACATCAAGGTTCTCTCCACTCCGGCGCAGGTCCAGCTCAACCAGTCCCTGGCCTGGTCGCTGGTGATGGGCAGCGGACTGCGCTTCCTCCTGCCGGAGGACGAGGAAGCGGCGGCAAGGGTGAAGACCGCCTTCTTGGCGCAGTTGGGTGAGGAGTACAACCTGAATGCCGATACACTGATCGCCTCCGCCCGCCTCCACTAGAATCCTTCGGGAACTGCCGCCGGGAGACCGCCCCATCAATTCCGCCTCCGGCAACGAATAGGGGGCATGGAAACTCAGGGAGCCGCAGCCACGGGTTTCCCCCTATGCTGGAAGCCTATGGACAAGCCGAACCAGGGACGGCCCTCCGCCGCGCAGGCCTCCATTCCGGAGCGCGCCGCCGAAGCCGCGCAGAACCACGGGCAACAGCCTGTCCCCCAGCCTTCGCTGGAGTCACTGCTGGCGGGGATTGCCGGCGGCAGCCGTGGTGATTTCGAGCGCTTCTATGCACTGACATCACGTCGTGTCTACGGGTTGGCCCGCCGGGTGCTCATTGATGCCGAGCTCAGCGAGGACACCACGCAGGAGGTCTACCTGCAGGTGTGGACCAGCGCTTCCCGCTTCGATCCCGCCGTCGGTTCGCCCCTGGCCTGGCTGCTGACGCTCGCCCACCGCCGCGCCGTTGACCGGGTCCGTTCCGAACAGAGTTCCGCCAACCGGGAGGCCCGCTTCGGCGCCGCCATGCAGGAACCGGACTATGACAATGTGGCGGACACCGTCGCTCAGCGGCTCGATGCCGAAGCGGTGGTGGAGTGTCTGGAGTCCTTGACCGACACCCAGCGGGAATCGGTTCGCCTCGCCTACTACGGCGGATTCACCTACCGCGAGGTCGCGGAAAAGCTGAATGCCGCAGTGCCAACCATCAAGTCGCGGATCCGCGACGGACTCATACGACTGAAGAAATGTCTGGGGGTGCCCGCAAATGCCTGAAAACAGCTTTGATGCCTCCTCAGATGCCCTCTACACAGACTTGGCCGACGGCCGGCTGCTGGAATGGGCTGAGGTTTATGCCCTGAACGCCCTGCCCGACGACGACCGGCAGGCAGTGGATGCCGCCCTGGAACGGGCAGACCCGGGCGTCCGCCGGTCCTTCCTCCAGCGTGTCTGGGCCACGCGCGAAGCACTGGCCGGAGGCTACCGGGCCGAAGCCGCTCCGCCCGAAGACCTCTTGGAACGGATCATGGCCCGGCTGCCGGAGCAGGAGGATTCCGCTCCCGCCCCGGATCCCGGCGACGAGCTTGCCGCCCGCCGCAGCCGCCGCTCGCCCCTGGGCCGCGCCGGCCGCTGGATCCTTGCCGGCGCCGCAGCCGCCGCAATCGTTGTGGGAGGCGTGACCGTCAGCAACCTCGGACAACCGGATTCGGTGAGCGAGGAAGTGCTGCAAGCCTCCGACGTGCAGCAGCGCACCATTGACCTTCCCACCGGAGGTACCGCGGAAGTGGCCACCTCCAAGGGCAAGGACGCCGCCGTCGTTACTCTCAGCGGAGTCCCGGCCCCGCCGGAAGGATCGGTCTACCAGATGTGGCGCGTCCCGGCCGACGGATCCGATCCGGTGTCGGTGGGTGTCATGACAGGCGAGGAAGTCTCCGGAACCAAGGCCACGGAGCTGACGGACATTGATCCCTACAGTGCGGTGGCGTTGACGGTGGAGCCCGACGGCGGTTCGCCGACTCCCACACCGCCCATCCTGCTGGTCATCCCCTTCGCGGCCTGAGCCCTTGCCGGCCGCTTGACGTTGACGCTGGGTCAACGCCTACCGTAAGGAGAAGCAGCCGGATCCCCCGGCTGCACATCCCGGCAGGAGCTGAAAATGATGCCCAGGGGACGGCTGTGAAGTCCCGGCATAAGGATGCCTGGCCCATCTCCGAGGTGGCACGCATGGCTGGAGTTTCGTCGCGGACGCTGCGCCATTACGAGGAACGCGGTTTGCTCTCCCCGGCTTTTACCGGCCCCAACGGATACCGGTTCTACCGGATGGAGGAATTGCTGCGGCTGCAGCGGATCCTGCTGCTGCGCCGGCTGGGTCTGGGACTGGACTCCATCGCGTCCGTCCTTGCCGGGCAGATCGATGAGGCTGAGGCACTGGCGGTCCACCACCGGTGGCTGCAGGAGGAGAGCCGGCGCCTGGCGGAGATGGCAGCGACGGTCCGGGCAACACTGGATACCTTGGCACAAGGAGGAACCATGGACGCGCAGGAACTGTTCCGGGGATTCGAAGAGAACCCCTATGAGGATGAAGCCCGGCAGCGCTGGGGCAATGCCCGGGTCGAGTCCAGCAAAGAAAAACTGGAATCGCTGGGAAAGGACCGGCAGCAGGAACTTCTGCAGGAGGCCCGAGTCATCAACACGGAGCTTGCCGCCTGCCTGCGCGCCGGACTGGCGCCGTCGGATCCTCAGGTCGGTGCCGTCGTCGCGCGCCATTACCGGTGGGTCTGCGCCGGCTGGACTCCCGACCGCGCAGCTTACAAGGGTCTGGGTGAGCTGTATGTGCAGGACAGCCGCTTCATGTGCAGGACAGCCGCTTCACCGCTTTCTACGACAGTGAAGCGCCGGGGCTGGCGGCCTACCTGGCTGAGGCCATCGGTTTCTGGGCCGAGGCAAACCTGTAGCGGATCAAGGACCCCTTCCACCGGTACAGCACAAGGACGGGCTGCGGTCGGCATGAGTGAGCCGGTACAGACGTCAGAACCCGGCGATGGTCTGCTCGGTATTGACTCCCACCACATGAAAAACTTCGGCACTGGCACCGTCGGGGAGCCCAAAACGGCGGGCGTTATCACGAAGCATGGACTTCACCGCAGCTTCCATCCTGCCAATGTCCGGATGCTGGCTGGCGTGTACCCGGATCGCTGCCAGTTTGGTTTCAACCAGCCCGCTGATATCCACGGCATGGTTTTCCCGTTCCCGCGGAGCACCGTAAAACCACAGCCACGGGACCTTGAATGCTTCCAGGCCCCGTTCCGCCAGCCGCGGGAAGGCAAAGGGATTCTCCGCCGCCGGATATACCGCCCGGGTGACGATCTCGCCGCAGGCCAGATGGTCTGGATGGCTGGCCTGGATGCGGTCCCAGTTGCGTTCGGGATGCATGGAAAGCACGACGTCGGGGCGGACTTCGCGGATCAGCGCGACAACCTGCTCCACCACTTCGGGGGTCACCGCCAGGAAGCCGTCGCGTTCACCCAGGAACCGGATGTCCCGCACACCCGCGAGTTCTGCGGCTGCCTGCTGTTCGCTGCTGCGCAGCTCCGTTACTTTGTTTCGGTCTCCGGGCTCGAAACCGCCGGCGTCACCGGCGGTCATGATGCAGTACGTGACCTCGGCTCCTGCCGCGGTCCAGCCCGCCACGGTTCCGGCGGCACCGAAGTCGATGTCGTCCGGATGGGCGGCGAAGGCCAGCACACGCTGCACCCGGGGAACCTCTTGCTCTTGTTCCTGTGCCTGGGTCATGGAATCAGGACCTGCGCTTCTTGATTTCCTCGGTGGCCTGCGGCAGGACTGAGAACACGTCCCCCACGATTCCGAAGTCCGCAATTTCAAACACGGGTGCATCGGCGTCCTTGTTGACCGCCACAATGACCTTTGCCGTCTGCATTCCGGCTTTCTGCTGAATGGCGCCGGAGATGCCTGCCGAGATGTAGAGCTGCGGAGAGACCGTCTTCCCGGTCTGGCCCACCTGGGCGGAGTGTTCAATCCAGCCGGCGTCGGTGGCTGCACGCGAGGCGCCCACGGCACCGCCCAGCGCGTCCGCGAGGTTTTCCACCGGCGTGAAGTCACCGTCCATTCCGCGTCCCCCCGCCACAATCACCCTGGCTTCGGAGAGTTCGGGACGGCCGCTGACCCGCTTCTCGGTGCGGCCCGTGACCCGTGCAGCGGGACCGGCGTCGGGGACGGCAACCCGGCGGCGTTCCGGAGCCGCGGGAGCCTGCGCCGGAACCGGCTCAACGCTGTTGGCTTTCACCGTGATGACGGGAATTCCGGCCTGTACCCGGCAGGTGGAGGTGTAGGACCCGGCCAGCACCGATTTCGTCACTGAAAAGTCCGGAGCAACGGCCACGGCGTCCGTAATGACGCCGGAACCCAGTTTTATGCCTGCACGGGCCGCCACCTCGCGGTCCTCGAAGGAATT
This sequence comes from Arthrobacter sunyaminii, assembly GCF_018866305.1. Classification (NCBI taxonomy): domain Bacteria; kingdom Bacillati; phylum Actinomycetota; class Actinomycetes; order Micrococcales; family Micrococcaceae; genus Arthrobacter; species Arthrobacter sunyaminii. The sequence goes on from NZ_CP076456.1 coordinate 2,987,521, forward strand.
CCCCAGCAGCACCCCTGCAGCGCCTGCGCTCTGGGCGGTTTCGGCCAGGAAGGCGGCCTTGGCCGCGATCAGGACGTCCGGCAGTTCCGCTGCGGGTTCGTAGACGGCTGCGACGCCGTAATCCCCCAGAGCCTGCAGCGCCTCATCGCTGAGGGCACGGGGGCTGGCCACCGCAGGCTCCCCCAGCCCGCGGGCAATGGTCAGCAATTCGCGGCTCGCCCGCGGCAGCGGCAGGCCCGGTACATCGATAAAGACGAGGACAGAGGCCATGGTGGGCTCTCCTTAGTGCTTCGGGCGCAGCCGGGGCAACGCCGGTGAAAGGATTATCAGATCAGTTTGGAAGCGGCCAGGAAGTCCACCAGGGCAACCCCGGCGCTGCCGTCATCGGTAATGATGGTTCCGGCTGAACGCGGCGGTCGGGGCGCGGAGGCGGCCACGGAGGTCCAGGACCCGGCCAACCCTGTTTGCTCCGGTTCGATGCCCAGATCCTGCAGGGAAAGAACCGTGATGGTCTTTTTCTTGGCGGCCATGATGCCCTTGAAATTGGGGTAGCGCGGTTCGTTGGCCTGATCAGTGACCGAAACCAGTGCCGGCAACGGTGCTTCGAGCGTCTCCGAGAAGGAATCGCCGTCCCTGCGGGCACGGACCGCGGGAGCGCCGTCAACATCGCGCACCTCAATCTCGGAGGCAAAGGTGATTTGGGCCAGCTGGAGACGTTCCGCCAGCTGCGCCGGAACCAGGGACGTCTCTCCGTCCGTGGACGCCATTCCCGTCAGCACCAGATCCGGCATTGCCGGGGCACCCGGCGCGCCGGCGGCGTGCTGCACTGCCGCGGCGAGCACCAGCGAAGTTGCCGCGGCATCGGAACCGGCCAGAGCGGCGTCGTTCACGTGAACACCCTGGTAGGCACCCATCTGGAGGGACTTCTTCACCGCGTTAACCGCGGCATCCGGACCCATGGTCAGTGCAGTCACCATGTTCCCGGCCGACTGGCCCCCGCGCGCCTCGGCCAGCTGCAGCGCCGCTTCAAGGGCGTACTCGTCCAGCTCGGAGAGGATGCTCTCGGAACGGTCGAGCGTGTGAGCGGGACCGGAAAGGTGCCGGTCAAACTGGGCATCGGGCACGTGCTTTACCAGGACAACAATATTTAGCGGCCTGTCGGCTGATTCCTGCATGCGGAACCTTTCTGCGTGTGAGATCCTTCCGGACTCGGCTTCGCCGGGTCCGGGACCAGCCGCCGGGGCGGCAAACTTAAGCTAATCACACCGGGAGGCAGCCCCGTGCCCGCCCCCGAACACGGGTGGACCCGCCCTTCCCGAAGAAGAGCGGGTCCGTAGTGCATGGAGTTACTGGTCTGCGGAGTTGCCCAGCGTCACGTCCGTGCTGTCCGTGCGGCCGCCGCTGGTGTAATCGATGGTGACCTTGGTGTCTGCTGCCTGCATCCTGATGGCGGCGGTCAGGGACTGCGCGTCGGTGACCGGAATTCCGTTTACTGCCGTAATGACGTCACCCTTTTTGAGTCCTGCCCGGGCCGCCGGGGTTCCGCTGGCCGGGTTCTCGGCCACCTCGGCGCCCACGGTAAAGGCCGAGGAGCTGGAGGCCACCGCCGGAGTGACCGAGACACCCAGGAAGCCGTGGGTCGCAGAGCCGCTGTCGATGATCTCATTGGCCACCCGTTCCGCGTAGCTCATCGGCACTGCGAAACCGACGCCGATACTTCCGCTGTCCTCGCTGGCGGACGCAATGGCCACGTTGACGCCGATGACCTCGCCCTCCGTGTTGACCAGTGCGCCGCCGGAGTTTCCGTGGTTGATCGCCGCGTCCGTCTGGATGACGTCCAGATAGATGGAGCCTTGAGCCGCACTTTGGCTTTGGCTGGACCCGTCCGGCGGAGCAAAACGGAACCCGTTGCCGTCATTGTCCTGGCCGGTTCCGCCGTCCGCCGGGGATTCCGGGGCCGCGGAAGACTGAACGCTGATGGTCCGGTTCAGCGTTGACACGATGCCGTCCGTTACCGTGCCCGCCAGTCCCAGTGGAGCACCGATGGCAATGACGGTGTCCCCCACGTTCAGGTCGTTTGAGTCACCCAGGCTGGCCGGGGTCAGGTCGGACGCGTCCACTTTGATGACAGCCAAATCGGAGACGGGGTCGGTTCCCACTACTGTGGCGGAGAACACACGGCCGTCATGGGTCTGAACTTCGACGGACGGGGATGCAGCAGTCCCGCCCAGAGTGACTACGTGCGTGTTGGTCAGGATGTGTCCCTCATCGTCCAGGATGATCCCGGAGCCAGTGCCGGAACTGCCGCTGGCGGAGACATCGATGGTGACAACGCTCGGCGAGGCTTTCACGGCGGCCGCAGTCACCGCATTGACGCTGTCATCGTTGTTGACCACAACAGTCTGTGCCTGGCCTGTGCTTTGCGGAGAGGAATCGTTGTCCATCAGTGCGTCAGCGCCCACTGCAACGCCGCCGCCCAGCAGACCGGCCAGCACCATGCCGGTGATCAGGGTGCCGGCTCCGAACCGACGCGGCGAACGCTCCTGCGCCGGCTGGTGACCGGAACCGTAGGGATCCTGCCCGTAGCCGCCGGTCGAATAACCGCCGGTTGACCCTCCGCCGCCGTTACCGGTGGCGGAGGGGCTGCCGCCGTAACTGCTGCTGCCGGAGGCCGACGGCGCATGGGCAGGCGGCTGCTGGGGCGCCTGTGGCTGAGCATGCCTGGCCGCAGCATCGGGGAACTGCTGGGTCTGACCCTCGTTTGCCTCACCCGCCGCTGCACCCTCGGACGAAGCAGGCGGTGCAGGCGGACGGGGAGGAATCGGACGCTGCGGACCCTCGGTGCCCCCGTATTGCTCAGACATGTGCTGTCCTTTCCAAATCAATGTGCCCGTGGAAGTGTGAGGCTTCCTCAACTATGACAGTACTTTCTGTGACGATTGATGGAGGTTCCTGAACAGTTCCTGAAAGCTTGCCGAAAGACATCCAGCCTTCTCCATGGTGGACTCGGTATGTTGGCGAACAATAGAATCAAACCAGGAACCGGCCTTCCCCCGCGGAGGGACCGAATCCGGCGGAACGAAGCGCAGTTGCCACGCACCACACGATCCTGAGGACAAATTTATGCGGTTGAAGACCATGCGGCTAGCTGCCGTGCTCGGTTTGAGTGTCTCGGCGCTTCTGGTTCCGGCTGCAGCCGCTTCCGCGGTCCCTCCGGTAACCATTCCGCCCGGGCAGTTCCTGGTCGACGACGCCGGCGTCCTGGGCTCAGATGCCGGCGAGGTCAGCACCGCCATCATGGAGGTGCGGGAGGACAGCCGGTACACCCTCTATGTGGTCTACGTGGACGAGTTCACGAACCCCTCCGATCCCGCTGCCTGGGGACAACAGGTGGTCGAGAACGAAAACATGGGACAGCGCGAAGTGCTGCTCAGTGTTGCCACAGAGAGCAGGGAGCTTCAGGTTTCCACTCCCGCAAATACTGAACTGACCGAAGAGCAGGGCAACGCCATCTATGACGCGGCCACGGATGAGCTGTTCGGCAAGCAGACCATTACTTCAGCGGATTGGGCCTCTGCAGCGGTCAGCGCTGCCGATGCACTTGAGTCCGGCCGCACAGGTTCTTCCAGCGGCGCGTCTTCATCTTCCGGCGCCAGCCTTGCTCCGGTCGTCCTCATTGGCGGGATTATTCTGCTGGGCGGCGGCGCGGCCTTCCTGTTTGTCCGCAGCCGCCGCAAGGGCGCGATCGCAGCCGGACCGGATGCTTCGGGCCCCCGGGGGCCCGTGGACCCGCTGGATGAAATGAGCGTGGAAGACCTGCGGAAGCGTGCCGGCAGCCTTCTGGTGGCCGCGGACGACGCCATCAAGTCCAGCGAACAGGAACTCGCCTTCGCGATGGCCTCCTACGGAGACGACGCCGTCAAGACATTCACTGACGATCTGGCAGCGGCGAAGAACCACATGAGTGAGTCCTTCAAGATGCAGCAGCAGCTGGATGACCATATTCCGGATACGGAAGCCCAGCAGCGGACCTGGCTTAAGGACATCATCCGCCGCTGTGAAGCGGTCAACGAGTCGCTCCAGGCGCACAAGGAAGACTTCGACGCGCTGCGTGAACTCGAAAAGAACGCACCTGCGGCTCTGGGTGCGGCCCGGACCAGCGCACAGTCTGCGGGCGGGCGTCTGGCCGCTGCAGAGGCTTCCCTCACCGGGCTCCGCCAGCGTTATGCCGATTCCGCCCTGGCCCAGATCGCGGACAACATTGAACAGGCACGCCAGCGGCTTGAGTTTGTCGACAATGCCGAAGAAACAGCCCAGGCCAAGCTCGACGAAGGAGACACCGCTTCCGCCGTCGTCGCCGTCCGTGCCGCCGAGGAAAGCGTGCACCAGGCCAACGTCCTGCTGGATGCCATCGAGAAGACCGGACACGAACTCGACGCAGCGCGCAATGAACTGCAGCGTGCGGTCGCGGATGCCCGACAGGACCTTGCCCAGGCCCGGGCCTTTGCAGCCAACGGCGCCAACGCCGGACTGGCTGGACCGATGGCAGGTGTGGAAGCGGCGTTGGCCGCAATAGAGCGCGAATCTTCGGACCGGAACAATCCCGTGGATCTGCTCCGTCGGCTGGAGACGGCCAACTCCCAGCTCGACAATGCGCTGGAAGGCATCCGGGACCGGCAGGAACAGGAACGCCGCGCACGGGATGCGCTGCAGCACGCCGTGATGTCAGCCCAAGCACAGATTTCTGGCACCTCCGACTACATCCGCGCCAGGCGCGGCGGTGTCGGCAGTGAGGCCCGCACCCGGCTGGCCGAGGCTGAGCGGAACCTGCAGCAGGCCATAGCCCTGCAGTCCTCGGACCCGGTCAGCGCCCTCGCTTACGCCCAGCAGGCCAACGCGCTGGCCGCGCAGGCAGCTGAGATGGCCCAGCAGGATGTCGACGGATTCGGAGGCGGCTTCGGCGGCGGCGGCGGAATGTACGGCGGCCGCGGCGGCGGCTCAGGCCTGGGCGGTGCGATCCTGGGCGGTATCCTGATCGATTCCATCCTGCGCGGCGGAGGCGGAGGCTTCGGCGGCGGAGGTGGCTGGGGCGGCGGCGGTTTCGGCGGTTTCGGCGGCGGTGGAGGCGGTGGAGGCTTCGACGGCGCAGGCGGGAGCTTCTAGGTTCGGGCTGTAAGCACAGCCGGTCACAGCAGGACGCAACATCAGTGAAGGTGCACCATCAGTTTTTTCAGCAGATTCAGTTCCACAAACCGAAAGGCAGACACCGTGGTAAAGCAGTCAATCTTTGGACGCATCACCCAGCTGGCCAAAGCCAACATCAACGCCATCCTGGATCAGGCCGAAGATCCGCAGAAGATGCTGGACCAGATGGTTCGGGACTACAGCAACAACATCGCTGAGGCTGAGAGCGCCGTTGCCCAGACCATCGGCAACCTGCGCATGCTTCAGGATGATTACAACGAAGACATCCAGAATGCCCGCAACTGGGGCAACAAGGCCCTTGCGGCCTCCCGGAAGGCTGACGAGTTCCGCGCCGCGGGCAACACTGCCGACGCGCAGAAGTTCGACAACCTGGCTAAGGTGGCAATTCAGCGCCAGATGGCGTCGGAGAACGAGGCCAAGGGTGCAGAACCCACGATCGCTTCGCAGGAAGAGATTGTGGAGCGGCTCAAGACCGGCCTGGACCAGATGAAGGGCAAGCTTAACCAGCTGCAGAGCAAGCGGGACGAGCTGATCGCGCGTGCCCGCAACGCGCACGCCCAGACCCAGATGCACGAAGCCATGAAGAGCATCGACGTCATGGACTCGACCTCGGAGGTTGGCCGCTTCGAAGAGAAGATCCGCCGCGAAGAAGCCCGCGTCCGCGGCGCAAACGAGCTCGCTGCGTCCAGCCTGGATGCACAGTTTGAGAGCCTTGAAGACCTGGGCGAGCAGACCGAGGTTGAGGCCCGTCTGGCCGCACTGAAGAGCTCCGGCTCCGGACAGTCCGCCATCGGCCAGAACTAAGCACTAAGCGGCGCTGCCGGCCTACGGGCGGCATTCCCCTGCGGGAGTGCCGCCCGTCTCCGTTTACCGGGGCTTAGCCACCCCCGGCGGAGAAGCGCGAGCCGTCCGTGCCCAATTTCCCATGCCGCGGGTCTGATGGCACCAGTGCCGGGGAACAGGGGAATTCCCGGAAAGCAGAGAATCCCGGCTGGCATCTCTGCCAACCGGGATTCTCTGATGATTCTGTGTTATTTGGTTGCGGGGGCAAGATTTGAACTTGCGACCTCTGGGTTATGAGCCCAGCGAGCTACCGAACTGCTCCACCCCGCGGCGTGATAGTTAACTCTACCCGCCGCGGGGCCCGGCTGCAAATCGGCAGCCGGGCCGCAGCCTCAGCGCGTTAGTTACCCTCGGTGGGCGCGGGAGTCGCACCCTCCGTGGCACCGGTTTCCCCGCCGTCGGTTTCCCCGGCGGCAGCGTCCATGGCCTCCTGTGCGGAGATGGCGCGCTGGATTGCTGTGTTGAGCTTGTCCTGCGCCGCACCGTAGGCAGCGAAGTCGTTGTTTGCCAGTGCCGCCTGGCCTTCCTGGATGGCGGCTCCGGCATCAGCCAGAGCAGCGGCCAGGTCAGCAGCTGCCGTCGTGTCGCCCGGCACCTCGCCGGTCCCGGCGTCGGGGGTCTGGCCAACATTCTCGGAGTCACCGGTAATGGCACCGGAGTCACCGCCGAAGACCTGGTTCAGTGCTTCATCCAGTGTGGGAGCGAAGCCGACCGTCTCGCCGAAGTTCACGAGCACGCGCTGCAGCGTCGGGTAGGACGCGTCACCGGAAGACTGCACGTAAACGGGCTGCACGTAGAGCATGCCGCCGCCCACAGGCAGGGAGAGCAGGTTGCCGTTGATGACCTCGGAAGCACCCTGGCGCAGCAGGTTCAACGCGTTGGAAACCGTCGGGTCCGAGTTGAACCGGTTCTGGGCCTGGCCGGGACCGGGGACCACGGTGTCGGTGGGCAGCGACAGCAGCCGCAGCTTTCCGTAGTCCTCGCTCTTGACGCCCGCCTCGCCCGTTCCGGCATCAGCTTCGGCTGACAGGAAGCCGTACAGCACGTTGCGGGCTTCACCGTTGGGCGAGACAAACGGAATAAACGGAGTGGTCAGGGAGAACGCTGTGTCATCCTGGCCCGGCATCTGCAGGGACAGGTAGTACGGAGGCTGCTTCACCTCGGCGTTGGCCACAGTGGGATCGTTCGGCACGGACCAGGCGTCGTCGTTCTTGAAGAACGAGTCCGCGTTGGTGACGTGGTACTTGCCCATCAGCTCACGCTGGACCTTGAACTGGTCCTCCGGGTAGCGCACGTGCGACATCAGCTCGGCGGACATCTCGCTGTACGGCTTCAGCGTGGACGGGAAGACTGCCTGCCAGGACTGCAGCAGCGGATCCTTGTCGTCCCAGGCGTACAGGGTGACGGAACCGTCGTAGGCATCGACGGTGGCCTTGACCGCGTTGCGGATGTAGTTCACCTTGTCCGCCGGAAGGGCTGCGGCACCCGTGGTGAGGGAGTCAGTGGTGGCTGCCTGCAGTTCCTGCTGGGTGGAGTAGGGGAAGTACTTGCTGGTGGTGTAGCCGTCCACGATCCACTGGACCCGGCCGTCGACGATCGCCGGGTAGGCGTTGCCGTCCACCGTCAGGTAGGGAGCAACCTTTTCGACGCGTTCGCGGGGATCGCGGTCGTAGAGGATCTGGGACTCGGGGTTGATGGCGTCCGAGAGCAGCATTTCGGTGGACTGGAACTTGATGGCGTAGACCAGCTGGTTGAACAAATTGCCCACGCTGGGTCCGCCGTCGCCGTCGAACGTTGTCTGGGACTCGGTGTCCGAGTCGCCCGTCTGCGGGCGGTCGATTTCCTGCGGTGCCGAACCCTCGGGTGCACCGACCACCGAGTAGTCGGGTGAGGATTCGCCGAAGTAGATCCGGGGTTCGTAGTCCCCCAGCACGCCGCTGGAGGGGATGCCGGATTCCATGAAGCTGGGCTTGCCGTCGGCCTGGACCGTTGATCCGCGGGCCGCTACGACGCCGTAGCCGTGCGTATAGAGAATGTGTTCGTTGACCCAGCCGTCGGGAACGCCGTCGATGTTCAGTTCACGGACTGCAATCACCGTGTCCTGGGTTTCGCCGTCGATGTCGTAGCGGTCCACGTTCAGTGTTTCCGGGAACTGGTAGTACTGACGGAACTGCTGCAGCTGCGAGAACGCCGGGGACACGACGTTCGGATCCAGCAGGCGGATGTTGGAGGTGGTGCCTGAATCAGCGGCCAGCGCGCCGGCATTTGCCTCAACCGTGGCCTTGTAGTCGATGACTTCTGTTTCATCCAGGCCGTAGGCCTCACGCGTGAGATCAATGTTGCGCTGGATGTAGGGCGCTTCCTTGCTGAGCTCGGAGGGCTTTACCTGGTACTGCTGCACAATCCACGGGTAAACGCCGCCGGCAACAATGGCCGTGATGATGAGCATGGCCGTACCGATGATCGGCAGGCGCCACCGGCCGATGACCGCAGACACGATGAAGAGCAGCGCCACGATGACCGAGGCAACGGTGAGGATGGTCTTGGTGGGGATGACGGCTTCGACGTCGGTGTACAGGGCACCGGTCCAGGTCCCCGAGGTGCTCAGCAGGGTGTCGTAGCGGTCCAGCCAGAAGTTGGCGGCCTGCAGGAGCAGGAAGCTGGCCGCAATGACGGCAATGTGGATTCGCGCCTGGCGGGAGGTGAAGATGCCCTTTTCCTCCAGGCGGATGCCGCCGTAAAGGTAGTGGGTCAGCAGCCCGGCGATGCCCGAGATGACGACGACGCTGATGAGGAAGCCGACGATGAAGCCGATGAACGGCAGCTGTGTGAGGTAGAAGCTGAAGTCCAGGCCGAACTCGGGATCCTGCTGGCCAAAGTTGCGGCTGTTGAAGAACAGCAGCGCCTGCTGCCACATGGACATGGCGGCGGTGCCGGCGAACCCGCCAACGACGACGGGGATGCCGATCATCAGAAGCTTGCGGACAGGCTCAAGCTGGGCCTGGTAGCGGTTCAGGTTGTCCTGCAGTGCGCTGTCCGGGGCATAGACAGGCCGTGAGGCGTACGCGGCCCTAATGCTCAGGAAGACACACGCGGCCATCACGATGAAGGCACTGAGGAACATCGCGATTCGCGTCAGGTTTTCCTTGACGAAGACTTCGAGGTAGCCCAACTGGTTGTACCAGAGGACGTCCGCGTAGACCTGGGAGAAGTAGACGAATCCAATTACGAGGATCGCCACAACAATCAGTGTGGCAATCAGCGGGCTCGGTCCGCGCCGCTTGCCGGGGCGGGCGCCCGCGCTGGGGCTGGGTCGGGAAAATGGGCCATTAGGTCCGGAAGTCACTGTTACCTCATCGTTCGGTGCGTCGGTCCACGGCGCCTGCAACGGGTATTACAGGACATTTTTTCGTCCCCTTTGCAAGTTGCCGTGCTTTCTCATTCTGCCTTGTCTTTATTGCGGCGGGCCACCTGCCGGGCCTATCGGCAAGAACCTTTTCAAGATCGTGATGGGCCGCCCGGAAAATCCGGCGCCGTTTGGCAGCTATATTGCCGCCTTTTCCTGTCCGTCCCTAGTCCACCGAGCACTGTGCCAGACCGGCCGGGTCTGCCCCGGCGGCCAGATCCTCGACGGCGCTGCGGGCCTCATCCAGCGTGGCCACCCGGACCACGGCCAGCCCGTCCGGGATGTTCCCCACCACTTCACCACAGTTGTCGGCCGGTGCGAGGAAGAACTGCGCGCCGGCGTCGGAGGCGCCCTCCATCTTCTGGGCAATTCCGCCAATGGCCCCGACCTTTCCAGCCGAGTCAATGGTTCCGGTTCCGGCAAAGTGCTTCCCTCCCGTCAGCTCTTCGGGGGTCAGCCGGTCAATGATGCCCAGGGCAAACATCATGCCGGCGGACGGGCCGCCCACGTTGTCCAGGGCGATGCTGACGTCGAAGGGGAACTCGAAACTCGTGGCGAGATAAATGCCGAGCTGATAGGAACCGGCATCACCGGGAGCGGGGGTAAGCGCCGCTGCCTGTTCCTCCCCGTCGCGCCGGTAGGTGACGTCCACCGGATCGCCGCCGCTTTCCTGCAGTTTGGTGCGGAGGGTGTCGATCCCGTCAATATCGGTGCCGTCCACCCTGATGAGGGTGTCTCCGGTCTGCAGCACGCCGGCGGCCGGCGAGTCCTCCACGAGATCCGCCACGGCGAGCTCCTCGGTGAAGGCGATGTCCAGTTCGCGCAGTGCCGCAGCAACGGCTGCCTCCTGGGAAGAGGTCATGGCTGCTGCATTCTGCTCATCAACCTCCTCGCCGGTGGTTCCGCGGGGGTAGACAAACTCCTCGGGAACCACTGAGTCTTCCGGGCTCAACCAGGCTCCAACGGCTTCCAGAAAGCTCATGGCGCTGCCCGGACCACCGGCAACATAGACCGTGGTGAGGTCCAGCTGGCCCTCTGTGGGGTAAGTGGTGGCACCGTCGATCTCGATGAGGGGCGAGTCTTCCCCGTTCCCCGTCTTCACGGTTCCGACGGTGTTGAAAGTGGGGCCGGGCGATTCCACCACATAGGGTGCCGGAAGGAACACGGCAACGGCGCCCAGAGCCAGAGTGAGCGCCCCCGAGATCACCAGCGCGCGTGACCGCGGGTCCCTGTGGTGGGCGTCGGGACGGGACGGCGGCGGCACGGGGCCGTTCCAGTCCGCCGGGTCATGCCCGCCGGCAGCGGGGTCGTGCGGAGTATCTGAGGGGCGCAAGTGGCCAACCCTTTTCTGCTGAGGCGGGAACCCGAGGCAACCCACAGAGGCTGAAACGGCGAAGACTGCCACCCAGCCTACGCCCGCGTGCTCTGCCCTGCAGGCATCCACGCCCAGGCGCTTTGCCAACAGCGAACGAATCGGGTGAACGCGGGACAGGCATACGGGCATGCCGGTAACGTAAGGAAACCATGGTCGCTGTTCGGCGGTCCATGGTCCGGGGCAGTTGCCGGCCGCTGGCCGGCTGACAATTCTGCACCTTGCAATGCACTTCAATCTTCCACAGGACCGGTGGTATCCATGAGCTCCAACCCTTCCGACTCCGGGGATACGCCCCAGGATCCGCTTTCCGAGATGCTTGCCAAGCTCTTCGGCGGCGCGGGTGCCGGCGGCATGGATCCGTCCGAGCTGGCAAAGGCAGCCGGGCTTCCCTCTGACCCCAATGCCATGGCCATGATCTTCCAGCAGGTCCAGGCAATGTTCAGCGCTCCTTCCGACGGCCCGGTCAACTGGCAGCTTGCCAAGGACAACGCCCGCCGTGTTGCTGCGGCAGACAGCGATCCCTCCGTGTCGGCTGCGCAGCGCCGCGAAGTCGACGAAGCCCTGCACCTCGCCCAGCTTTGGCTGGATCCGGTGACGGATTTTGCTTCCACTTCCACGCTGGGACAGGCCTGGAGCCGGGCCGAGTGGGTGGAAGCCACCATGGCCTCCTGGAAGCGCCTGACGGAGCCGGTGGCGGTCAGCATTTCGCAGGCCCTCTCCAACGCCATCACCACTCAAATGCCCGAGGAAATGAAGGTCATGATGGGTGGGGCCTCCTCGATGCTCGCCAATATGGGCGGGGCCATGTTCGGAATCCAGCTTGGCCAGGCCATTGGCGCGCTTTCCAAGGAGGTTGTCAGCTCCACCGATATCGGTCTTCCGCTGGCTGCCGGAACCATGGCGCTGCTGCCGGCCAACGTGACCAAATTCGGTGAAGGCCTGGACGTTCCCGAGACCGAAATCCGGCTGTACCTGGCGGTCCGCGAAGCGGCCCACGCCCGGCTTTTCACCCACGCTCCATGGCTGGGTGCCCACCTCTTCGGTGCCATCGAAAGCTATGCACGCGGCATCCACATCGACATGTCCAAGATTGAGGAAGTGGCCCGGGACCTGGATCCGTCCAACCCGGAGTCCATCCAGGAAGCCCTCTCCGGCGGAGTCTTCCAACCCGAGCAGACGCCCGCGCAGGCAGCGGCACTGGAACGCCTGGAAACGGCACTGGCACTGGTGGAAGGCTGGGTTGACGAGGTCACCGCAGCCGCCACGGTCAATCTGCCCTCCGCCGGTGCCCTGCGTGAGATGATCCGGCGGCGCCGTGCCAGCGGCGGTCCGGCAGAGCACACCTTCTCCTCGCTCGTCGGCCTTGAACTGCGGCCGCGCCGTCTTCGTGACGCCGCCGCCCTATGGTCCCAGCTGCGTGAAGAGCGCGGCATCGAAGGCCGCGACGCTGTCTGGGAACACCCGGATCTCATTCCCACATCCAAGGACCTGGATGACCCGCAGGGCTTCAGCAAGCGCCGTGAGCTGCTCGAGGCCTCGGATTCCGACGTGGACGCCGCTCTGCAGCGCCTGCTCGACGGCGGTTTTGACACGCCCGCCGAAGATCCCGCCGGCTCGGATGAAACACCGGATGACGGCGCGGACGAGGGACCCGGAAACGGTGAAGAAGGAAACGGTTCGGACGAGGGCGAAGCGCCCAAGCCCTGACCGGCCCTGACAGGCACGAATTGAAGAGCCGGGCGGCGGGCGAAAGCTAGTCGCCCGGCTCTTCGGCGCCCTGGTCCTCCTGCATGGCGCCGTCAAGCCCCCGCGCGGAGGCAAAGGCCGCCCCTTGAAGGTACGCCTTGGCAGTTTCGGTTTGCGGATAAGCCTCCAGCAGCTGCCAAAACGCGGCTGAATGGGAAGCCTCAATCAGGTGCGCCAATTCGTGCAGCAGCACATAATCCACCACCCACCCGGGCATTCCCTGCAGCTTGTCGGAAAGCCGAATGGTTCCCCGGGCCGGGGTGGCGGAGCCCCACCGGGAATTCTGGTTGCTGACCCACCGCACCGACACCGGCCGGGCAGCCCCGCCCAGATACCGCTGTGACAATTGGGCCGCACGCTCGGCAAGCTCATTGGCACGGGCCTGCGGATCGGGCAGCTGTGCCGGAGCCGTGCGCTGCTCAAGGCGCATCACCATGCGCTGGACCCACTCCGCTTCCTGCGCCGTAGTGAAGTGGCCGGGGATCGAAATGACCGCTTTTCCGTCCCGGAAGGCGGCGTTCACCGTACGCCTGCGCTTGGCTGAGCGCCGCACTTCAATGGGGATGCCGGTGCTGGTTACCGACGGCACGGCTGTCCCGCCGGAGCGGAGCCGGCGTTGTGCTGAGCGGGGTAAATCTCCTGAAGGCATGTCTTAACCCTAGGCGAGGCACCGGTGTGCACGCGCACCTGTGGATAACCGCTCCCTCTTTCCAACCGCATGCCAAGATGGCTCAGCAGGCCCATCCCGCCCGCTGCCGAGCGGATGTCCCCTTTGGAGGTTTCCATGCGGATCAACCCCGGAATTCATGTCCTGGTGCTCTCGCTGACAGCCCGCCAATTCGGGCTGGGGCCGGATGCTCTGGTGGTCCGCGGGCTGCAGGCGGGTGATGTGGAGTTTTTGGCGGTTCTCCGCGCCGGAGTCCCGGACGGTGCGGAGACTGCAGCCGCCCGGCAGTGCTCCGTCCCGGCACAGCGTGCCCGCGCCCTGATCTCCGCTCTCTCCCCCGTACTTGTGTCGTATGCCGATACGGCGGAGCCGCCCGGGCAGGCTGTTCCGGCGCTGCGCCTCGAACGGCTGGCCGGGGATCTGGACCATTTGTCGGCGTCGTATCGGATGAATGCAGGCGCGTGTGCCCGTTCCCGTGCCCGTGCAGTGGTGGAGGTCAGCGGGCTAAGCCGCACCGGCGCCCTTCTTGCCCGCACTCTGGCCGGCGCCGGCGTCGGCACCTTGGTCCTGAGCGACCCCGGAGTGGTGCTGCCCTCCGATGTGGGCGCCGCCTATCCCCTCACTGATCTGGGAATGGGACGTGCGCAGGCAGTGAAACGGCACATTTACCGGTTGGATCCCACCGTGCAGGTTCTTCCCACCACCAGCCCGGAGCAAAGTCTGCGGGCGGGGAACCTGGACCTGGCGGTCGTGGTCGGCGGCCCACCCATTGCCGGACGCCAGACGGGCCTGCCAACGCGGGAACACCCCCTCCTGAGCGTGACTGTCCATGAGGCGGGCATAGACGTCGGGCCGCTGGTGGTTCCGGGGCTGACACCGTGCCTGGAATGTCTCGAGCTGCAGCTCATCGACGGCGACAGCACGTGGCACGACGCATCGGAGGCCTTGGGGCGGCAGCAGGTGGAGGCCAGGCCCGCCGGCGAGGAAACAGCCGGAGCCGTCTCTGCCGCCGGTACCGCTGCTGCCCAGGTGCTGTCCTTTCTGGACGGCGTGGTGCAACCGGTGACTTGGTCCGCTGTGCTTTCGCTGCGGGCGGCCGACGGATATGCCGGCCTGAAAAGACTTGCGTTCCACCCGAAGTGCGGCTGCCGGCTGCAACGGAAAAACACTCCGGCGCAGGCGTCCTAGCGCTTTCTCGGCGTCGTTGCTGACCACACCGGGCGGGCACCGGCTCCGGCCACCTTTTCGGGCAGCTGGGCGATCATGACGGCGAGCATCTCCACCTGCCGCCCGTCTCCTCAGCCGCAATCCCGTAAAATAGATGTCGGTGCTTGCCGGACAGGTGCGAATTCCAGGACTGGAAGCCGTGCTGCATTACTACGGTGATTTCACCTGTCCGCCGAGCAAGTCCTGAAGCTTTCGTGCGTAGACGGCATCCGGCTTATCCGGCGTTGCCTTGAACTGAAGTTCCTGCTTATGAAAAACACTATTCGCCTTTGTCAGGCCCGACAGTTGCGCCTCTGATGCCGACACCGGGCCGGGCCAGTGACTGACATCTGAACCGGCATGCAACTAATAAGCACACTCGGTAACGGCAGTAGGGGTGGAGAGGACCACCAAATGAAACAGATGCAGGGGATGCATACAGAGGTTAGGCATGCGTTCGAGAGCCATGCCGGATCACCCGAGACCCTGGACAGCTTCTTGCTGGACCGGCTGGAAGACGTCATTCTCTCGAGCTGCACCGTCCCGGAATTCCTGCATCGGCTGGCCGTCCTCACGTCAGAGACTTTTTCGACGGACACCGACCCGATACTCACCGCCATAGCCCTGCTCCGGGACCGCAAGCCCGTCTGCATGGGGTTCAGCAGCGAGCCGCCCCCGTCCGTCGAAAAGCTGGAGTATGCCTTTCGCCGGGGACCGGCGAAAGCAGCCGTGAGCCAAGAGTCCACCGTGCACATATCCGACCTTTGGAACGACCCCGCCAGCGGTGCCTACGCCGACGTCGGGCAGCAGCTTGGCGTGCGCTCCCTGATCTTCGTTCCCCTGAATCTCGACACCGAAGGACGTGCCGGGCTCACGCTGTACTCGGCCCGGCCAAACAGGTTCGATGCCGACGCCGTTTCCCGCGCCGAGGCGTACGGCCGCCGGATCCTCAAGCCGCTCCGCATCGCCGCACGCCTGGCGTCGAGGGAGGAGCAGTCCTCGGACCTGAGGGCGGCCATGGAGTCCCGCACCACCATCGATCTGGCCATGGGAATCGTGATGGGACAGAACCGCTGCGGCCAGGACGAAGCCTTCACCATCCTGCGGTCCGCCTGCAGCCGCCGCAACATAAAGCTCCGGGATCTGGCGGCTCTTTTGGTGGCCTCAGTGGGCGAAAGAGCGCCACGGACGCACTTCGATTTCTGACGCAGCCGTCCGTTCCTCCCGATTTGCTCCCGCCAAGGTCGGCCTTCTACGCTTATAGCAGAGGCTCAGCAGTGCGCCCAGGAACTCTTCTTTGGAGACCCGTGGAACATAAACTGCATGTCCTCGTCCAGCTTGATGCCGATCCCGTCGAGGCGGTCCTGCAAGTATCGGGCTGCCTGACGGCCGAAAGCTGCCAGGCCCTGCCTCCCATCGTTCACAAAGCCGCTGCCCTTCTCCACGGAAACCGGATCACGGTTGACCTGACACGGGCACGGCACATCGAACGGGAAGCTGTTGCCCTTCTGCGCAGCGGCACCGGCTTCGGCAAGTCCGAAGTCGTGGTCAAATGCCCGGATCTTCTGCCCCAATGCCCAGCACCGAAAACGGCCCCGCGGGCACACCGGGTGCATCACGAGCTATTCCCCGCCCAACGTCCCTCTGCGCTGTCGTGGATGGACCTGCCGACGGATCCGCTGGACACCGAGGCCCTGGCAGCCCTTCCCCAGCGCACTCTGCAGGCCCTGACGGACCGGGTTTTTCACCAGTTGGATTCCGATCATCCATCTGCCTTCGCGCTCGAGTGGTACAGCGCGCTGTGCGGGGAATGGGCCCGCCGCACGGGACCCGGCGCAGGCCAAAGCACCACGAAGATCTACGACCACGAGTATCCGTAAGTCCCTGTGGCCCGGCACCCGGGACAGGGATAAGGTCAAGGGTTACTCCTTGGGGGAAGGAGTCTTTGGTGTTCTGTCACGCAGCGGCGAATATCCTGCCCAGCGTCTCAGAGCACGTCATCAAGAGCGTTGGGAAACGACAGCGCGGCTAGGGGCAGAAGATGGTCTTCGAGGCAGTTGAGCCGGAGCAGCGGCAGTTGCTCAAGAAAGCGCTCGACGACGCCCGGCTGTGCGTGCCCGATGTGTGGATACAGTACGTCAGCCTCGGCGGCATTGTGGGCGAGTACGAAGTCGATGCCTACATCAACGGCTCTTTGTCGCTTCCTCCGCTGCAGCGGGACATCCTCGCCCATGCCGCGAACGAGCTCATCGACGAACTCCCGCCGCGTCCGCGCGCGCCGTACGGTGCCGACGTCGCCCGCACGCAGGCTGGCGGGCATCCGCTGGAAGACGGCAGGCACCCGCAATCCGCAGAGGAGCAGGGCTACGGACGCGGCCGCGGCTCGAACCCGGGCGAGGGCTAGCGTCCCGATATTCTTTCCGCGCACCAGGAACGCGAAGAGGCCGAAGCGGCAGGCGTTTCCGCGCCGACGCCCGACGCCGGAGACTGCAAACCCCTGTGACGTGACGCTGATGTGCCGGCTAGTTGTCCGCCAGCACCCGCAGCACGGCTTCCCCGTAGCGTTCCAGCTTGGACGGTCCGACACCGGGCAGGGTTGCCAGCCGGTTCAGCGACGGCGGGCGGTCCTCGGCTATGGCTACCAGCGTGGCGTCCGTAAAGACCACAAAGGCAGGAATCCCGGCCTCGGACGCGGCTTCACGGCGCCATTCCCGCAGGGCATCGAAGGTGCTCTCTTCATAGGTCACCGGGCATTCGCCGCAGCGGCCCACCTTCCGCTCGGCTCCGGTGGTGAGCAGGGTTCCGCAAACGCGGCACTTGGCCGGGCCGCTGGATTTGCGCCGTGCCGGAGCCTTGGGCGTAACAGTGCGCTGCAGGTCGCGGGTGGTCTGCGGCCGCAGGCCGTCCAGGAACCGGGACGGCTTGCGGTTGGCACGGCCGCCGGGGGTACGGGCAGTGGACCAGGAAAGATGCAGGTGTTCCCGGGCACGGGTGATGCCCACATAGAGCAGACGCCGTTCTTCATCCACTGCCTCGGGGGTGTCCGCGAAGGAGATTGGCATCAGCCCTTCGCTCAGCCCCACCAGGAACACCGCATCCCATTCCAGGCCCTTGGCGGAGTGCAGCGAGGCCAGCGTAACGCCCTGGACCGTGGGGGCATGCTGCGCGGCGGCACGCTCGTCGAGCTCTGCAACAAAGTCCATCAGCGTGAAGATGGCATCGGGATCCTGTGTGCGGTTGGCGTGCAGTTCATCGGCCAGTGCCACCAGGGCTGCCAGCGACTCCCATTTTTCCCGCACGGCGCCGCCGCCGGCCGGAGCCTCAGGACTGTAGCCCAGGGACACCAGGATGTCCCGGACCAGCTGGGGCACCGGCTCGTTGCCCACTGAACGCGAGGCTGCCCGCAGTTGGAGCATGGCATCACGCACTTCGCGCCGTGCGAAGAACCGCTCCCCGCCGCGCAGCTGGTAACCGATGCCGGCCGTGGCCAGCGCCTGCTCGTAGGCCTGGGACTGACCGTTGGTGCGGAAAAGGATGGCGATTTCCGCGGGCTTCACGCCGTCCTTGATCAGCGCCTTGATACGTTCGGCCACCGAGGCGGCTTCGGCGTCGTCGTCGGCGCATTCCGTAAAGGTGGGCTCGGGACCTGCCGGACGCTGGGCGATCAGTTCCAGCGGCTTGGGCCACGGCGGAGCGAACCGCGAGCGCTCCCCCTCCGCCGTGCGGGCGGCAAGGATCCGGTTGGCCAGTCCCACCACTTGGGGCGTGGAGCGGTAGTCCCGCACCAGTTTGACGATGGGAGCGTTGGGGAACCGGGACGGGAAACCCAGCAGGTGCTTGGACGTGGCGCCGGTGAACGAGTAGATGGTCTGGCTGGAGTCGCCCACCACGCACAGCTCGTCACGCCCGCCCAGCCACAGGTCCAGAAGCCGCTGCTGGAGCGGGGACACATCCTGGTACTCGTCCACCACGAAGTGGCGGTACTGGTCCCGCACCGTGGCGGCCACGCGTTCGTCCTCCTGCAGGATGCCCACGGTGATCAGCAGGACGTCCTCGAAGTCGATGACGTTGCGGTCCACCTTGACGTCTTCATAGGCCTGGAAGATGCGGGAAATGGTGATGAGGTCAAAACCTGCCGGAGCTTCACGTCCCTTGGCAGCGGACACATAGCTTTCCGGCGTCAGCATGGACACCTTGGCCCATTCGATCTCGGCGGCGACGTCCCGGATGGCGGCGCGGTCGGTGGAGAGCCTCAGGCGCCGGGCGGCTTCGGCAATGAACTGGGCCTTGTGGCTGAGCAGGTCCGGGAGCTGGCCGCCGACGGTCTGCGGCCAGAAGTACTGCAGCTGCTTCAGGGCAGCGGCGTGGAAGGTCTTGGCCTGCACTCCGCCGGCCCCCAGGTCCCGCAGGCGGGTACGCATCTCAGCCGCTGCGCGGGCGGTGAACGTCACGGCCAGGACACGCTGGGGCTTGTACACGCCGGTGTGCACCCCGTAAGCCATGCGGTGGGTAATGGCGCGGGTCTTACCGGTACCGGCACCCGCGAGGACACACAGCGGGCCGGTCAGGGAGGTGGCCACTTCACGCTGTTCATCATCCAGTCCGGCGAGGATTCGGGCTTCAACGGTGTCGCCGCTCATGCCTGCGCCTCGACCTCCGGTTCTGTGATCGGTCCTCCGTACCAGCGTTCAATCAGATTCCGTGCAATGGAGATCCCGCTGGCAATCGTAATTTCACCGCTGGCTACTGCCTCTCCCAGTTCTTCCCTGGTGAACCAGCGCACGTCTGAAATCTCAACGCCGTCGGGTGTCGTGGCGGTGTCCTCGGTGCGGGCGGTGAAACCCAGCATCAGGGAGCAGGGGAAGGGCCAGGGCTGTGAACCCAAATACTGCGGAGAGTGGACGGTCAGCCCGGACTCTTCGGCCACCTCACGGATGACGGCCGCTTCCAGGGACTCTCCCGGCTCCACGAACCCGGCCAATGTGGAGTAGCGGTTGCCCTTCCATGCGGCAGCCGAGCCGAGCAGGATGCGGTCCTGCGGGTCGGTGATGGCCACGATGATCGCCGGATCCGTGCGGGGGAAATGCTGGCTGTTGTCCTGCGGGCAGCGGCGGACCCAGCCGCCCTGCTCGGGAACGGTGGCGGCACCGCAGCGCGGGCAATGAGTGTGGGCGGCATGCCAGTTGGAGACGGCAGCTGCCTCCACAAAAAGGGCGGCGTCCAGCTCACCCAGGAGGACGGCGACTTCGCGCAGCGATGCCCAGCGGGCGCCGTCGATCTCCAGCAGCGGATCTTCCTGAGCCAAAGTCACCAGTACGACGTCGGTGCCTGCCGGTTCCTGCGCGTCCGCCAGGGTGCGGCCAAGGTAGATGGGCACGTCTCCGAATCCGGTCTCCGCGACCGGGGCGAGCACCACCTCGGTGCTGTTGATCAGGGCCTTGCCCCCGGCCATGTACATGACGCGGGTGGCGGGATTTGTGCGGATCTGTTCAAAGAGGTCCGCGGCGACACGGCGGTCCGAACCGCGGTCCACTGCTGTGCGGGCCAGCGGCAATAATCCTAATGGGGGTACAACTGCTACCGGTGCTGAGCTGCTCATGTTCCTACCGTACTGACTTGCACCCCCCAACCTGTAGTTCGCCCCCGGACTACCCGCCCGGCTGAGTTATTGCTCACGCATCCGGCGACTCGCCGTGAGCCTATGGTTATTCGCACCACATCTGCCTCTACGGTTGAAGATGTGAAACGCACCCCCATGGAATTGGCAGCAATGGCCAGCGCCGCCGTCCCCGGGCTGGCCCCCACCGGCGTCGCAGGCTCCCCCGACGACGCCGCGGACTTCGACTCCGCCGTCCTTGTCGACGAAGCCGGAAAGCAGTGGCGGGTACGTTCGCCCAAGCACATCGATGCCAGCATGCGGCTGGAAACAGAGCTCCTGGTACTGCGGGCCTTCGTGCCGGCGGTACGGGCAGAGCTCCCGTTTGCCCTGCCCTATGTGGCCGGCACCGTACGGCAGGGTGACCTCTGCACTTTTGTCTACTCGCACCTGCCCGGTTCCACCCGGGACATTGATTCACTCGTAGCCGAAGGCGGGCCGCTGCCCCGCGAGGTGGGGCGTGCCATGGCCGCCATCCACAGCCTGCCGCATGACCTGGTGAATGACGCCGACCTGCCCAGCTATTCGGCAAACGAGTTCCGGCAGCGCAAACTCAACGAACTGGACCAGGCCGCCACCACGGGCAAAATCCCCCCGGTGCTGCTGCGCCGCTGGGAACACGCCCTTGAGGACGTCACCCTGTGGCGCTTCAACCCTTCAGTGGTTCACGGTGACCTGCACGAAGACAACCTGCTGGTTTCCAACGGCCGCATCAGCGCCGTCACGGGCTGGACGGACCTTCGCATCGGCGACCCGGCAGACGACTTTGCCTGGCTGATCGCCGCCAACGATCCCACCTTTACCGACGCCGTGCATGCTGCTTACAACGCCGCACGTCCGGAAGCGCCTGATCCTCATCTGATCCGCCGGGCGGCCCTCTCCGCGGAGTTCGCACTCGCTCAGTGGCTGGTACGCGGTGTGGCAGCCGAAAACCCGGGAATGGTTGCCGAGGCCGAGGAAATGCTCGCCACCCTTGAAGCGGACATTCTGGAGCAGGAAGCCGCGGAAAAGGCCGAGCAGGACGACGCCGAAGCCCTTGCGGCGGAAAGTGCCGCAGCCTACAAGGCCGCCGCTGCGGAAAAAGCCGCGGCAGCCGATGCCGCGGCAGCCAGCCAGGCCGCCGCACCTGCAGTTGTGCTTCCCGCTTCCCATCCGGCTCCGGCCAAGGGTCCCACGGTCAGCGGTACGGTGAGCGCAGGCTCTTCACGCGTCACGGTCATGCCCATCGAGACTGTGCCTGCTAAATCCGAAACAGACGGCGCACAGGATTCAGGCAAACCCCCGGCGGCGGCCACCGGTGCCATTTCCGCGGTTGCCGTTCCGCAGGGCGTCACTTCAAGCGGTACTCCTTCAGCGGGTGCTTCCGTATCAGAAACCGCCTCGTCGAAGGTCACCGTCCTCGACGCAAGCAGCGGGACCGAGGCAGAGTCCGGAAAAACACGGAACGAGGATTCATCCTCCGCCGCACGTTCCGAAGCGGCAAAGCCGGCCGCAGCTGATGATTCACACGGAAAGCAGCAGAATTCGGGTCCTGCGAAAAAGAAGTTTGGACCGATAAAGAAGAAGTAGGTACTGGCGGCCGCATCTGCCCCCCCCCGGCGGGCGGCAAACCCGGTCCGGCATCCGTTGGCCCCTTTGATGCCCCACGGCACCCCTTGATACCTCACACCAGGAGGGCTCTCTGCGACCCTCCTGGTTTTCTGCTGCCCGGATTCTGTCACTCAGCCCTTGCCACCGGGCTATCCTGGTTCTATGGTTAGTTACACCACCAACTAACCAAGCAACCAGATCAGGCGCTTTCTGATCCCACTCCGTGAAACCGAGGCAGGCATGACCCTCAGGCCGCATCCGTGAACGTTTTCGATGAAAGCCGTCCCATCTTTGTGCAGATAGCCGAGCGCATCGAGGCCGACATATTGGACGGTGTCCTTGCGGAGGAAGCCCAAGTTCCCTCCACCAACGAATTCGCTGCCTTTTACCGCATCAATCCGGCAACCGCCGCCAAAGGCGTCAACCTGCTGGTCGACGAGGGCCTCCTGTACAAACGGCGGGGCATCGGAATGTTTGTTGCCTCCGGATCCCGCGCCGTCGTCCTGGCCAAGCGACGTGAACAGTTCTACCGCCAGTACATCCAACCCGTCGCCGACGAAGCGCGAAAGCTGGGCATCGGCATTGACGAGTTATCCGAACTCATCCACCGCAGTGCCGCCGAACACGAAGGGACCCCGGCACCATGAACGTCGTAGAAACCCGCAACCTCACTCGCCGTTACGGAGACGAGACGGCATTGGACAACGTGACCCTTTCACTGCCGGCCAACCGCATTTACGGCCTGCTGGGCCGCAACGGCGCCGGAAAAACCACGTTGATGTCCATCCTCACCGCACAGGCGTTCGCCAGCTCCGGGGACGTCCGGATCTTTGGTGCACACCCGTTCGAGAATGAATCTGTCCTGTCCCGAATGTGCTTTGTCCGTGAGTCGCAGAAATACCCTGAGGACTTCACCATCCGCAACGCCCTCGACGCAGCGGCCCTCTTCTTCCCCAACTGGGACAAAGACCTGGCGGAGGTGTTGTTGGCTGACTTCCAGCTGCCCGCTCCGAAGAAGCACCGGATCAAAAAGCTCTCACGCGGACAGCTCTCGGCCGTAGGAGTCATCATCGGCTTGGCCTCCCGCGCCGAACTGACTTTCTTTGACGAGCCTTATCTGGGTTTGGATGCCGTGGCACGCCAACTCTTCTACGACAGGTTGCTGACTGACTTCGCCGATCATCCCCGGACCATCATCCTTTCGTCCCACCTGATCGACGAAGTGGCAAACCTGCTCGAACATGTGATCGTGATCGACCACGGCCGCATCGTTATGGATGACGAAGTGGATGCCGTCACAGGTTCGGCCTTCGCCGTCGCCGGTTCCGCCGCCGCGGTGGAACGGTTTGTAGGTGAACGGCCCATTCTGCACAGGGACTCGCTCGGGGCACTTTCCTCGGTGACGGTGGACAGCACGCTGACCGCGGACGACCGTGAGCTTGCACGGACGCTGGGGCTGGAACTTGCACCGGTCTCACTGCAGCAGCTGATTGTCCGGCGCACCCTCAAAGCGAATGAAAGCTCCGGTTCTTCGGACGAAACCTACAACAAGGATCTGGAGGTGCTGCGATGAACCGGCCGCTGGCAGTAGCTCGCATGCAGCTGCTCAACAAATGGATTTATTTCGGCATCCCGGCGATCATCCTCGTTTCCTCCACGCTGATCGCAGTGGCGATTCTGGCGGTTATACCGGACACCGGCGGCACCAGGATGGCCCTCTCCGGCCAGTCCGTCATGTGGTATTTTCTCGGCATCGGTG